>CAZTLP010000064.1:0-1604 GCA_964614345.1 uncultured Gammaproteobacteria bacterium | reverse complement strand
GACACTTTCGAACTCGAACTAAACAGAGCCTCGGCTCTGTTTTTTTATGTCTAAAAGTTTTAAAAGTATTAAAATTAATTATGGCGAAAAACTTACCTCTATTTATAGACGGAGATTTTGTAGAAAGTAAATCCGAGAAAACTCTAGAAGTTAAAAATCCTGTTACACAAGAAATACTTTGTTATGTTCCCTGTGCCTCCAAAAAAGAGATAGATAAATCTATTTCGAGTGCTTCTGCAGCATTCAATACTTGGAAAGACACACCACCTCCTGAACGAGCTAGGCTAATGATGACCTACCAATCTCTTCTTAAACAACATCAAGATGAAATCGCTGAAATTTTAAGTAAAGAAAATGGTAAAACATTTGAGGATGCAAAAGGAGATGTTTGGAGAGGCATTGAGGTTGTTGAACAGGCAGCTAACATCCCTTCACTTTTGATGGGGGAAACCCTTGAAAATGTAGCTCAGGAAATAGATTCTTACAGCTATCTACAGCCTCTAGGAGTGTGTGTCGGTATAACCCCTTTTAATTTTCCAGCCATGATTCCTTTATGGATGTTTCCTTTAGCTATTGCTTGCGGTAACGCTTTTATTTTAAAACCAAGTGAACAGGATCCGATGACTCCTAATCGTTTAGCAGAACTATTTTCGGAAGCAGGAGCTCCCAATGGAATTCTTCAAGTAATACACGGTGACAAGGAGCAAGTGGACCACTTATTGGCACATCCTGATATTAAAGCAATTTCTTTTGTCGGTTCAGTTCCAGTTGGTCAGCAAGTGTATAAAAAAGGAACTGAGAATCTAAAGAGGGTTCAGGCTTTAGCAGGTGCTAAAAACCACTTGGTTGTTATGCCTGATGCCGACAAAGAAAAGACAGTAGAAAATCTAGTTGGCGCCTCATTAGGTGCTGCTGGCCAAAGATGCATGGCTATAAGTGTAGCTATATTTGTTGGTAAATCTAAAGAGTGGGTTGAAGATCTGAAAGAAGAGATGCAAAAAGTTGTGCCAGGGCCTTGGGATTCACCTAAGTCAGGTTTTGGTCCAATTATTAGCAAAGAAGCAAAAGAGAGAATTTTATCTTTGATCGAGACTGGAAAGTCTGAAGCAGATTGTCTTCTTGATGGAAGCGGCCATGAAGTTAAAGAATTTCCACATGGTAATTGGATTGGACCAACTCTTTTCTCAAATGTACCGTTAGACTCAACAATCTACAAAACTGAAATTTTTGGTCCAGTCCTATTAACTATGAATGTTGATACTCTAGATGACGCAATTTCAATAGTTAATTCAAATCTCTACGGTAACGGAACTTCAATTTTTACGGAATCTGGCAGTGCTGCCAGAAAATTTAGGCACGAAGTAGAGGTTGGTCAAGTTGGAATTAACATACCCATTCCTGTGCCTTTGCCTTTCTTTTCATTCACTGGTTGGAAAGGATCCTTTTATGGTGATTTACACGCCTATGGAAAACAAGCTGTTCGCTTCTATACAGAAACTAAAACAATAACAGAACGTTGGTTTCAAGAAGGGGGCAGTGAGGGCAAAAATCTTACTATCAAGTTAAAATAAGTACTCGTGGGGCTATAGCTCAGCTGGGAGAGC
>CAZTLP010000063.1:0-2623 GCA_964614345.1 uncultured Gammaproteobacteria bacterium | reverse complement strand
GTGGCTGCATTATTGATTAAATCAGAAATAAACATTGTGAATACAAGAATTACTACCAACACCCAAGCAATATTGACCTCTGAAAGATAGGTAGTAATAAAGTTAGCACTGGTTACCGTGAGTCCTGAACTTGTTAGAGCTCCGCCGATAGGAATCATGGCACCCAACATCACCACAACTGGCCATTCAATATGTCTGTACATTCCATCACCGGTTAATAATCTTCTAGCCGCATAAGCTAAAACACAAAGAAGAAAGGCCACAATAATATTAATGTTAAAAAAGATAACGGAGATAAGTGCAATCGCGAATATTAATAATGCTTGCCAAACTCTTGAGGTATCCCTCATAACATCAAGTTCCCTCTGCCACAGAGGCATTAAACCCAGTAGCTCAAGTTTTTCAGCAGCCCTTTCATCGCTATCCCTAGTTGAAAGTAGTAAGACATCTCCAGCCTTAAAAATTTCCCTAGCTAATCTTCTTCTTAGCTTGGTTCCTTGCCTCCATAAGCCAAGGAGTGAGAGCACCCCTCTGGTCATACGTTTAAAGTAATTGTACTTACGACCTATCAGTCTAGATCTGGGAGTAATCATTGCTTCAATCTCACCCAATTCACCTTGTTGAGTGGGGTCTTCCAGCTCAGGATCAATTATCAGTCCAAACTCAGTTTGGGCACCAGCTACATCATCAGGAGAAATTTTTAAAACCAGTATTTGTAAGGCTTCAAAAGTTTCTCGATGGTGAGGTTTTCTAATCGTACCTTTATCTGAAACCACTCCCATCAGAACATTGTCTGAGCCAAGTTTACTAGTTAGCTCATGTACCCTTCGACCTACCAGATCACTTTCTTCAGAAATTGTCATTTCCACCAAATAATCTTGGATATCCAGCAATGGTCTCTGAGCACTCCCTCCTTCTCTTAATTTAACTAAACGCCAACCGACAAATGCTATGAAAAGTATCCCAACGAAGCTAACTGGAAAACCAGCAAAAGCAAAATCAAAGAATTCAAAACTTTTGTTGACATAATCTTCTCTGAACTCAGAAATAATAATATTAGGCGGTGTCCCTATCTTGGTATTCATCCCGCCGAGTATCGATGCAAAGGCCAATGGCATTAGAAATTTCGAAGGGTTCCATTCCATTTTCTGCGCTATCCCAATAGTTATGGGTAAAAGCATGGCCATAGCACCAATGTTATTCATAAAGGATGAAAGAAAACCAGCTACTAACATTAGAAGAACTAAAAACTGAAATTCTCCGCTAATATTTCGCCTCAAAGTATCTCCAATCATATTAATGAAACCTGACTTTTCTAATGCTTTACTTATTAAAAGCACTAAAGCAACTGTTATTACAGCTGGATGTCCAAACCCTAGGAAAGCTTCTTTTGCAGGAACTAAACCTAAAAGCACCATTACAGCTAGAGCGGTTAGGGTTACTCCGTCATATCTCCACTTTCCCCATATAAGAAAACCCAATAAGATAAAAATTATTAATGCAACTTGCAGCTGTGGGTCCATGGTCGCATTCTAACTTGTTAAAACTAACTTGTTAAAAAAATAAAAGCTTAAAAAGAAGACTAGGAATTTTCTCTTCAGAGCTATAATCTTTTAGTTATGGATTTGAAAACTTTCTTTGACAAACATGTAGACAATTATCTAGGGGTTTTGATACTTCTTAATATCCTTCACCAAATTATCTCCTCAATGGCATTCATGGAAAGCAGAGAGAGTTTAGTCTTATACGGAGGAATTTTTTTTCAAATATCCATGTATATATTTTCTGTTGAATTTGTCCTGCGGCTTTTTTTAGAAAGGAGACTAAGTTTTTTGAGTTGCTTGGACCTTTTAGTACTTTTAAATCACTTCTTTCTAGGCCTTATTGATTTGAGAGTATTCAGAATGTTAAGAGCATTCCAAATTTTTAGTCAAAGTAGAATTCTCTTGCCCGCCAACACCCTTTTTAAGACCATAAAAATGCAACGTCATGCTTTGATAGGCTCCTTGGTATTGGTGCTATCAATTCTCTTGGTGTTTTCCACACTGATGTATTTTGTAGAAGGCGACGACCAGCCAGTTAAGTTAGGCAGCATTCCACTGGCTCTTTGGTGGGGAATGGAAACCTTGACCACGGTTGGGTATGGAGATGTGCATCCGGTAACCGGTCCTGGCAGAGTTCTGGGTTCATTGATTATGTTGTTAGGAATAGCTATGTTCGCTTTACCCGCTGCAATATTGGGTTCTGCCTATTACGAGGAAATGCAAAAAAGGAATTTTCTTGTCAGTCTAGAGACCATAACTGAAATTCCTATTTTCGCTCAATTACCGATAAACGCCATCGGCAAGATCAATGAAAAGCTGGATGTTGTTTTACTGCCAGCGAAAAAGGTAATTTTTGAGAAGGGAGATGAAGCTGATTCTATGTATATTATTGAAATTGGTAGAGTTGAGATAGATCTAGAACCTAATCCGCCTGTAGTAAAAGATCAAGGTGATTTCTTTGGGGAAATGGGTTTAGTTAGTAATAGTCCAAGAAACGCTACCGTGAGTACATTGGATGAAGTTAAGTTACTGCAATTAAAGAAAGAAGACCTAGAAGAATTAATTGAAGAACACCCTGT
>CAZTLP010000062.1:0-2752 GCA_964614345.1 uncultured Gammaproteobacteria bacterium | reverse complement strand
TGATTTACCTAAAACTATTTCTCAACCCGCCTTTTTTATTACTGGAACTTTAGATCCTGTAAATTTCTTCGTTCCAAGTGAACAGAGCTTAATGCAAAGAATAGGTTCAAATTATGATAACTTACTAATTGCTGAGGAATTAGAGGGAATAGGGCATTGGACCCAGCAAGAATCTCCTGAAGAAGTAAATCAACTAATTACCTCTTTCTTGAATAAGCTTTAGTTACTTAGTCGTCTAGAGCAGAATCAATAAGCCATACAAGAAAATCCCTGTGAGCTTGTGTTTCAGGATCTTGAGAACGCCTTTTAGCTATTTTTTCTATATTTCTTAAAGCTGAATAGGTTGCAGCAGTTGTCATCTGATAGGATGCTTCGTCACTCAACAATTTTATAAGTCTTCTGACATATAAAGTTTGAAGATTCTGTCTCATAGTAATGACTTTAGAATTAGCATCCTCTATAAAGATAGAATCCGTTAAGTCTGAAAGCATCTGATTTACACTGTAAGTATTACCATAAAGGCTTGAATCAGTCATACGATCAAGAGTCCAGCCACTTAATAAATGAGCTAAGACTGAAGATTGGATACTAATAATCTTTCTGTGAACCTGTGGATCTTCATGCTCTCCTCGAAAATCAAAACCTCTTCTTTCCTTTTGAACAAGTCTAAGAACCTCTTTATTGATTGGGAAAGCGTTTGGTGAAAAAGCATGATCATTTAAAACTTGCATTGCTCTCTTTTGAACTTCTTCTGAGACTGGTTCAAAAGGCTTTAACTTTGAGCTTTGGTCAGGAGTTGATCTGTTTACATAAACCCCGCCTATGTAACGTGATACGGTTTGTAAAGATCTACCAGATTCTCTGAATAAGGTTTGGTAAGCGTTTTCAAATTCTTCCCAAGATTTTGCTTCTAGTTTAGTTGGCAATTCTTGAAAGGTTTGGTTTACCAGTTCGATTCTCTGTACAGCGTAGGTTATAGGGTCATTGGTTAAATCATTGGTCATTGCTCTCGGGTCAATGCCTCTGCCAGGACTTCTCATATCGTCTGCATCATTACCAAAAATTAGTTCAGGTTCATCAGAACGAAACAATATTTGATCTCTTTCTTGATCGCTTAACTTAGGTGTATATCCAAATTCAATTGCCCAATTATCATATGCACCTGTAACCACATCGTAGTAATCACCTTGATCTACACCTATAGGTGCTATGTTCACTGCAGGGTATTCCATAACTGAAGCAGTAACCCCAGATTTTTGTGTAATTAATGGATCATGAACACTAACTGGGTCGTGTAAATGACTGGCTTTAAAATTATGATTTAACCCTAGGGTGTGACCTACTTCATGTAAGGTTAAACGGATAATACTTTGTTTTACTATTTTCGGATCTGTATTTCCAGTTGGATCCATTGAAACTATATTTGCCAAAATATTCCCTTCTTGCATTTGACTACCTGCGTAGCAAAGATTTTCTTCGTTGATAGGGAAAATAGAATTTACATTGATTCTATTGGTTAGGTAAACCCACTCAAGCATAATATCAGCACCTATAATTTCTCCTGTTCTGGGGTTGGTAAAACTTGGACCATAGCCTCCAAAAGGCGGGTTAGGAGAGGAAGTCCATCTAAGGACATTGTATCTAATATCACCAGCATCCCAGTCTGCATCATCTGGTTGCACTTTGACGGTCACAGCATTTTTAAAACCTGCTCTTTCAAAAGCTGCATTCCAGGCTAAAACACCTTCTTTTATGTAAGGCCTTAGCTCAACTGGTGTGGTGTTTTCCATCCAAAATGTTATCGGTTTTACAGGTTCTGATAATTCTTCTTTTGGATTTTTTTTCTGTAAATTCCATTTATTAATTAAATCTCCATAAGGCGTTAAATCTTTCGATGTAAGATTAGTGATCCTGTCTGTAAAGTAACCAACCCTTTGATCTGCCAAACGAGGTTCAAAATCATTTTCTGGCATTTGAATAAAACTGTATCTTAAGGAAATACTTATATTTCTGGGATCAGCTGCATCCTCTAATTCATAGCCATAAGATGGAGGGTTTTCAAATACATACTCAACTTCAACATCTGTATTTTTTGGATAGTTATGGAAAGACAATATTCTAGATTTTTCTTGACTTAATTGTCCCCAAATAAAATCAGGAGGAGGACCTTCTGGATAAGGGATAGGCTTAATGGGTGTTAAAGATTCTGAAACTAATAAAGAGGATACATCAATTAGATACTCATCTTCAGATTCATTGGTTGCATTAATGGGGAAAACTTTTATCACAGAATCAGAAATATTTGCCCTAGCTGATTTCGAAAGAGCTGAATTTTTATCGAAAGAGAAATTAGTATTAATTCGTAACAGTCTGATCGTATCAAAGTGTTTTTCAAATTTGAGCACACCATTATCTAAGTAGCTTCCTCTATTTTTTCTAGCAGTTACGACACCGTCTTTAACATGAGCAAAATAGATAATTTCTTTATTTAACTGACTCTCTTTAATTCTGAAATACAATGAGCTAGTTTCAGGGTCTTGATAAACCTGAATAAATCCTTCTGAGGATTCAAAATCTTCAACCTTATCTTCTATGTACTCTTTTTCTTCTTCCTTAGGCTTATCTGTAACTTCTTTTTCACTCTCTTCTAATTTATCACTCTCTTCTGACAAAGAAATTTGTGCAAAAGTTATCAGTAACAACAATGATAAGAAATGTATCAAAGTCTTCTTAAACATATTAAATAGCTCCT
>CAZTLP010000061.1:0-3098 GCA_964614345.1 uncultured Gammaproteobacteria bacterium | reverse complement strand
AATTGACATGATGAGGCACCATTAGATATCTAGTTAATAAAGAAGCTTTAGTGGTTCTTGTGTTATTAAGATTCGTTTCACCTGGGGTAACTGAATGTTCTGCAATATTCCTTATTCTAACTATTAGACTGTAATAGGTGAATGCGGGTATCCACCAAAGCAAAAAATAAACGGACCAATGAAAAAAAACAGAAATTAGACTGAAAAGAATTATGTTGGTTAATAAAAATCCACCCAACTTATTTAATACTTTCATAATTTTTTCTGCAAAGGTATCAGCTTCAGAAGAAAAAATAGATTTGATTGCTATTGAATATCGTCTTAATCCAGTAAGACCGGTTAAATCTCTAATAACTTTCCTTCGGAAACTTGCTTTCGTTATAGGAAAAGGGGCACTTAAACTTAAATCGGGGTCATTTTCTGTTTCAGTGAATCTGTGATGCGCTAAATGATATGGTCTGTAAGGGCGATTATCTGAAAATATTGGAAAAGCACAAAACCATTGTGCAGCTAGATCATTAATTTTTGCATTTGAAAATAGAAGATTGTGCGCTGCATCATGAGCTAAAACAGCTAAAGCAAACTGTCTTGTGCCAACTACTACCACTGAAAATAAGAAAGTTAAGATATTTGGAAAGTAAAAGAATAATGCCATAGCTGCCAAAATTTGAAGCCAATTTGATGAAATAGAAACTACATTTATCCAGTCTCTCTTCTTCCTTATAATCTTGAGTTCTTCTTTCGATAGAAGGTCAAGAGGTTTGTAATCTTTCGCCATTACTAGATCTCCAATTAAGATTATATATAAGGTTCAGCTAAAGGCATATTTTGATCATTTATGGAATGAACAAAAAAACGGCCACTAAGTGACCGTTCTTAAGAGTCATTATCAGCTTACATTTGATACTTATTCTTCAGAAGGTAAATCAAGTCTTACATTTATAGACTTATAAAGTCTAGGGGTATCGCAATCATGAATTTCATCTGGTCTTGTACCGGCAAACATAGCCTGTAACCTGTTATCTCTTGCTCTGCCATATTCTTCAACAGAAGAAAAGGAAGCAGCGAGAAGGTAATCGAAGTCAGTATCAGTTGCCGATCCAGTTTCGGGCCACCATCTCCATACTCCGCCTTCAAAGCCACCTTCATCTAGATATTTATTCCAAGTAATATCGTTAGGTTTAAAATCTGAATTGGATTTTCCCTCTTTTAGAGAACAAGACTGAACTGAAGTGTAATGCACTCCTCCTTCAACCCACTGATTTTTAGGTGCTCTTACTTCAACACTAAAATTTAAAGATTGACCACTACAATTGGTTACTTTTTCCCATCTTTCTCCAATCATAAGTGCACCTCTTTGAAAATCGTCTTGAGCTTTACCTAAATTTGCTAAAGAGTCAGCGAATCCTAAGAAAATAAAGTCATTTGTAAAATCAGAATTTGATCTAAATATGGGAGTAAGGACCCAAGCACTGTAAGGTGCACCAAAGTTATCATCTCCATACTTTTTCCATTCTGAAATTACTCTCATCGCATCATCCATGTCTTTGCCATCTTCAAAGCTACACTGAATTGCTTCCATGCCTGCTATCTCTACATGATCGTCAGCATAGATGTAGTTGAAAGACGCAAGAACAAAAGTTAATAGTATTAATTTAATTTTCATATTTTTCCTCTTTTGTATTTTATTTTTCGGAAACCTCAAAAGGTCTATTCCTAGCATTATTTGCCGCATAAACTCTTGGTTTATCACAATTAAGGATACTTTCAGGTCTCGGTGTTTTTCCCCAAAATGAGTCATCTAGATACTCTCCTAATTCTTCCCAAGAGTTGTAACTAACGTTTAAGAAAAAATCTCCTTCAAATGAATTAGAAGTTCCAGCTCCAGGTACCCATCTCCATACTCCACCAGTAAATCCACGCTTATCATTGTACTCATTCCAAGCTTTATCATTCTCTGCAAGGTCTTTCACTGACTTCCCTTCTTTAAAGGAGCAGCTATAAACAGCAAAATAAGTATTTTCTCCTTCAACAAAAGGTACCGTTGGTGTTCTTGCTTCAATAGCCATGTAGTAACCTTGCGAGAAGCAATCGCTTAAACTTGCCCACTCTTCACTCGTACTGGCTGCTGCTTCAGAGAACCAAGAATCTTGAATAATTCCTAAATCTTTATGGTTATTGGTAAAGCCTACCCAAGCAAAATCAAAGTCTATTTCTTCAGACCTCAAAAAGGGGGTCATTACAAAACCACTATAAGGAGCAGACCAGTATTTATCTGCATGAGGATTCAAAGATTCTTCTACAAATTTCATAACATCATTTAAATCTTTTCCAGGTTGAAGATTACATTGGTAACCTTCCATTCCATATGAAATAACATGATTATCTGAGAACAACTGAGTTGAGCTAATTAAGAACAATAGTAAAACTAATCTTTTTATTCTGTTCATAGTTATATCCTTAATTGTTAACTGAAAGAACTGTACAAGTCATCATAAAATCAATAACAGGAGTTCTAATGCTATTGAATTCTGACATTGCTTCATTCATCCAAGCAGAATCTCTTTGATCAAAGAAAGCACCAAGCCTTGCAGGAGTCGGAGCCTGAACACTTGCCATTACAGTTCCTGCTCTATCACCCGAAGTTACTGAGCCGTAAAGAGCAACTGAAATATCATCAAAACCATTACTTGCAGCAGCATTTTCCATTCTTGTTAGAGCTGACGCATAACCGCTAACATCATTAGTGCTTGAAATGAGATTATAGTTAGCAGTTGATGTGCCTACAGCGCCTACTTCACCGCTTTTAATTGAGTACATTAGATCTCTTCTAGTTACTTCCCTTTTAGAGGCTATCTTTCTGATAGCTCTTTGGACATTTTTATCACTAAAAAAACCTGGGTTACTCATCATAGCCGAAACAGAAGGAGCAAAATTCCAAACATAGTGTTCATTTACATCAGCCCCACCAGCAACAGGTGAGCAAATTCCTGATGCAAGAACATCATCTCCTTGAGCTTCTTGAAAAACGGGCTGGCTCTCTGTTAACCACTTCAAATAACCCACAGGGTCATCTGTAGTGATAGTTATTACATTCA
>CAZTLP010000060.1:0-3366 GCA_964614345.1 uncultured Gammaproteobacteria bacterium | reverse complement strand
TAGAGGTACTTCTAGACTTATTTATTAAATCTAAATACAGTATTTAATAGTATATGAAAAAATTAAGCACACTTATTTTACTAGCCTTTTTTAGTTTTGGTTGCTCAAATTCAATGGAGAACTCAATGAACCCATTTTTTACAGACTATGATGCCCCTTATCAAATTCCTCCTTTTGATGAAATCAAAGAAGAACACTACATGCCAGCTTTTGAAAGAGGAATGAAAGAACAGCTCGAAGAAATAGATCAAATAGCTAATAACCCAGAGCAACCCACTTTTGAAAATACCTTGGTGGAGCTAGAACGCACCGGTAAGACTTTAAGTAAAGTAGCCGATGTTTTCTTTAATATTTTGAGTTCGAATACCAATGAGCAGATGGATAAGATTGCAGCTGAAGTCTCACCCAAACTATCAGCCCACAGCGATGCCATCTCACTTAACAAAAAACTCTTTAACAGAGTGCATTTGGTCTACGAACAAAGGAATGAACTGGGACTAAGTACAGAACAAATGAGACTTGTTGAAGAAACCCATAAAGGTTTCATCAGATCGGGTGTCCAGCTTGATACACAATCTATGGAAAAACTAACTCAGATAAACCAAGAACTATCCTCTCTGTCAGTGCAATTTGACCAAAATCTATTAAAAGAAACTAATGAAGGTTATAGCTTGCTTATAGATGACGAAAACCAACTTGATGGTCTTCCTGAAGATTTTAGAGACCAAGCTGCTAAATTAGCAGAAGAAAATGGTCATGACGGTAAATGGATGTTTAAACCAACCCGAGTAAGTATGTACCCCTTCTTGACTTACTCAACGCAAAGAGACCTAAGGGAAAAGCTTTATAACTCTTATATTAAACGTGGAGATAACGACAACGACAGGGATAACAAGAACCTAGCTATTGAAATGGCAGATCTCCGTTTAGAAAGAGCAAACCTCTTAGGTTACAAGACTCATGCTGACTTTGTCTTAGAAAATACTATGGCTAAAAATACAGGAAGAGTTAAGAACTTATTAGATCAAGTTTGGGAACCGGGATTATCAAGAGCTAAAAAAGAGGTAGAAGAAATGCAGGATCTAATTCAAGAAGAAGGCGGGAACTTTGAATTAGCAGCCTGGGATTGGTGGCATTACTCAGAAAAAATAAGGCAGTTGAAGTACGATTTCTCTGAGGAAGAAATTAAACCTTACTTTAGCGAAACAAAAGTATTGCAAGGTGCTTTTGATGTTGCCACTAAACTATTTGATATCACTTTCCATGAACGTTTTGATCTTCCAAAATACCACGATGTAGTAAGAACCTTTGAAGTTAAAAACTTAGAAGGAGATGTCATAGGTATCTTCTATACCGACTACACCATTAGATCAAATAAAGGTGGTGGTGCTTGGATGAATACTTTCGGAACTCAAAGTAAGTTCGATGGTATCAAAATACCTCTTGTCATGAATACCTGTAATTTTCCTCCTCCTAATGATGAAGGAATCTCTTTGTTATCTTTTGAACAGGTAACTACCCTATTCCACGAATTTGGACACGCCCTTCATGGCTTATTATCTGATGCCACTTATCCAAGTCTGTCTGGGACTAATGTAACTAGAGATTACGTGGAATTTCCTTCACAAATGATGGAGAACTGGGCTAGAGAACCTGAAGTAATTGCAGAATATGCAAAGCATTACCAAACTAATGAGCCTATTCCTACTGAGCTACTAAATAAAATCTCAAAAGCTTCTAAATTCAATCAAGGCTTTGCTACCACGGAGTATGTTGCAGCCTCTTATTTAGATATGGCTTGGCATACTCAGGAAGAACAAGTGGCTGATGCAAATGTCTTTGAAAAACGGACTTTAGATGCACTTGGACTTATACCCGAGATAACCAGTAGATACAGAAGTACCTATTTTGCTCATATTTTTGCCGGTGGCTATTCAATGGGTTATTACAGTTATTTATGGACTGAGGTCCTAGAAGCTGATGCTTTTGAACCCTTTAAACAAAAAGGAATTTTTGATAAAGAGACGGCAGATAAATTAAAAAAATACGTTTACTCAGCAGGTAATACCGATGACTTAATGACTCAATATGTTAGATATCGAGGGTCCGAACCTAAAATTGAATCTCTTTTAGAAAAAAGAGGTTTAGATGAATTTTGAGTCTTCCTAAGCATACCCCATACAAAAATGGTGAGGAAGTTGTAAAAGTTGGCCTAGAACCAATTGAAGAAGCAGAATGGTTAGAAATAGATAATCTGTTTGATTCAGAAATAGAACTTAAAAAAAATCTTTACGAATCTCATTACAAAGAGATTCACCAAGAACTAGATTTATCGTTTAAATCTCAACAAGAATTACTAGAGGTCTTACAGACTCATTTAAAACAATACCATCCGGGTCATAAAATCACCGCAATAGAAACTTCTTCTCCTTTAAAAAGTGCCTCTATGATGGTCCAAGAAGACCTTGTCTTGATGATACCTGACGAAGAGAAATACTTTCTAGGTGCTGCTTCTCTGTGTGCACCATCCAATTGGTCTCTAAAAGAAAAGTTTAATGATTCCTTAATTGATCTTCATAAATATGTTCCTTCATATGAAAAGAAAATTGGTAACAGAGTGAATAACATTTTCAATAAACTACCTAATGACAGAATATTCCAAAGATTTAATTGGTCTATTTATGAGGATGCATCTTTATTTCAGCCAGTAAAAAGTAAGTCTCTAGTTGAAAGAAGCAAGACTATCACAGATAAAAATGCTGGTGATAGATTGTTTATAAGGGTAGAAAGGCAAACCATAAGAAGACTACCCAAAACCCAAGCCATCGCTTTTACCATTCGAGTTCATGTTGACCCTCTTTCCTCTATTGAAGAAGATCTATTATTGATAAAAGGCTTAAAAAAAACCTTAAAAAATTTAAGTCAAGGTATGAAAAAGTATAAATCCGTAGATCAAATCGAAGCTCCTTTAATAAGCTGGTTAGATAAAAAGATTAAAGATCTAAGTTAAGAACCAATATATTTTTCTAAGAACTTTTCTGTTTCTTTGAAGAACTCAAGTCTATTTCTTTTTAAGGTTAAGAAATGATCGCTGTCTTCTTGCTCAATATATATATGTTCTACTCCAGCTTCTTCTAAAGCATCTCGCATTGATTGTCCGTGTTTAAGTAGCACACGAGAATCATCATCGCCTTGCACTAATAAAACAGGAATTTCTATTTGGTCAGCCAGATTGACTGGAGAAGTCTCTTTCAGTTCTGACCTGCTTTTATTTCCAAGCATAATCCTTAAAGTTTCTTCACCGCCATATCTTCTGCTTTCATCAAGTAAATAAAGTAGGTCACTAACTCCTGCAAAACTAACTGA
>CAZTLP010000059.1:0-3460 GCA_964614345.1 uncultured Gammaproteobacteria bacterium | reverse complement strand
GAATCCTTTCTGGTTGCTTTCTAGTAAACCTCCACTTTAGAAATTCTTTAAAAGACCTTTCGCTTTCGAAAGAGGTTTGATTTGTATTTTTAAAAACTTCTTCTGACATAACGAAATTAGAAATTAGCAATAAACATAAAAAAAATTTCATTTGTGACACCTGTAATAACTATAGTTTCATCTTTTAACATAAGAATTCTACAAATATTTATGAAATTCTAGGAATTCCTTAGTGGTTAGGTCTGGCCTCTGCAATATAGATCCATGACCTACATTCCTCAATTCTACTAACCTGGCATTTGAGAGGCTTTCAACAATATTTTTACTAGAACTTAAGTTGGGATCATGATCTCCTGTCATTACCATTACTGGCATAGGTAACTTTTCTAAAGATTTAGATAAATCAAATTTACCTATAGCTGTCATTGCTGACATCATGCTTGAATTATCTTGATGTACATTCCAACCTTCAGGTTTATTGTATTTATCAATTCCTAAAGCCAGTTGTTTCGTGACAGCTTCTCTTGCGCCCTCCTTCTGTGCTTCAGTATCTGCAGCTTCAATACTAGCGTCACTCAAAACAGCAGAAATAACTCTTTCTGGAAATAGAGCGCAATAGGCAATAGCTGCTCTGGTTCCCCAAGCCATACTCCACATATGCACTTGCTTTTCTCCTAATTCATTCAGTATCAGGTTCACGTCTTCAGCATATTGTTCAAAGTTATACAGGGTAGAATCTTCAGACGGTGAGCTTTGACCAACTCCCCTAACATCAAAGGCTATAGTTCTAAAATTATTTTTTAAAAGCAGGATTACTTCATCCCACATTCTTAAGGAGCATCCTGCTCCATTCCATAGGAGTAATGCTGGTTTATTATCATCCCCTGAAACCTCTACCTCAAGACTAGCTTGATTAACCTTTATCTTCATACCAATAAGTATATAAATTATATTGAGATAAATTGAAGTTTTAAGCTTTTCTTATTTCAATTATTCTTTAGAATCCACCATCTTCTAACATGACTAAAGATATTGAAATAGGTTGGGAAGAATGGATTAACCTACCCTCGCTAAACATTCCTGCAATTAAAGCAAAAGTTGATACTGGCGCTAAAACTTCTGTACTGCATGCAAAGCATATTGAAATATTTAAAGTTAAGAAAAAGAAGCACGTAAGATTTGAAGTCTCACCTTTACCAGAAAAGGCCAGCATTAAAATTTCTTGCTCGGCCCCAGTAATAGATCAAAGAAAGGTAATTAGTTCTAATGGAGAATCTGAAAATAGATACATTATTAGATCAACCTTAATACTTGGTACTAAAGAATGGGAAGCAGACATATCTTTAACTGACCGAGAATCAATGCAATTTAGGATGCTTTTAGGAAGATCAGCACTAGACCCTGAAATGATTGTGCACCCTACTGAGAGTCTTTTATTAGGGGACTTAGATAAAAGGATTTACAGAAAGAAAAAGAGAAAATCTCTTTCTAGCAAAAGAGCTTTAAGAATAGCCTTGCTGACCAGAGAACCAAATAATTATTCTTCGAAAAGAATCAAACTAGCAGGAGAAGCACGTGATCATGAAGTAGAGGCAATTAATACCACTCGATGTTATCTAGATGTGGATATGGACAAACCTGAAATATACTACGAGGGAAGTCCCCTACCCAAATACGATATTGTTATACCTCGTTTAGGGGCTTCTATTACTTCGTACGGTCTCGCAGTTACCAGACAGTTTCTCTTAACAGGTGCCATCTCATTGAATCAACCTCAAGCAATTGCTAACTCAAGAGATAAATTAATGGCACATCAGCTTTTAGCTTCTGCCGGAATTGATATACCTGTAACTGGATTTGCGTCTTCTTCCAAAGACACTAAAGGGATTATAGATACTGTAGGCAGTGTCCCCTTAATTATAAAACTGGCAGAATCATCACAAGGCAGGGGAGTAATTCTAGCGGAAACTAGAAAAGCCGCTGAAACTGTCATAAGTGCTTTTAGAGGATTGAAAGCGCATTTCTTAGTCCAAGAATTTATTGAAGAATCTAAAGGAGAAGATATTAGATGTCTTGTTGTTGGAGGTAAGGTAATTGGTTCGATTAAAAGAATAAATAAAGGCGATGATTTCAGATCAAACATACACCAGGGAGGAACTGCAGATAAAGTTACTCTATCAAGAAAAGAGAGAGCTGTAGCTGTAAAAGCAGCCAAAGCTTTGGGCTTATCAGTTGCAGGTGTAGATATACTTAGAAGTAAAAGAGGTCCTTTGGTTTTAGAAGTTAATAGTTCACCAGGTATACAAAGCCTCGATCAAACACTTGGAGTTGATATTGCTGAACAAATGATTATTTTCTGTGAATCCCAGATCGGAATTAAAAACTGAAGTCTTTAATTTATTTATTGTTGTTATTGATCTATTTTTTGTAAAAGACTTTATCTAAAAAACGAAGCATTACATCTAATGCGGGCGGTGCATTTATCTCAAAGTTATTACTAAAAAAACCTTTGGTATTTGAATCTAGATAAGCATGAGCTTGACCTTCATATTCCCAATATTCAACTTGCTGTCCTGAGGATTCTAATTTCTCTTTATAGGCTTTAACAGAATTAGGGGTAACAAGTTTATCCTTACTGCCTACTGTTAATAATTGGGGTGGGAGTTTCCTTTCACTTGCCTTAGGTATATTAAAAGAAGGAGAAACAGCTTTATACATTTCTGGGTTATCTACCGCATTAAAGTCTTTACCAAAAATACCCCTAGGTAATGATCCTGAAATTAACCAAAAAAAGTTCTTCATTTTTTCAAATCCTTTTAGGCTAGTTGTATACATGTCATAAGAACCATAACTCAATATAGCAGCTTGGATTTCTAAACCTTCTTCTTTAGCGACTTCCTCTGCTGTTTTTCCTCTGGGTAAATAAGTAGGATTAAAACCTTGAGATGTTGGTGTAAATCCATCGGAACTCAGGTTAGTTCCCATATTGACTACCATAGCTGAAAGGTGGCCACCGGCACTATCTCCCGTCACAGCAAGTTTTGTTTTGTCTCCCTTATAGTTTTGAATGTTTTCTTTAATCCAAAGTATTGATCCGAAAACATCCTCAACAATCTGATTGAGATTAATTGTATTTTTATTGTCAGACAATAAACGGTAGTTAACATTACAGATAACATATTCACCTTTGGTTACCAGATACTTGGACATTTGATCCATAATGGATTTGTTCCTTATTAACCACCCTCCACCATGAAAAATAACTACTACTGGATAAGAATCTTTTCCCGAATTAGGAGTATATATATCCATAGTAAGGTCAAACCCTCCTGGAGAGGCCCATAAAACATCCTTGGTAATAGTATATTTTGATGGGTCATCATTGGACAACGACTCTGATTTTGCTGTTCCTGAGAAGAGCAAACTAAGGCTGGATAGAATTAAAATAGGTTTTTTCATT
>CAZTLP010000058.1:0-3534 GCA_964614345.1 uncultured Gammaproteobacteria bacterium | reverse complement strand
TTAACAATCCAATAAGATCTTGAGGAGGAATATACCCAGGAATAAGTCTTCCTTCTGAAGTGATAATTGATGGTGTACCTGTTACTCCTAAACTATTGCCTAATTCAAAATGCTTCTGAACGGGGTTATTTAAACAAACTCTTTCTTTTATTTCGTACCCTAGCTTGAGTTCAGTAATAGCTTGATTGGGTTCAGAAGAACACCAGGCAGAGACAATTTTCTTAAAAGATTCCGAATCTATTCCCGCTCTTGGAAAAGCTAAATAGTTAACCTGAATCCCCAAATCTAGATAGTCATTTATTTCTCTGTGGAACTGTCTGCAATACCCGCAATCAACATCTGTAAAAACAAAGATTGAGTGTTCCACTTTATTTGGTTTAAAGATAATAAATTCAGATTCATCAAGTTCACTAATTGTAACTTTACGAAGATAATTTCTTCTTGCTTCAGACTTATTTATTAAGCCTTGATCTGTAATTTCAAAAATATCTCCAGAGATCAAGTATTTTCCATCTTTAGAAATAAACAATGGCTCTATCCCTTCGAGTCTAACCTCAAGATAACCCTCAATATCAGTCTTTTCTACTGAAATTATTTTAATAGATTCAGGAAGAACTTGATTTAGGTTCATCTCTATTTCAGAAAGTGAAACTTCATTTTGAGACTCCTCTTCTAGTGAAGCTGAGCAGCCCAGAGATAAAAATAAGGTCAAAATTAAAAAAATAAATTGGTTACAAAATCTCATGGTTAACCTCTTGGGTGATGTTCTCGATGTAATTCTTTCATCCTGTGTCTTGCCACTTCTGTATATATCTGTGTAGTGGAAAGGCTAGTATGCCCCAATAATAGTTGAACAGTTCTTAAATCTGCACCGTGATTAATTAAATGAGTAGCAAAAGCATGTCTTAAAGTGTGAGGAGAAAGACTCTGATCCACCCCTGATTTATTGGCATAAAACTTAATACGGTACCAAAAAGTCTGTCTCGTCATTCCTGTACCTCGATTGCTTAAAAAAAGGAGTGAGGTTTTCTTTCCATCTACTACAAGCTGTTCTCTTCCGTAAGTCAGATAATCAGAGATCCAATCCAAAGCTTGTTCGCCCATAGGCACTAGTCTTTCTTTGCCTCCTTTACCTATGACTTTCACTACTCCTTGTCTAATGTTCAGGTTTAGGACTTCTAGACCTATTAATTCAGAGATCCTAAGACCACAGGCATAAAGAAGTTCAAGCATAGCTCTATCTCTTAACCCTAGAGGAACTTTTGTATCTGGAGCTTTTATCAGTTTCTCAACATCTTCTTCAGAAAGGACCTTTGGCAAACTGTGCCCTAACTTTGGACTTTGAATTTTTGATGTTGGATTTTCAGTTATTAATGATTTAGAAACCAGATAAGCATAAAAAGCCCTTAAGCTAGAAAGAGAACGAGCAGTTGAACGGCTGCTGTAACCTTCTTTAAGTCTATATGCCAAATAATCAAGTAATGAAACTTTGTCAGCATTTTCTAGATTCACTGGATTGAGCCAATTGCTAAAATTAGACAGGTCCTGCCTGTAAGCACTCAGAGTATTTTGACTTAATCCCCTTTCTAGCCAAATGCTATCGATAAAACCATCTATCAGTCTATCTGAAGAGATGTCGGCGCTGACCATAACTTTAAGTAGAGAAAAGAGCTACTTATCTAATTTCTCTTTAATTCTTGCTGCTCTACCAGTTAATTCCCTTAAGTAATATAGTTTTGCTTGTCTGACATCACCCTTACGTTTTACCTTAATGCTACCTATTAAAGGGCTATGCGTTTGAAAAGTTCTTTCAACGCCCACTCCATTGGATATCTTTCGAACAGTAAAAGCTGAACCCAAACCTCTTTTTTTAATTCCTATAACTATTCCTTCAAAAGGTTGTAATCTTTCTCTAGAACCTTCTACTACTCTTACTTGAACAACAACAGTATCGCCTTGAGAGAATTCCGGAATATCCTCTCTTAATTGGCTAGATTCTACTTGTTGGATGAATTTATTCTTACTCACTTGTCTTTTTCAATTTGAGGGTATTTTTGGGGCGCCCATTCTAACAGATTAACTTTTTTCTTCACGTATAATTTCTTCAAGCAACTCTTGCTCTTCCTCATTTAGAGGCCTTATTTCAAGTAAGTCTGGTCTATTCTTTCTTGTTTTTAAAAGAGATTGCTTAAGTTGCCATCTTCTAATCGACTCATGATCTCCGCTTAAAAGAATCTCTGGAACATCACCATAACTACCTGTTTCAGGTCTAGTGTATTGAGGATGCTTAAGCAGACCATCACTAAAAGTATCCGTTTTTACTGAGTCAGCATCTCCCAACACCCCTTCCACAGTTCTGGCTACAGAATCCATAACTATTAGGGCTGGTAGCTCTCCACCACTCAGAATATATCCTCCGATGGAGCACTCTTCATCAACCTCTGAATCAATAATTCTTTGATCTATACCCTCATATCTACCACACACAATCACCAAGTGTTCTTTATCAGAAAATTGTTCGGCTTTAGATTGGTTAAATATATTTCCTTGTGGCGACATAAATATTGTATAAGGTTCCTTAGATTGACTCTTTGCTTGTTTAATTGCCTTAATCATAGGATCTGGCTGCATAACCATACCTGGTCCGCCTCCATAAGGGCGATCATCTACCTTTCCATTATTTTCTTCTGAAAAATCTCTTGGATTTAATGTGTTTAGAGAAATCTTTTGACTGGTCAGCGCTCTACCGGTTACACCATAGTTAAAGGAATCCTTTACTAGATCAGGAAAAAGAGTAATTACATCAAAGCGCATGGGTTGAGTTTAAAAGTCCTTGGGCCATTTTACGTAAACAGTTTCATCTTGCAGTTCTATCTTATTAATAATTTCTTGTTTCAAAAAAGGTATTAGCCTTTCTCTATCATCAACACTTCCGTTGACAGGTTTCACTACAAGTACATCATTAGCACCGGTTGGCATTACTTGTTCTATAACTCCCAGTAATTCGCTTTGTTCGTTAATAACTTTTAAATTTTCTAGCTGAAACCAGTAATATTCACCCTCTTTCAGATTTGGTAATTGCTTTTCCAGGACATAAACTTCCTTACTTCTTAAAGATTCGACTTCAGTTCTATCTTCTATTCCTTTTAATTTAATTGATAACTTTTTATTTCTAATTAATGTCTCTTCTAATTCATAACAGATATCGTCTACATACAACTCACTAAAGTCTTTAATATTTTCTTGAACATCTCCGTAATATCTTAAAAAGATATGCCCCTTTATACCAAATGGCTTTCCAAGAATACCTAAAGGTATTCTTCGGTCTTGAGACCGATTATTCATATCTGGGGACTTATTTTTCAGGTTTTTCTTCAGAAGAGTCAGGAGCTTCTTCTGCTACTTCTTCAGTTGGTTCTTCAGCTGGAGCTTCTTCTGCTACTTCTTCAGTTGGTTCTTCAGCTGTTGCTTCAGCTGGAGCTTCTTCTGCTACTTCTTCAGCTGGTGTTTCTTCTGCTGGTGCAGCTTCTTCAG
>CAZTLP010000057.1:0-3549 GCA_964614345.1 uncultured Gammaproteobacteria bacterium | reverse complement strand
AATATCGGAATGAAGCGCAATTAACTAATGAACTTAATATTCTTAATTACATTAGCTCTTGTAGTATTGCTTGTGGTGGGCATATAGGAGATTTCAATAGCGTTAAAACTATTATTGAGGCCTGCAAGGAACGCGGTGTATCCATAGGACCTCACCCCTCCTTTCCTGATAAAGAAGGGTTTGGTCGTAGAATGATAGACATTAGCCTTGGAGATCTAGAAAAATCTATTAGAGAACAAATTGATCTCTTTTTAGGGGTAGCAGATTCTTTATCAACACCTGTGAGTCACGTAAAACTACACGGTCGTCTTTACAGCGAAGTATCAAAAAGTGAGGAATTAAGTAGTTTATTTATAAATTTAGTAAATTCTTTCGAAATAGAATTTTCTATCATTGGGCCAGCTAGTTCCCTACTTGGTCAAATGTTAGAAGAAAGAGGTATGACTTTTATTCCTGAAGCTTTTATCGATCGAGCTTATAACGAAGATTTAACACTTGTTGACAGAAACCAAGAAGGATCAATACTAACTACAGTGGAAGAGCAAATTAACCAAGCTCGAAGTATAGTTTGTGATCAGAATATCGTGAGCAATAATAAATCTCTTAAGATGAACGCCAAAACTCTTTGTATACATGGTGACCACCCAAATTCGTTAGAAGTAGCTAAAGCTTTGAGAGGCATGTTAAAAGAAGAAAAAATTAAGATTCAGGCAAATTGAGTAGTGATTATCGATTTTATATTTCTGATTTTTCAGAAGACATCCTATTAGTAGAACTAGATCAAGCACCTGAGCATCTAAACTTCTCTTCTTTCTTTCTCTCTCTTTCTACGTACCTAAGAAAAAATCTAGATTGGGTAGAGGTAGTAGTAGCAGAGAAATCCATTTCTGTTAAATACGATTATTTAAAAACAACAGACTCACAAGCCAAAGAGTTAATCCTAAGTCTAGTTAAAGAGTTCGACTTTAAAGCTGAGTCTAAAACTAAAACGCTTCTGCGGATTCCTGTTTACTATTCAGATGAATTTGGACTGGATATAGAGCAAATTACAAAAACTAAATCTATAACAATAGAAGAACTGATTAATCTCCATTCAAACATTGAGTACGAAGTTAAGATGATTGGATTCAACCCGGGTTTTGCTTATCTCGGGGATTTAGATGAAGAGTTAAGAATCCCTAGACTGTCTAAACCTAGAATTAATCTTTTACCTGGATCAGTTGGCATAGCAGAAAATAGAACAGGTATTTATCCCTTTGGTGGCCCTGGCGGTTGGAACATCGTAGGCAGGACACCGATAAAACTATTTGATGAAAATAAAGAAAATCCTTTCTTAATAAAACAAGACATGCGAGTTAAATTTGAACCAATTACAAAAAAAGAATTTGAAAGTTTTAACAAATAATATTTTATGGGTATTGAGATAATTTCATCAGGGTTACAAACTACCATTCAAGACTTAGGTAGAGTTGGTTGGCGACATATGGGTGTTCCCGAATCAGGAGGAGCAGATAAGTTCTCCTTAAAATTAGCTAACTTTATTTTGGGTAAACCTCTCAATTCCCCTGTTCTGGAATGTACCTTAACCGGACCTATCCTTAAATTTTCTAAATCCTACTCTATAGCTGTAACAGGAGCAGACATGAATCCTAAGATTAACAATGAAGAAGTAGAGATGAATCAAGTTATTGAAGTGAAACCTAATGATGTCCTTTCAATGGATAACTGCTTTAAAGGATGTAGGTCTTATATCTCTGTTTCAGAAGAAATCTTATCTGAAGATTTCTTAGGAAGTACTTCAACCTATTTACCTGCTAAGTTAGGAGGGATTGGAGGCCTTCCACTGAAAGAAGGTTCTGTAATTAATACTAAGCCTTGTAAATTAGAAACTACCTCTCTTACAGAAATAGATTTTAAATTAGGCATACAGTTCAAAAATGAATGGAATATAAAAGTAATTAGAGGTCCTGAGTATGATTTAATTAAAGAGAAATCAAAGGAAATTATTTTCTCTTCAATTTTCACTGTATCGAATGATTCGAACAGAATGGGTAATAGGCTTTTAGGCGTAAAAGTTGATATAACAAAAAATAATCAAATGGTCAGCTGTCCCATGATTCCAGGAACAATTCAGTGCCCTGAGAACGGATTACCAATAATTTTGGGATGTGACTCTCAAACTCTTGGTGGCTATCCTAGAATATTACAAATAGCTGCTACTGACTTACATCTCATTGGTCAACTTAGACCCAATGACAGTGTTTCTTTTAAAATGATATCCATCGATCAAGCACGTAAGGAATTGATGGAACAAAATTCTTTATTCACTTCTTAACAATAAAGCTAAAACTAAAAAGAGCTTTGCCATGACATGTAAACTTATTAATTCTAAGAATGACTGGAACCATCTACCCAGTGAATATGCTTTTCTTCAGGTGCCTTAACTCCTTCTAAACAACCTAAATTAACTGAATATTGATTAGGGTCCCTTCTTCTTTGATGATGGGTGTAAACACCACAAATATTACAAAAGAAGTGTTCAGCTATTTTTTTATTCCATTTATAAGAATTTAAAAACTCTTTACCCTGAATAAGAGAGAACTTTTCTTTAGGAAGAGGTTTCATGATGATGCCTTTTTTAATACATAAAGAACAATCACATCTATAAATATTCTTTAGAATATCCTCTTCTTTAACTTCAATGAGGAATTCTACTTTTCTACAATGACAAGAACCCTTCATTTAAGAATTAGCTAGCTAGAGCTTCTAAGCAATCCCAATCTAAATCAGACATTTGGCCACTGGCATTTACAGGCTGTATACAAACATGATCAGCCCCTGCATCAAAATGGGCATTTATTCTTTCTTGAATAGCAGCTTCTGTACCCCAAGCAAATGTTGTATCAATAAACTTATCATTTAATGAATCTATGTCTTCCTCGCTTAGCCCCATTCGTATCCAATTATTCCTGTAATTAGGTAAACCTTGGTAAATTGTAGAAACTTGTTTTGCTGCTTCTCTAGCCTTGCTTGGATCTTTTTCTAAAACCACTTTCTGTTCAACACAAAGCCAGGGATCTTTTCCTAACTTTTCTCTAGCCATAGCGGTGTGTTCAGGGGAAGTAAAGTAAGGATGTGCCCCTTGTGTCATCTCAGCAGCCAGTTCCAACATTTTTGGACCAAGTGCAGCTATAACTGTTGGGGGTTCTTTTTCATGTGAAAGAGCTGTATAAGGTGAAGATTTCATACCTTCCAAATAACTTCTCATGGTCTTTACCGGTGGCCCATAATTCAATCCTCTTACTCCTTCTACCAGAGGCTTATGTGAAACTCCCAATCCCAACAAGAAACGGTTATTTGATTGCTCACATAGAGATTTTTGTGCAGCTAAAGTAACACCTGGCTCTCGGTGATAAATATTCGCGATCCCCGTTGCAACATTAAGTTCTTTTGTATTTGAAAGAAGCCAAGAACTTAAAACCATAGGGTTTTTTCCTGTGGTCTCTGGAATCCATAATGTTGAATAACCCAGTGATTCTATCTTCTGAG
>CAZTLP010000056.1:0-3827 GCA_964614345.1 uncultured Gammaproteobacteria bacterium | reverse complement strand
AAGGCTGGGTACGCTTTGTCTTTAGGATTAAAAGAAAAAGAAATTTTCTTTTTTGGTGGGATGCAATGGTTAGCTGTTGCACTGGGCTATTTGTTGTGGACGCAAATGCTTTTTTGGATTCCGCCAGAGGTCTGGAATGCAATCGATACTGATGAAGATGCGGAAGCAATAAACATCGCACTAACTCTTTGGGCCTTTCTTTGTGTGGGTCTTGCGGCCTTTCCCATTGGTATTTTTTCTTGCTGCATGGGAGTGACTCATTTTTTGCATAAACAAGGCAGGATATCAACCGTAGCCATGTGTCTTAAACTGAGTTTGCCTAATGCTTGGCGTCTTTGGGCTTTTCACTGGACTGACGGATGGTTTACCGTCAAGCAAATTTTGCGGCGAATTCCTGGAGAAGAAAAGAGAACATTAGCCCAAATTTTATACCAAGAAGCACTTTATAACGCTTGGAAGGTTGGCATATCCGGGGTTTTACCAAGCATGGTTATAGGCAAAGGCATGATTGAATCAGGTAAAGAGTCCGTTGAGTTTGTAAAACAAAATACAAAAGAAATCATCAAGTTAAGAGCATCTTATTCAGGGAACTGTTGGGTATTGGGTATTTTGACTTACTTCGCGGCATTCCCGATTGTATTTTATTTTGACGACGGCACTGGAATAGGAAACAACCTCGCGAATATTTATTTATACATAGCGTTACCAATTTGTTTCTCTGTAGGAGTTATCATGTTTTTTTTAAGACCAATATATCTCTTAAACTTGTGTAATCTTTATTCTGATTATCTAAAAACCAATAATATAACGGTTGAATTGCCCGACAATCCGCCGAGAGCAATTAGTGCCTTAGTGGTTTTTGCTATTTTATGCGTTGCTGCTCTTGTGATCTTTTATTATAGAGAGGCAATTGGACTCGTTGATATTCTTTCAACAATTTAAGGCTAACTCCTTATCCTTTTCCATAGTCTACAGCCAACCAACGCTCTGGCTTAACTCGAACTAAGACACCGCCTGAACCGTTACTGTTTTCTGTGTATTGTTGGCCTCCTGTCTCGCCAAGATAACGCACTGCCATGGCGAGTAAGTCATCCTCAGTCGATTCATCTATAGACACAACCGGTCCTTCCACACTCACATATTTATAGGGAGGTTCTTCGGACTGAGCCACTAAACTTAACCGAACTCCTACTTCTAGTAATTTTCCTTTCAACGAATCGGGTCCAGTAATAAACCAAAGCTCTCCACCCGGTTCGTAGTCATACCAAATGGGTGCCGTTAGGGGCCCTTTAGAGTTATCGTTTAGGGATAAAACACCAACGTGTAAATCTGCTAGAAATTCTTGCTTTTCCGTTTCAGTCATTGCTGCCATTAGATCTCTCCCAAAAAAGATAAATAAGAAAAGGCTCACCCTTTAGTACATTTTATGCTTTTTACCATTTCTGGCAAAAACTTCTTAGCTGGTGTATAAAAACATCATGATTAATCAAATGAATCTTGTTAAAAAAGGCTTGTTAGCTCTTTTTCTATTAACTTTTACAGTTAGCGGTTATACAGATGCGTCAAATTACAAAGTAGGTGATGTGTTCGAAGCTAAAAAGCGGACAACCGCTGTGCTTCTTTACGTATTAAAAAATGATTTACTACTTGATATAAGGCAGCATTCAAGCAAGACAGGTGTTCTTAGGCAGAGAGATAGTAGGTATGTTTATGAGCTTCAGAAGGGAGACAAAATCATACTTCTTAAAGAATTCCCAGTCGAAAAAATTTTTAGAGTTGCTCTGGTCCCCAAAAGGAAATCAAAAGGTACAGATAGTCCATTCTATTACACTGTTCCAGCTAAATTTAATCAGCTAGTTTTTGTTGAACACTTAACTGAATAAATTTGTTTGGGGTTCTTAATGAAAAGAATTCTTTTCTTAGGTACATTAGTGCTATCTTTTTATTTTTGTGCAGAAGAAATAGAACATCAAGGAAATCATGAGGTAAATATGAATGAATCGCCCTTAGAAGGAGTTAAATTTAGTTTTATTGAAACCAATGGCATCAGGATGCGCTTAGCTGAAATGGGCGAGGGGCCCTTGGTGCTATTAGCTCATGGTTGGCCAGAATCTTGGTATTCCTGGCGGCATCAGCTAGTAGCTTTATCTCAAGCAGGTTTTCGAGTTATAGCGCCCGATATGAGGGGCTATGGTGAAACGGATGCTCCTTCTGGAGTAGATGAATATGATATGAATCACCTAACCGGTGACATGGTAGGGGTACTTGATGCTTTAGGAGAAAATACGGCCTATATAGTGGGGCACGACTGGGGTGCACCGGTTGCTACTTTCAGTGCATTATTTTATCCAGAACGTTTTACAAAACTGGTCATAATGAGTGTTCCTTACAACGGTAGGCAAGACCAGAATCCAATCGAAGGCATTAAGGCAGTATTTCAAGATAATTTCTTTTATATCCTTTATCACAACGAACCTAACGGAGTTGCAGAAAAAGAATACGATAAAGACCCTAAGGATTTGATTAGTAAGTTTTATCAGTCTCCAGGAGCTCAAACGAAGTCGCCAAAAATAACAGATCCAAAACGCTCAGCAGGTGGGCTTTTACCTCGAATAGGTGAACCGGAAGGGTTACCAGATTGGTTTACTGAAGAGGATTTAGATTACGTCGTTGGACAATTTGAACAATCCGGTTTTCGAGGGGGTGTTAATTACTATAGAAATATAGAACGGAATTGGAAATTAACTGAAGACTTGAAAGATCACAGTATTAAGGTTCCGACTTTATTCCTTGCCGGAAGTCAGGATATGGTAATTGCAGGTGCTGATAAGGAGGCTTTGGAAACTTCTATGAAAGAAGCCATACCCTTGCTTGAAGAGGTAGTCTTGCTTCCTGAAATAGGTCATTGGGTTCAACAGGAGGCGGCAGAAGAAACTAACTCAATTCTTATTGATTTTCTAAAATGAATACTTCTTTCTCAGTTACTCAACTAGACAAGACCTTTGGAGCGATAGTTGAGGGGCTAAGTCTTAGAGATTTGAGTAATTCTGAAGCAGATGAATTATATAAACTTTGGCTAGAGCATCGTTTATTGATTTTTCCTAATCAACACTTAAGTCAAGAGGAGCAGATTGAATTTGCAAAATTATTTGGAGAAATGGAGTTTGATATAACTCCTATAAGTAATGTAAAGAAAGACGGAAGTATCAGAGACCCTGTTGATGATGACATAGTAAAGTCCTTAAGAGGAAATATGGAGTGGCATCACGACAGCACTTATATGCCTATTCAGGCAAAAGGTTCAGTTTTCACTGCACATCAAGTTCCTTCTGCAGGGGGCGAAACTGGTTGGGTAGATATGACTGCTGCATATGAAGATTTGGATAAAGAGATTCGAGAAGATATTCAAGATCTGTGTGCTTATCATTCTTATACCTATAGCCAAGGTAAATACAAACATAAACCCCAAGAAGAAAGTGAATTCAGCGGCTACGGCTTTGATGTTGATCCACCTCCATTTCGCCCATTGGTTAAGACACATCCGGAAACAGGTAAAAAATCTTTATTAATAGGAAGGCATGCATTTGGTATTCCAAGTCTATCTGAAAAAGAATCTAAAGAATTGTTAGATAAATTAAATGACTTTGCTTGTAAAGAAAAGAATCGTGTATACCATCATTCTTGGACTCCAGGAGATGCAGTTCTTTGGGATAACAGGAATTTAATGCACCAAGCCTGTCCATGGGATTTAACTGAAGCAAGAGTAATGTATCACTCGAGAATTCAAGGGGATGAGCTTTCTGAATCAGGCTTAAATTATCTTTAAA
>CAZTLP010000055.1:2451-4136 GCA_964614345.1 uncultured Gammaproteobacteria bacterium | reverse complement strand
AGTAGCCTAAATCAAGTTGTTTGTCATGGTATTCCTGATTTTCAAAGAAAATTAAAGGATGGAGATATTTTAAATATTGATGTGACTGTAAAAAAAGACGGATGGCATGGCGATACATCTAAGATGTTTTTAGTTGGAAAGTCACAACCCCACAATGAAAGATTAGTTAATATAACTCAAGAATGTCTTTATAAAGGGATAGAGCAAGTAAAGCCAGGTGCCCATTTGGGAGACATTGGAAACGCCATTCAATCTCATGCTGAAAAAAATCATTACTCAGTTGTGGAAGACTACTGCGGTCACGGTATTGGAGAGATTTATCATGAAGACCCTCAAGTACTTCATTATGGCAAAGCAGGCACAGGCATAGAGTTACAAGAAGGTATGTGCTTCACCATAGAACCAATGATTAACTTAGGCACAAAATATACTAAAGCTCTGGCCGATGGCTGGACTGTAGAAACTAAAGATGGAAGAAACTCAGCACAATGGGAACACACACTTGTTGTTACTTCATCAGGATATGAAGTCTTAACAAAAAGGTCTGACGAAAATTTTTAGATCATGCCTTCAAACCTAATTTTAAGTAAGAAGGAGATACGAAAAGCCTCAATTCTCTCTAAAAATGATTCTGATCAAGAATTCAAAAATTGGTTGAAGAAAAGGAAATCAGGAGTTTCTGGGATTGAACAATTCTTAAGAGATAGATCTAACAATATTGATAGTTTAATTTCTTCTATCTGGGTAACCTCAAATCTTGCTGAAAAGGAAAATGTCTGTCTTTTCGCAGTTGGGGGTTATGGAAGACAAGAACTCCATCCTTATTCAGACATAGATCTGTTAATCCTCTATAAAGGAAAACTAAATAAAAGTATTAGAACTTCCATAGAGTCTTTTATTAGCCAACTTTGGGACCTGGAATTAGACCTTGGACATAGTGTCAGAAATTGTAATGAAGAGGAAAAGATTGTTGCATCAGACTTACAGGCTTTCACAAATTTACTTGAATCAAGGTTTTTGTATGGTGATCAAAGATTAGAACCTGTAGCTAAAAAAATTATAGAGAAAAAAGGTTTATGGAAAAAAGACAAGTTTCTACTAAATAAAATAGAAGAACAGGAACAAAGATACAAAAAATTTGACAACACTGAGTATAACCTTGAACCAAACATTAAATCTTCGCCTGGAGGCTTAAGAGATATTCATATTCTGGATTGGTTATTACTTAATTATTCAAGAAAAAATCACCTATTAAGAAACTTAGAGAAAATATTAAGCGAAACAGAAAGGAGAGAACTAAGAAAGAGTAAGCTTTGGCTTTGGACTCTTAGATATTTACTTCATAAAGAAGCTGGTAGAGAAGAAGATAG
Organism: uncultured Gammaproteobacteria bacterium; assembly: GCA_964614345.1. GTDB lineage: Bacteria > Pseudomonadota > Gammaproteobacteria > Magnimaribacterales > Magnimaribacteraceae > AEGEAN-183. The sequence continues at coordinate 2,766 of CAZTLP010000055.1, read as the reverse complement.
ACTCTTACTAAATTATCAACCAGCCATAGCAAACCAATTATTTCCTAAAATTCAAAATAGTAACTCAGCTGCTGAGAAGTTAATGCATAGGTATTTCAGATCGGCATTAAATATCTCTGAAATAAATTCTACAACCATACAAAAATTTAAAGAAAATCTAGTCAAGCCAACAAAGTCAAAAACAACCCTTAAAGATAAGAACTTTAAGCTTAAAAATAATTTAATTGAATTAAAGGACTTGAATGCTTTTAAGAAAAATCCTTCGTTGATGTTAGAGGTTTTTGTAAAACTCTGTGAGAATCCAAAAATCTCTGG
>CAZTLP010000055.1:0-2351 GCA_964614345.1 uncultured Gammaproteobacteria bacterium | reverse complement strand
TACACCGTGGATGCTCATACACTTCAAGTCTTGCGAAATATGAGAAGATTGCTTTTAGGAACTTCAAAAGACATCTACCCTTTAGCTTCAGATCTAACCCAAAAATTACCTAAGTTGGAAATCCTTTATATTGCTGGTTTATATCATGATATTGGTAAGGGTAGAGGAAAAGATCACTCAGGTCTTGGAATGAAAATTGTTAAAAGATTTTGTGAAAGACATAGACTTACAAAGAAAGATGCTGACTTAACTGAATGGTTAGTAAAAAATCACTTAAGAATGTCGATCACTTCACAAAAAGAAGACCTTAGTAACCCTAAGATAATAAATAGTTTTACGGAAATTGTAGGCAATGAGGAAAGATTAAATTATTTATACTGTTTAACAGTTGCTGATATCTCAGCTACTAATCCAAACTTGTGGAATTCATGGAATGAATCCTTATTAAATGATTTGTACTTTAAAACTTTAAATACTATAACTTTTAAGCAAGAATCATTTAAGTTTTCAAAAAGTGAAGCTGAAAAACAATTCTCTTTTAAAACAAAATCAGATCAATTAAAAGTTAAAGATTTATGGAAAAATTTCTATCCCTCATATTTTCAAAGCCATCCTCCCGAATTAATCAAAGATCACTGCTTGGTTATTACCAAAAGAAAATCAGATACGGCAGTTAAAGTTTTCCCTAAAAACAGAAACTCTAAAACTGACTCTCTTTTGGTCTACACAAAAGACAGACTGAATGTCTTTAGAACCATAGTTGGTGAATTAGATTCTCAAAATATAAGTGTTTTAGAAGCAAGCCTTTACGGAACAAAAAATGGTTACTGTTTGGACCATATTATAATTTCTGATCATAAAGGTGATCCACTAGAGTTAAACAAAGACCAAATTAAAGAGATTGAATTACGAATTACTAGTTCTTTAGAACAAGAAAGACTTAATCCCAAAATTGTTAAAAAGAAGCTACCTAGGCATTTCTTAACTTTAAAGAAAGACACCCAAATAGAAATCAACCATGACATGGTAAACAGGTGGACACAATTAGATATTAAAACTGCTGACCGCCCTGGGTTGCTATCCTCTATTAGTGGTGTTTTTGCAAAGAATAATGCTTCAATAAAAAAAGCCAGAATATCAACTTATGGAGAAAGAGCAGAAGATAGGTTCTGTATCTCATCTTTAGAAGAAACTCCCTTTCTCAAAAAGTCTGAATTAGATAAGTTAATATCGGAATTAAAGGAATCCCTTGATTTTGAAGCTGTATAAAATAATCCTCTCAAAATTAGTAGCTATTAAATTCTTAAAAAGTTGACTGGCTCTAAATGGGGATTATCATGCGGCGGCTAAATAAAAAGATAATATATTAAAAAAGATGGCTACTTGGTTTGCTATAGGAATGGGATCTAAGAACTCTAAAGGAGAATGGTTAGAAGTCTATTATCCAAGAAGTCTTATAAACCCTTCAGAATCTCTTATTAGAAAAGCTCAAGAACTGATTGAATATAAAAATGGGAATTCAACTAGCCCTGTACCACAAGAATTACTAGAAGAGCTTAATGATGTAATTAAGGATTTCTCAAAGCTTGGAGACAAAAAAAGTGTATTAGTCATAGCAGATTCTAAAGAACCTCCTAATGATGTCCCCTCCTCTTACCTTAGACTACATCTCCTCTCTCATAGATTAGTAAAGCCAAATGAAATAAATTTAGATGGTATCTTTAATCTGTTACCAACAGTGGCATGGACATCAGATGGCCCTAAAGACCCCAAGGAACTAAATGATATTCTTTCCAAAAAAAGAATTAATAATGAAACCTTGCACATACATTCTCTCGATAAATTCCCATGTATGACGGATTACGTTATTCCAGAAGGGGTAAGGATAGCTGATAGCCATAGAGTGAGATTAGGAGCTTATTTGGGTAAAGGAACTACAGTTATGCATGAAGGATTTATTAATTTCAATGCGGGTACTCTGGGAAAAAGTATGATTGAAGGAAGAATTTCGCAGGGAGTTGTTGTAGGAGAAGGAAGTGACCTTGGTGGAAGTTCTAGTACTATGGGAACACTTTCTGGAGGCAATGAAGGTCTTATTTCAGTGGGCAGAGATTGCTTACTTGGAGCAAATTCAGGTCTAGGAATTCCTTTAGGAGACAGATGCATCATCGAAGCAGGTCTTTACATTACAGCAGGAACTAAAGTTGAACTAATTAAGTCCAAGGATGAGGTAAAGGAAGTCAAGGCTTTGGAGCTTGCTTTTAAAGATGATCTTCTCTTTATTAGAAATTCTCTTACTGGAACAGTTCAGTGTAGGCCGAATACAAAATCAGTTAACTTAAATGAGGATC
>CAZTLP010000054.1:0-4184 GCA_964614345.1 uncultured Gammaproteobacteria bacterium | reverse complement strand
GGATTTGAATGGAGAGCCCCTGGTTGTTCTATGTGCCTAGGAATGAATCCTGATCAACTAGATGAAGGTGATCACTGTGCTTCAACATCAAATAGAAACTTTGAAGGTAGACAAGGCTATAAAGGAAGAACTCATTTAGTTAGTCCAGCTACAGCAGCCGCATCAGCTATAGCAGGAAATTTTGTTGACGTAAGGAGTATTGTAGGATGAATGAGTACACCATACATTCTGCAAAAATGGTCCCTTTAGACAGGTCAAATATTGATACAGATCAAATAATCCCTAAGCAGTTCCTTAAATCAATTAAAAAAACTGGATTTGGACCTAACTTATTTGATTCTTGGAGATATTTAGATTCAGGATATCCTGGACAGGACAATTCAAATAGACAAATAAATCCAGAATTCGTTCTAAATGATAAAAGATATGAAGAGTCTGAAATTCTGATTTCTAAAGCGAATTTTGGCTGTGGGTCAAGCAGGGAGCACGCAGTATGGGCTATTCAAGATTATGGCATTAAATGTGTTATTGCAGAAAGTTTCGCTGATATTTTTTATAACAACTGCTTTAAGAACGGACTTCTTGCGATAGCATTACCTAAAGATTCAATAGAAGAATTATTCAGAATTAGTGAAGAAGGTAAAAATATACATGTTGATCTAATAAATCAGGTCATCTTAGATTCAGCTGAATCAGTGATAGTTAAATTCGACATAGACAATTTCAGAAAGACTTGTGTACTAGAAGGGCTCGACGAAATAGGCATAAGTTTAAAAGACTCTGAACTTATTAAAAGCTTTGAAAAAAATAAAAAGGAAGTAACTCCTTGGATTTTTAAATGAGTAAAAACAAAAAGAGAATACTTATTCTTCCAGGTGATGGCATAGGCCCTGAAGTTAGTGTCGTTGCCAAAAAACTTTTAGTTTTGTTAGATCAGAAATATTCTTTAGATCTAGAGGTCTCAGAAGGATTGCTAGGAGGAATAGCTTATGACCAAACTGGGGACCCTCTACCCAAGGAGACTTTAGAAAAAGCAAAAGAAAATGAAGCTATACTCTTGGGAGCAGTAGGAGGACCGAAATGGGACCAGGTTTCGTCTGAAAAAAGACCTGAAAAAGGTCTTTTAGGAATGAGATCTGAATTTGATTTCTTTGCAAATCTTAGACCCGCTATCTTATCAAAAGAGCTTGTCTCAGCTTCAACATTAAAAGAGGAAAAGGTAGCTGATTTAGATTTACTTATCGTTCGTGAATTAACAGGTGGTATTTATTTTGGGGAGCCAAGAGGAAAGGTTAAGGGCTCAGATGAAGTCCTTAATACCATGCGATATAGCAAAGATGAAATAATCAGAATAGGAAGGGTGGCGTTTGAATCAGCCAGAAAAAGGAGTGGAAAGCTTTGTTCAGTGGACAAAGCTAATGTACTAGAAGTTAGTTCCTTTTGGAGGAATACAATATCTGATCTTTCTCACGAATACCCCGACGTAGAATTAAGCCATATGTTGGTAGATAACGCTGCAATGCAATTAGTAAGAGAACCAAAGCAATTTGATGTCATAGTCACAGGAAACTTATTTGGAGATATTCTTTCAGATATAGCGGCAATGTTAACAGGCTCTATAGGCATGCTTCCTTCAGCCTCTTTAAATGATACAAAGAAAGGTCTCTATGAACCGGTGCATGGATCTGCACCAGATATAGCTGGTAAGGATTTAGCTAATCCTTTAGCTTCTATCTTGTCTGTTGCAATGATGATGAGGTATACCTTTGAAGAAGAAAAAGTGGCTTTGGCAATTGAACAAGCCGTAGAATCTGTTTTGGCTTTAGGTCAAAGAACCCAAGATATAGCTGGAACGAAAGACGCAGTTATAGGCACAAGTGAAATGGGACAACTAGTTTTAAAAGAAATAGAGTCTAACTAATGAAAAAAGCAAAAAATATCGCTGTGGTTGGAGCTACTGGGCTTGTCGGCAAGACTTTTCTTCAATTACTTGAATCGGATCATTTTTTAGATTCAGATATCCACTTACTAGCAAGTAAAAAATCAGAAGGTAAAGAAGTTACCTTTAGAAATTCTAATCATATTGTTGGTTGTTTGGACAATTTTGATTTTTCTAAAGTTGATTTAGCATTCTTCTCAGCTGGATCGGAAACAGCTAAAGAATATGCGCCTAAAGCTGTTGAACAAGGTTGTTTTGTAGTCGATAACTCTTCATGTTTTAGAAAAGATAAAAACATTCCTTTAATAGTTCCTGAAGTTAATGCGGAAGCTTTACTCGATTATTCAATGCCTGGCATAGTAGCTAACCCTAATTGTTCTACAATTCAAATGTTGGTAGCACTCAAGCCTTTGCATGACTTATTTAATATAAATAGAATTGATGTGACTACCTTTCAGGCTGTTTCAGGAACTGGAAAGTTGGCTCAGGAAGAATTACAACTCCAAATTAAACAGGAGTTACAAGAAGAAGAAACCTATTCAAGTGTTTATGCTAAACAAATAGCTTTTAATGTCTTACCTCATTGCGATGATTTCCAGGAAAACTCCTATGCCTTTGAAGAAATGAAAATGGTTTGGGAAACTCATAGGATTCTAGATCCTAATATAGAAATAGCAGCCACTTGTGTAAGAGTGCCAGTAATGAATGGCCATTCAGAATCTGTACATATTGAAACCACCGAACAAATAAATATCGATATAGTCAAAGACTCTTTGAATGAAGCCAAAGGTATCAAGCTAGCGGACGGTGAAGGTTCTGAAAGTTATAAAACCGCTTTAGAGATAGACGGATCAGACTTAGTTCACGTAGGCAGGATAAGAATGGATCTTTGGAATACTAAAAGACTTAATTTATGGATTGTTGCAGACAACTTGAGAAAAGGGGCTGCCTTAAATAGTATCCAAATTGCTGAAATACTGTTCGTTTAGTTTCTAAGATAATTTATCTATTGATCGAAAATATAGAAATGAATTTTGAAATTTTGACCGGATTTTCCTTTCATGGATTAGTTGGAATCATTGTAGGTCTAATTATTTTTTCACTTTTATTATTTTTGATCAGATATGAAAAGAAAGCTAACGAGACCTTTAATTTTAAAGATAGTAATCTAAATGAGGTTGGTGACCCTATAGAGGCTAATATAAATTTAGCTAGAAGTTTAATAGAGATGAAAGAAATTGATAAAGCAGATGAGTGCATAAAAAAAGTGGAATTTAATGAGGGTTTGAGTCTAAAACAAAAAGAAAAAATTAATATCCTTAAAGAAAAAATAACAGAAAACAAGAATGGTTAAAAAAACCTTCCGAATAGCTCTTGGAATTGAATATGAAGGAACGGCCTATAAAGGGTTTCAAAAACAAAAGAGTACAAAAAAAACTGTACAGGGCTTACTAGATTCGGCTTTGAGCAAAGTAGCAAATCATCAAATATTGACTGCATGCAGCGGAAGAACTGATGCAGGTGTGCATGCCTACTGCCAAACTATACATTTTGATACTACTTCGTTAAGGGAAATTAAGTCTTGGATCAATGGGGGTAATGCTTTGCTTCCAAAAGACATTAGAATTCTATGGGCAAAACAAGTACCCAGTGATTTTCATTCTAGGTTCTCGGCTTTATCACGAACTTATCGTTACATTATTCGAAACTCTGAACTTCCATCAGCTTTAGATAGGAATAAAAAGTTATGGGTTAGAGAAGAGTTAGATTTGAGAAATATGAGAAGAGCTTCCTCTTTTCTAATAGGTGAAAAAGATTTTTCTTCTTTTAGATCTTCTTCTTGTCAATCAAAAAGTCCAAATAGAAATATTCATTCAATAAAGATTAAGAAAAAAGGAGATTTGTTATTTATAGATATAAAAGCAAATGCCTTTTTATTAAATATGGTTAGAATAATTATAGGAACACTTTTAGAAACAGGACTGAAGAAGAAATCACCTAAAAGAGTTAATGAAATTCTAGAAGCTAAAGATAGAACACTCGCTGGAAAAACCGCTTCTCCTAACGGCCTATATTTTGTTAGCACTGAGTATTTAAAAAAATATAAAGTTCCTAACATTTCAAATTCCGTTATCTAATTAAATTCTGTAAGGTCAAATCTGATAGACTGCGCGACCCTGAGATAAATCATGAGCTTATTTATAAAGATTTGTGGAATTACAAGTGCAAAAGACGCAAGTTTAGC
>CAZTLP010000053.1:0-4233 GCA_964614345.1 uncultured Gammaproteobacteria bacterium | reverse complement strand
ACAATATTGCCTTCAGGTGCAAAATTATCAGTATCATTATCAATGGCTTTATTTCTAAAAACCCTTACATGATGACCACCTTGCTGAGGTAAATCAGGTAAATCAAACACCAGTATGCCACCTGTATTGTGCGAAGCTATATTGTCGTATACATCGGCGTAATAGGAATTCTCAATTTCTATACCGGCTACGTTATAGTGAGCACGGCTATTCCTTACTATTATATTTTCAGATTGGCCTACATATATTCCTGCATCGGAAGCTCCGATAGCTATACATCCATCTATTAGTACATCTTTTGACTCAACCGGATATAGGCCATACGCTCCATTAGTACTTTTAGGACCTCCAGTCCACTCAGTTCTAATATTGACCATATAAATTCCATTAGCTCCAATAACTTTAAGTGCATCCCCTTTTGCATCTTCAATGGCAAAGTCTTTCAGAATTACCTTATCTGAAGTAACTAATAAGCCTTGAGCGCCTGATTTTTGATCTGCAAAACTGAGAACAGTTTTATCCATTCCTGCACCAATTATTTTGACATTATCAATATCTAAAGAAAGACCGTCTTCAAATTGGTAAAACCCTTCTTGAAGATTAATGGTGTCTCCAGGTTTAGCGAGTATTAAAGCTTCTTGTAGCTGTTCTTGAGAATTAACAGATGGACCAATTGAAATTTCCTCAGCTTGTAGAAAAGGAAAAGCAAATAGACATAAACAAAGTATTGGTTTTATCATAAAAATTTTCACCGTTTTCAATAAAATTATAGGTTGTATTCTAATTTATATTGTTGATACTAGTAATTATTGTTGAGATGAAAAGAAAATAGTGGATTATGGAATTAAGTGTAACTACTCAAATTATTATTCTAGCTTTGCAAACGCTAGGTCCCTTTACTGTCCTGATAACAGTTTATTTTTTAGTAACTGAATTAAGAGAACAGAATAAAGTAGCTAGGGCAAATGCTAGGCAAAATATTGCTGATAGTCACCAAAGATTAGCCCTCGCAGGTCTTCAAAAAGAATTAGTTGATATTAAAGTTAAACTCAGGAATAACCAGCCTCTTACTGATGAGGAAGAATCTATGTATATAACTCATTTCAGTGCAATTATAAGAGCGAGACAAAACCAGTTTTATCAAAACTCTATAAATATGCTTGACGGAGATGAATGGGAAGCGATGGTTGCTTCTTTTAAAACGCTCTTAAGTGATGAAAAAAATATTGAAATATGGAAATTTATGTCCCCTACCTTTCCTAAAGACTTTGTTGAATTTGTCGATGAGAAAATTCAAGAAGGAAAGATGTACAAAGGATCTTAAAAAATCGAATGACAGAAGACAAAGAAAAACTGCAATATCTATTTAGATCTTTAAAGCATCATCCTAGTCCTTACTTAATTTATGAATTAGACGGTTCAATTAGGTGGGCAAATTTGGCTGCAAAATATATTTTTCGTACTGAAGAGACGGATGACCTTAAGGTCCTTATTCCGAAAGAGAGTCTTGAAAGACTAGAAAGTAAAGATGGTATAGCCCAAGCTTATGATACGCCAGTGGAAGTTTCCCTAAGAAAAATTAAATTTTTCATGAGAACTAGAGTACACCGAATTCCATTTGATGGCTCAGAAGACTTTCTTCTAATCGAAATTTTATGCCCTTCCAGGGAAGGACTAGAAGCCCTGCAGATGACTATTTCTTGTATTGAATTTAAGCGAATAGACTTGGCTTATCAAAAACAAATTGATCTTAAAACTAATAAAGTAACTGGTGTGGAGGCTCTTCTTCGAATGAGAGATGAAGCAGGAGATATAATTCCAAATGATATCCTAATTCCACAGATTGAAGGAGAAAGCCTCTTTTCTCTTGTGGTCATGTCTTCACTAGACAAGCTGAGAGAGTACTTTGCAAAAAAAGATGAAATTGGATTATCTGACGCAACAGTTTATTTGAATGTTTCAGCTCATACCGTTATGCATCCAGAGTTTTGTAACATTTTTACTGACTTTGTTGAAAGTCTTAATTTAAAACCTAATGAGTTCGGCCTGGAGGTTACTGAAACAGCTGAATTAGGAGATACAAAAACTGCCTCTGATTCTCTAACTAAATTGAAAGCTAAGGGAATAAAAATAGCTTTAGATGACTTCGGGGCTGGATATTCTTCTTTAAGGTACTTAAAAGACCTTCCAGTTGATGTAGTAAAGCTGGATAAGATGTTTACAGGTGATATTCATGATCCAGTTACAGGAAAGTTAACAAGCTTTGTGGTTGGAGTCTGTAATACCTTATCAATGGAAATGATTGGAGAAGGTATTGAAACTGAAGAGCAAAAAGAAACGATGATCGAAATAGGTTGCCAAATTGGTCAAGGTTTCTTAATGCATAAACCAGAATTTTTAACCACTCTTAAGAACTAGTTATGCCTACTCTAGATAAATCCGGTTCCAACAAAGCTTCTAAAGGGGCAGAAGAGATACTATTAACACAAATAAAACAGGAATTTACTACTCCTGCTGAAGCTATATTTGACTATCTTGAGTTAGTAGAAAAAAATCTAAGCGAACTAAATTTAGTATTTGAAGATGAGTTACTGCAAATAAAAAATGGTGCGGAAAAATTAATAGAACAGTATGAAGATGCCTTTAAAGAAAATACTGGCCCCAATGCGACTAAACAGACTAAAAGTCCTGAAGAATACTCAACCTTAAGGCACAACCTTAGAACACCACTAAATGCAATTATCGGTTACAGCGAGATTCTTTTGGAGGATACTGAAGAAGATGCTTCAGAAGAACTAACTTCAGATATTTCCTCAATTATCGATCTATCTAGAGAAACAGAAAAAGCGATAGAGAAATTTGTAGATTATATAAGGGGAGCTTTATCCAGTGATTCTTCAGGAGAACTAGAAACAGCAGAAGCCTTATTTAAATCGCTTGGATCAATAGATTATTCCTTAGAAATTGATGAAAATCTCCAAAACTCAGATATTTTAATAGTTGATGATAACAAGACTAACTGTGAAGTCTTAGAAAGGAGACTATCTCTCCAAGGATTGAAATGTAGAACATCCTATGACGGAAATTCTGCGATAGAAGAGGTTAAGAAAAAAGTTCCAGATTTAATACTATTAGATGTCATCCTTCCTGATGTTAATGGCTTAGAACTATTAAAATTATTTAGGGAAGACCATAGCAGGGATGACTTACCTGTAATAATGGTTTCTGCTTTTAATGATGTTGACAGTATAGCTAAATGCATTCAGCTGGGAGCTCAAGATTATTTACCCAAACCTCTTAATGGAACAATTCTTTTAGCTAAAGTTATATCTTCCCTAGAAAGAAAATTCTTTAGAGAAAGAGAAAGGGAATTAGTAAATGAATTACACATACAAGCTACCACAGATCAACTTACTGGAATTTTTAACCGAAGAGTTGTCTTCGACTCTCTAGAAAAAGCTTATGATGATCTAGTGCAAGGTAACTCGAAGGGCTTTTCTGTTCTAACCCTAGACATAGATTTCTTCAAAAAAATTAATGACACTTATGGGCATTCAGGCGGAGATGAGGTACTGAAATCATTTGCCAAAAATCTAAATGATACAATTTCTAAACCCAATATAGTTGGAAGGATTGGAGGGGAAGAATTTTTAGCAATTTTAATGGAAACAGACCAGAAAAAAATTGTAGAATTATGTAACGATCTTCGTAACGAGATTACGAAAAAGTCAGTTACTTATGAAGGAGAAGAAATAAAAGTGACTTTTAGTGGAGGTACAGCAAACACTTCAGAAACAAGAAACGCTTCAGATCTAGTTAACAAAGCAGATGAAAGGCTTTACGACGCTAAAAAATCAGGTAGGGATAAGATAGTTTTTCCAGATAAATAAAGGATTAAAGACATGGCAAGAATACTATATGTAGAAGATGATGAAATGAATAGAGACATGCTCTCAAGAAGACTTACTAGGAGAGAACACGAGATTTCATTGGCTTTTGATGGACAGGAAGGTTTAGAAAAAATGAGAACTGAGAAACCTGATTTAGTTCTAATGGATATGGGGTTACCAGTTTTAGATGGATGGGAAGCTACCACTCAAGCAAAAGCAGATGATGAAATTAAATCTATTCCCATCATAGCTCTTACTGCCCATGCCTTAGAGTCTGATAGACAAAAGGCTTTAGATTGTGGGGCTGATGATTTTGATACAAAGCCTATAGATTTGAAAAGGC
>CAZTLP010000052.1:0-4340 GCA_964614345.1 uncultured Gammaproteobacteria bacterium | reverse complement strand
TTACTCCCTTTTTAAATAATTTGAACTTTCCATCTTCTCAAATAAAATGCTTTTTAACCACTAACTTGGTTAAATAATAATTGAAATTGTTATAAGGGAAACTTCGAATGACCAGAGAAGATCAGGATGATTCTTCAAAAGAAGAATTTACTAATAGAATAAATATACAAAAGGGCAGGATCTCCTCTGAACTTGTAGGAGAAACCAAATATTTATCACAGACTCAAAAGGACTCTTGGAATGAAAATGGCTTCATTCTTATTCCTAATTTCTACCCTGAATCTAAATGTTTAGAAATCAACCAAACAGTAATAGATATAGTCCGTTCGATGGTAGATAACTCAAAGGAATTTAATCATGCATATATTGATGATGGGCATATTGGTATAAGAGAAATGAAACCTCCCAAAACACCAAAAAATATAGAAGATGAAATGTCAAAGGTCTTCAGACTTCATCAAAAAGGGGTTTTTAATGATTTTATAAAAAGAGAAGATCTTTTAGATATGCTTGAGGATATTTTGGGTGAAAATATTGATTGTTTTTTAAGTCAATTTATTTTTAAAAACCCTGGGGCTTGGGGTCAACCCTGGCATCAAGATTCATCTTATTTCCCCTTTGATAGAGCACCACAGGTTGGAGCTTGGCTAGCTACTAGCACAGCTACTAAGGAAAATGGTTGTCTAGTTATCTTGCCTGGGTCACATAAAGAGCCCTTGCACGAACATCTTCCAGACGACAGGCCAGGATCAAACTATGGCTATACTGAAATAAAAGATCATGATTTTTCCAAAGAAACACCTTTATTACTTCAAACTGGAGATCTCCTTTTATTTCATAGCTTTCTAATGCATAAGTCTTATGACAATAAATCCGATAAGAGAAGAACAGCCATGGTGTATCACTTCGCTGAAACAGGAACGAATTTTGGTGAAATAGATAGTCCAACAAACGAATGGATTTCAGTTAGAGGAAAAGGATTATCCTGAATATGAGATTTCTTAAATATGCGCTTTATCTTCTAATTTTATTTATTTTTTTATACATCATCGCTGCAAAAGGAACATTAGGTTCCCTACCAGAAGACGGTGAAATTTCTTTAGAGAAAAGACCTCTAATAAATTCAAAAACTTTAGAACAAAACCAAATTTTTTTTGGTGACCTTCATGTTCATACAACTTTCTCTCAAGATGCCTTCTTTTTCAGTCTGCCTTTGCTCCAAGGTGAAGGTGTTCACCCACCTGCAGACGCATGTAATTTTGCTAGATTCTGCTCTGCGTTAGATTTTTTTTCTATTACAGACCATGCTGAGGGACTAACTAAAGATATGTGGGATAAGACAATCAGAGCAACAAAGTCTTGTAACGCTGTCTCGTCAGGTGCTGAAAAGGATTTGGTAGCTTTTGCTGGTTGGGAATGGACTCAAATGTCAGGGGAAATGGGTAATCCGAAAGACCATTACGGCCATAAAAATGTCATTTTAAAGGACTTGAATAACCTTCCTAAGGTTCCAATTGGTGCTGGCCTCACTGGTATGGACTATATTTTAAAAAGCAGGATCACTCCTTCCTTAATGCTATTAGCTGACTTCCCTCCTGAAAAGATAGATTTTGATTTTTTAGCTTATAGGAATGAGACCTACTCTATTCCACCTTGTTCACAGCTAAATGAAAATGAAATATTGGAAAAAGAGTGCAAGGAAGAAGCCGCAACACCAAGAGAACTGTTCGATAGGCTTGATGAGCTTAATTTAGAAGCATTAGTTATTCCGCATGGAACCACTTGGGGCATTCATGCACCTGCAAACTCAACTATGAGTTCTCAGTTGACAAAAAATCAACATGACCCAAATAAACAAAGACTTTTTGAAGTTTACTCTGGTCATGGAAACTCCGAGGTTTATAAAGATATTAAGCATTATTTAAAAGTTGGAGACGGGAAGAATATTTGCCCTGAACCTACTAAAGGATTTGAACCCTGTTGTTGGAGAGCAGGAGAAATTGCAAAACAACAATGTCATCTTAAAGGAGAAGACTCATGTGAAGAAAAAGGTGAAGAAATAAAACAAGAATTTGTTAATAGAATTTCAGATATAACCAGATTCGGAATTATTGAAGGAGCCGAGCCAGAAGATTGGTTGCAATGTGGACAGATCCAAGATGAATTCTTACCAGCTTATACATATAGACCCAATATGAGTGCTCAAGCAGCACTAGCATCTGAAGTTGTTTCTAATAATTCAGTGAATCGTTTTAAATTCGGCCTCATAGGCTCCACCGATAATCACAAAGCCAGAGCAGGTTCTGGATATAAGGAATTTGCTAGAAAGGCAATGGGAGATTCATGGGGTGCAAAAAACAATTTAACCTGGTTAATTCCACCAGAACGTGGAGCTTCTTTCTACTCCACAGGTGGTTTAGTCGCTGTACACGCAAAGTCATTAAGCAGAGAAAATGTATTCAATTCACTCTATAACCGTGAAGTCTATGCAACTTCTGGAGAAAGGATCTTACTTTGGTTTGATTTGATAGATCCTATATTAGGAAAAATACCTATGGGAAATGAGATTTCTATAAAACAAACTAATCCAACCTTTTTAGTTAAAGCCATTGGTTCTTTTAAACAAAAACCAGGTTGCCCGGATTATGTACACACTTCTTTAAATAAAGATGCGATTTCTAAACTTTGCCTTAATGAATGCTATAACCCTACAAATGAAAGAAATAAAATAGACAGAATTGAGGTAGTAAAAATATCTGTAACAAAAGATTTAGAAAATTTAGAAAAAGTGATCCAAGACCCCTGGAAGGTCTTTAATTGTGCAGACGATAGTGAAGGTTGTAGTTTCGAGTTTACTGATTCTGATTTTCTCAAATCTAAGGGTGAGAGCGTTTACTATGTTAGAGCTATTCAAGAAGATAGTTTAGCAGTAGGAGGTGACCCTTTAAGATGCGAACTGAACGAAAAAGGGGAATGCTTGAAGATAGTTCCTTGTTACGCCAGTGGTCCTAATTTTGACCCCACTGACGATTGTTTAGCTCCCATTGGAGAAAGAGCTTGGTCTTCACCTATATTCATCACACACGAAAATCCTTCTTAAGAATGTTAGAATAAAGGTAAGGTTGAAACTTTAGTGGATTTTAACGGTAGTCACATCCTCTCAATAGATCAGTTTGATCGTTCAGACATAGACCAGCTTTTTTCTGTTGCTAATGATCTAGAGCCTTTTTCTTTAAGAAAAAAAGTAACAAGAGTCTTAGAAGGAGCCATATTAGGCAACATGTTCTTTGAACCAAGTACAAGAACTAGAATAAGTTTTGGAGCTGCTTTTAACATGCTTGGAGGTGCAGTTAGAGAGACTACCGAAGTTGGTTCTTCGTCATTAGTTAAGGGTGAATCATTAGTAGATACAGCAAAAGTATTGAGCAGCTATAGTGACATCATTGTCATGCGTCATCCTGATGAAGATTCAGTAAAATCTTTTTCTGAAGCCAGTCGAGTACCTGTTATAAATGGAGGGGATGGATCAAACGAACACCCTACTCAAGCTCTTCTAGATTTATACACAATAAAAAAAGAACTTGAGACTCAAAAGAAATCTATGGATGGTATGCGGATTGCACTGGTTGGAGATTTAAAATTTGGTAGAGCAGTTCATTCTCTTGTTAAAGCCCTTTGCCTATATAAAGATGTGTCTATCAACTTAATTTCTCCTGAAGAACTAAGGTTACCTGATTCTTATTTAACCCTTCTTTCAAACACCGATGTAAACATAACTCAAACTGAGAATCTCGAGGAAGGTATAGCCGAGGTTGATATAATTTACATGACGAGAATTCAAGAAGAGAGATTTATAAACAAATCACATGCAAAGAAATATAAAGGACTCTTAAGTTTAAACAATGAAATATATACGACTAACTGCGAACCTAACACAGTAATCATGCACCCTCTTCCTAGAGACTCCAGAAAAGAAGCCAATGAAATTGATTCTGACCTTTATGAGAACCCCAACCTAGCTATATTTAGACAAGCTGATAATGGAGTTGTAATAAGAATGGCTTTATTTACGCTTGTTCTAGGAGTTGTAGATCAAGTTGATATGACTGCAAGAGATGTTAACTGGCAAACCTCTAAACGCCACTAAGGGCTTGAGCAAGATCTTCTAAAAGATCTTCAACTGATTCTATCCCAACAGATAGTCTAACCAATCCATCTTCTATGCCGAGGTCTTTTCTGACTTCAGCAGGAACGGAGGCATGTGTCATTATAGCTGGGTGCTCTATCAGACTTTCAACGCCTCCCAAGCTTTCAGCTAAAGCAAAAATCTTAGTTCTTTC
>CAZTLP010000051.1:0-4569 GCA_964614345.1 uncultured Gammaproteobacteria bacterium | reverse complement strand
TTAAAGACTTTTCCTGCAGCCCAACCTAGCTTAACTATAAATAAAGGATTCATTTTAGATTCAACTGGACCTCTAATTCCATCAGTACCAAAACGCCAATCTAAAGGGAAGTAGTCAGGTATTTGTTTTAAAGACATTGTTAGAAAGTTGTTTTGTTAAGATTACCTTAACTTTGTTCTGCAGCATCCCCTACTGAAGGGTCATTCTTTTCTTTATTTTCAGTTTTATTTTCTTTAGATCCTGGAGCTCTAGGTTTTGCTCCAGCCATAATGTCATCTATCTGTTCTGAATCCAAAGTTTCATATTCAACTAAAGATTTCGCCATTAAATGGAGGTTTTCTAAATTCTCTTTTAGTAGATTCGTTGATTTTTCATAACAAGTTGAAATAATTAATCTGACTTCTTTATCAATTTTTGAAGCAGTTTCATCAGAGATGTCTTGCTTGGCACTACCGACTGATCTCCCTAAGAACGGCTCATCGGTCTCATCTCCATAACGCATTGGTCCCAGCTCTTGTGAGAGGCCCCATTTAGTAACCATATTCCGGGCTAATTCTGTAGCTCTCTCTATATCATTAGAAGCACCAGTAGTTATTCCTTTTTCACCATAAACCAATTCTTCTGCAATTCTACCTCCGTATAAACCACAAATCCTGTCTAAAATATATTGACGGCTGTGGCTGTACTTATCTTCTTCAGGTAGAAAAACTGTTATTCCTAAAGCCCTTCCTCTTGGAATAATAGTTACTTTATAAACAGGATCATGTTCCTCAAGCAATCTACCTACAATTGCATGGCCAGCTTCGTGATAAGCAGTTTTTAGCTTATCTTCTTCAGACATAACCATAGACCTTCTCTCAGTGCCCATCATTACTTTGTCTTTAGCAAAATCCATTTGCTCCATACCTACAAGTTTCTTCCCAGACCTAGCCGCAACTAATGCTGCTTCATTTACTAGGTTTGCCAGATCTGCACCTGAAAACCCAGGCGTTCCTCTAGCTATTACTGAAGGATCAACATCTTCTCCAATAGGAACTTTTTTCATATGAACCTTTAGGATTTGCTCTCTTCCTCTAATATCAGGAAGCGGGACAACAACCTGCCTATCAAATCTGCCGGGTCTCAATAAAGCAGGGTCTAAAACATCAGGTCGGTTGGTTGCAGCTATGATAATTATTCCTTCGTTTTGTTCAAAGCCATCCATTTCGACAAGAAGTTGATTTAAAGTCTGCTCTCTTTCATCATGACCACCACCTAATCCTGCACCTCTATGTCTTCCAACAGCATCTATTTCATCTATAAACACTATGCATGGTGCTTGCCTCTTAGCTTGCTCAAACATATCCCTTACTCTTGAGGCCCCAACTCCTACAAACATCTCAACAAAATCGGATCCAGAGATTGTAAAGAAAGGAACTTGGGCTTCCCCCGCGATAGCTCTGGATAATAAAGTTTTACCAGTTCCTGGAGACCCTACCATGAGTATCCCCGTAGGTATCTTTCCTCCAAGTTTTTGAAATTTTGATGGGTCTTTCAGAAAGTCTACTATCTCTTGAACTTCTTCTTTAGCCTCTTCTATACCAGCTACATCTGAAAAGTTCGTTTTTACCTTTCCCCCCTCAAGCATCTTTGCCTTACTTCTGCCAAAGCTCATAGGGCCAGATTTACCTGATATTCCACCTTGCATTTGTCGCATAAAGAAAATAAAAACAGCTAGAATTATTAATATTGGAAAACTAGCCACCAAAAGTTGTTTTAAGATTGATTGCTGTTCAGGTTTTTCTCCAATGACAGAGACTCTGTGGTCCTTAAGTATTTCACTAAGATCATCTTGTAAGAAAGGAGGTTTGACTGTTTCGAAATTTTCTCCATTAACTGTTCTTCCTGTAATGGTGTAATTGTCATTTTGAAATTCGACACTTAAAACTTGATCACTCTCTACTTGAGCCAAGAATTCTGAATAACTAATAACCTCTTTTTGAGATTCAGAAGAAAAGTTGCTAAAAACAGTAAACAAAGTCACTCCTATAAATAGCCACATTAAAATATTTTTTACTAATTCACTCATTTTTTCTTACTAACCCCTAGGATATAGGTTTCTCTAGAATTTGCTCTCGAAGAATCCGGTTTCCTAATTTTAACCTTTTGGAAGTTAGTTTTCATATAAATCATTAATTTGTCAAAACTTTCACCATGAAATACCTTACATAAAGCTGTTCCTTTAACTTTTAAAAAATTATCGATACATTGCCTAACTTCTACAAGAATAGCTTCCATCATGGCATCATCTCTATCTCTTATACCACTTATATTTGGGGCAATATCTGATAAAACAACATCAAATGGCAGAATATTTTCATTTAAGACTTCAAAATCATTCTTTCTAAGATTTTCCAAACCCTTATTTATGAAATGAACTGCCTTCAATGGCTGCATAATCTTTTTATCAACAGCAAAAATTAAACCATTTTTACCCACTATCTCTTTAGAAACTTGAGACCACCCTCCCGGACTACTACCTAAATCTAAGACTTTTTCATTGGGTTTTATTAAGTTATCTTTTTTTTGGATCTCCAGGAGTTTAATAGCAGATCTAGACCTGTAACCTTGAGTTTTAGCTAACTTAGAAAAAGTATCTGCTTTTTTATATGTTGCTTTAGATGATTTGGTCAAATTTAGATATGCTGAATAGACAAGATTTCATACTTCTTTTTTCCGCCAGGAGTCTCTAAATCTATAAGATCCCCTTCAGATTTTCCAATGAGACTTCTAGCTAAAGGTGAATTAACTGATATCTTACTTAATTTGGCATCTGCTTCGTCTTCTCCCACTATCTTGTAAGAAGTTAAGTTGCTATCTTTCATGTCCTGAATTTTAACTGTAGTCCCAAAAATTACGACCCCAGTAGGTTCTATATCTGCCACATCTATGACTTGAGAATTAGCTAACTTACTTTCTATATCTCTGATCCTTGATTCAATTAAGCCCTGCTGTTCTTTTGCTGCATGATATTCTGCATTTTCTTTCAAATCACCATGCTCTCTAGCTTCAGCTATAGCTTTTACTACATTATTTCTATCTACAGATTTAAGTTTTTGAAGCTCTTCTCGGAGAGAGGATTCACCCTCTTTTGTCATGGGGTAACGAGGCATAGTTTAGTTTCAAGTAAATTTATAGTTTAGCATGAAGGTCTTGTAATCGTTCTACACCCCAATCTTCTTTATTCCTTAGGACTGAACAAACCGCTCTTCCTCCTTCTAGAGTTGTGGTGCAGTAAATTTTCTCCTCTAAAGCTGTTCTTCTTATAGAAGCAGAATCCAAAATTGATTGCCTTCCTTCAGTCGTATTAACTACTAACTGAATTTCACCATTTTTCATCATATCTACAACATGAGGTCTTCCTTCTGCAACTTTTTTTACTATGGTGACAGGAAGGTCATTTGCAGATATAAAAGCTGCTGTCCCTTTAGTGGCTACTATTTTGAACCCTAAATCGTGAAACTCTTTAGCTAATTCTGCAACGAATTCTTGATCAGAGTTTCTCACACTAAGAAAAATGCACCCTTCAGAAGATATATTTTCGCCAGCTCCTATTTGAGCTTTAGCATAGGCTTCAGCAAAATTTTTTCCTATCCCCATAACTTCACCTGTGGATTTCATTTCAGGCCCAAGTATTGGGTCTACTCCCTGAAATTTTGAAAAAGGGAGGACTGCCTCTTTAACAGAAAAATATTGAGGAATAATTTCTTTATTAAACCCCTGTCTACTTAAGGAAATTCCTGACATACATTTTGCACCTACCTTGGCTAAGGAATTCCCAATACATTTTGAGACAAAAGGGATAGTTCTAGAAGCTCTAGGATTTACTTCAAGTAAATAAAGAATTTCGTCATAGAGAGCTAATTGGACATTTAATAGACCAACTGCCTTTATTTCCAAAGCTATTGATTTAACCATGGTATGAATTTCTTTAATTAACTTACTATCTAAGTTGTAAGGAGGTAATGAGCAAGCTGAGTCTCCTGAATGAATACCTGCTTGTTCGATATGTTGCAGAATTCCTCCGATTACTACTTCTTTACCATCACAAACTGCTTCTATATCTAATTCAATTGCTTGATTTAAAAAACTATCTAATAAAACGGGGCTTTCTTCGCTTGCCTCAACTGCATCTACTAAATAATTTTCTAAATCTTTTTGGTTATAAACTATTTCCATGGCTCTTCCTCCGAGTACATAAGAAGGCCTAACTACCAAAGGAAATCCTATTTCAGTTGAAACTTTAACAGCCTCTTCCTGATTAGTAGCTAAACCATTTGGAGGTTGTGTCAATTTTAGTTTGTGCACAAACTTTTGAAATCTGCCTCTATCTTCGGCTAAGTCTATTGAATCAGGTGATGTTCCCCAAATAGGTACACCATTAGCTTCAAGCTCTTTAGCTAATTTTAAAGGGGTTTGTCCACCATATTGAACTATAACACCAAGTGGTTTCTCCAACTCTGTAATAGCAAGGACATCTTCTGTGGTGATGGGCTCAAAATATAATCTATCAGAAACATCATAGTCAGT
>CAZTLP010000050.1:0-4989 GCA_964614345.1 uncultured Gammaproteobacteria bacterium | reverse complement strand
GGCATGATTTCTAGCCTTAAACAGTTAAAAAAAATACTAAATAATCAGCTTCCATAGACCTCTAATTACTGTTAAGGTTGATGATATGGCGTCATATTGTTTCTTCGGCGTCATGGGGGGGAAATATGCTTGTTTTGAGTCGTCGAGTAGATGAATCGTTACTCATTGATAAGGATATAAAAATAACAGTATTAGATATTAAAGGAGGCCAGGTTAGGTTAGGAATAACTGCACCGCAATCCATTAAAGTCCACAGGGAAGAAGTTTTTGATCGAATTCAAAATGACTCTTCTGATCAAGAAGATTAGAAAACCTTAAGAATATTGTATTAATTGAACTTAACTCTTAAGAGTTATAATTAGTTGCTGGGCCTGTAGCTCATCTGGATAGAGCGCCTGGCTACGAACTAGGAGGTAGAGGGTTCAAATCCTTCCAGGCCCGCCAGATTTTTTAACTTAGACAAAGATATAAATATGAACAAAGTAACTAGCCTATTTTTTTTCCTCGTATTCACAACCTCTGTGTATTCCAATACAGAACGATTAGAAGGAAAGTTAGAAAGGAATCTTGATTCTTTAATGAAAAAAGTAGTCGAATGGAGGCATGACATACATCAATATCCTGAGTTATCCAATAGAGAGTTTAAAACCGCAGCTAAAGTTGCTAAGCATCTCAATGATTTAGGATTGGAAGTCAAAACAAATATAGCTCATACAGGTGTGGTGGCTATTCTAGAAGGCGGTAAGCCGGGTCCTTTGGTCGCACTGAGAGCTGACATGGATGCTCTTCCAGTTGAAGAAATGACAGGATTACCTTTTGCTTCAAAAGAACGTGATATTTATAACGGCCTAAATGTGGGAGTCATGCACGCATGTGGGCATGATGCTCATGTGGCTATACTAATGGGAGTAGCAGAATTTCTTACTTCTATAAAAAATGATTTATCAGGTAGCGTAATGTTTATATTCCAACCAGCCGAAGAAGGACCTCCTGTTGGTGAAGAGGGAGGAGCTCAATTAATGCTCAAAGAAGGAATATGGGCCGAAAGAAAACCAGAAGTTGTATTTGGTCTTCATGTCACTAATGCTCCTAATGGATTAATAGCTTATCGTGAAGGGGCCGCAATGGCAGCTGCTGACCCTTGGAGGATTACTATCAAAGGTCGCCAAGCTCATGGATCTAGACCTTGGGATTCTATAGATCCCATCATGGTGGCATTTCAGATAGGCAACAACCTTCAAACAATAGTTTCAAGAAAATTAGATTTAAGAGAGTCACCGGCAGTCATCTCAGTTGGAAGTATTCATGGTGGCGTTAGAAGTAATATTATTCCTGATGTGGTTGAAATGGAGGGGACTATAAGAACCTTTGATTCTAGTATTAGAGACAATATTTTCTCAGAAATGAGAAATATAGCTGAAAAGACTGCAGAGATGTCAGGGGCTACTGTAGATGTTTATTTACCTAATGGGCAAAACTACCCAGTTACTTATAACGACAAAGATTTAACAGCTAGAGTGTTACCTTCGCTTAAAAAAATAGTTGGTGACGAAGGAATTGTGAGGTCAGATAGATCTACTGGTGCTGAAGACTTTAGCTTCTTCTCTCAAGAAGTCCCTGGATTCTATTTCTTCTTGGGTGTTAATAAACCTGATGCTGATCCATATAAAACAGCTGGCAATCACTCGCCATTCTTTTACATTGATGACTCCGCTTTACCTGTGGGGCTAAAAGCGTTATCTCACTTAACTATAGAATATTTAAATGGAGAAATTTAAAAACCCCAGTTATTAGCTGCTAACCAAGCTCCTGAAACCCACAAAGCTAAGCCAGCTTGTATTAATAGAACTACCATAGAAGTAACAGCCCCTACAGTTCTAAACATACTTGAGGACTCAGCTTGAAAAATCCCGTAAGCGTGAGAAATCCTGGCCAGTATGAATATATCGCCTAATATCCCAATGGTAAGATTAGAGAATTGACCACTAACTTCCATCAAACCAGTAAGAATTAGGAAGAAGACAGCGTTTTCAACTAGATTACCGTGTGCTCTGTTAGCTTGTAGTAGTTCAAAGCTTTCTCCGGTTCCTAACAAGATACCAGTACCTAGTCTTTGTTGTACTGTTTTAAAGGACAAAAAAAGTGCTATCAGCGTTAAAGCTCCAGCATAAAATAATGTAAGCATATTAATACCTTATAATTAATTAAGTTTTCAATTTACAATAATAAATCAACCATCACAATAAGGAGAGATTATGAGTGCAGTCGAAAAATGGTATGAAGTAATGAAATCTAGCGATATGGATAAGTTAGATGATTTACTTGCTGAAGATGTTGTTTTTTATTCTCCTGTGGTCTACACACCTCAAAAAGGAAAAGATATAACCAAAATGTATTTAATGGCTGCTGGAGGTGTGTTTGGAGAAGGAACTAAAGATCCGATGTCTGATAGCAATAAGAGTCAATCAAAATTCAAATATATAAAAGAAATCATAGGAGAAAAGTCTGCTTTACTAGAATTTGAATCTGAAATGGATGGAATATATGTTAATGGAGTTGATGTAATAAGTTGGAATGACGAAGGAAAAATTACTGAATTTAAAGTCATAATAAGGCCTCTACAGGCAGTCAACATGCTCCATCAAAAGATGCAAGCAATGCTAGAAAGCATGAAGTAGTCTCAATCAATATGGTTAATAAAGCTCAGGCCTGGTTAGTTCATATTTTTACAGCTTCAGGTGCTTTTGCAGGTTTTTTATCTCTACAAGCAGTACTTAACGATAATGTGTTTCTCGCTTTCTTATGGCTTTCGGTAGCTTTCTTTATAGATGGTATAGATGGAACTTTTGCGAGACGATATGAGGTAGCAGATAATCTTCCAGAAATTGACGGGACAATTTTAGACAACATAGTTGATTATCTTAATTATGTTTTCATTCCTGCACTCATGGTTTATTGGTTTGATCTGGTTCCTTCTCAATTTTCTTTATTTTCAGTTGCTTTAATATTAATAGTCTCTTGTTACACCTTTTCTAACACCAAACTTAAAACTGAAGATCTTTTTTTTAGTGGATTTCCTGCGGTTTGGAATATTGTAATTTTTTATTTATTTGTCTTGGGTACTTCTCAATTAGCGAACTTCTTGGCAATTCTTTTCTTTTCAGTTATGACTTTTGTACCTCTCAAATACTTACATCCTTTTAGGGTGCAAGAGAAAAAGGTTTTAAATTTGTCTATGACAGCGGTGTGGGGTTTATGTTGTGCGCTGCTTTTAATTGATTTAAGAGACGAGACAACAGCACTTTCTGTGTATCGAGATCTTTATTACTGGGTGTGGATAGTTCTCAATTTCTATTTTATTTACATATCAATACAGAGATCCATTTTTAAACAAAATAAAGGGAAGTAAACTTTGGTATAGTTGATAAAGTAGATTTTTAATAGGAGAAAATATGTCAGATATTAAAGAAATAGCCAACAGCTTTTTTGAAGATTGTGAAGTAGGTAAAGGCTGGGAAGTGTGTAAAAATTATTGCTTAGAAGATGCATCTTTTTCTTCTCACGCTGCACCTTTACTGGATACAAAAACTATTGAAGGATACGCAGATTGGATGCAAGGAGTCTGCTCAATTTTACCGGACTGCAGTTATGAGATTAAATCAGTGACTGTAGATGAAGACAGCAAACAGGTTTCTTTCTTTGCTGTATTTTCAGGTACTCATACAGAAGAAGGTGGCCCGGTTCCACCTACAGGTCTAAAAGGGTCAGTAGACTACGTCTATGCCTTGGAATTTTCTGACGACAAAATTAAGCACCTTACTAAGATCTGGAATCCACATTATTTCAATAAGCAAATAGGATGGGAGTAAAAGCATCCCTCCTTTTTTTAAGCTTATTATTAGCAAATAATATATGGTCTGCTTATTTATCAAATGAAACTGGTGAAGAAGTAGCACTTAATGACTGGATTCTTATTGATGAAATTACCGCAAGAGACAAATCTCGTAATCCAGTAGGAACAGCCTACAAGTACTGTGTGATAACTCAGATTGTTGATGAGAGAAATAAAACTCCCTCAGCTTATGCCGCCAAAAATAAACCGCACCCTCTAAATGCTGTGGGATTTGCTTGGTTTATTGTCAATGGAACCCCGGTTCAGTCATTTACCACAAGGTATATCTTTAGAGATGCTCTTACGGGTCGAAGAGACACAACCCTACCTGAAGGGTGTGAAATAAAGTTACAAATTGAAGAAGGGAGTGTTGAGTAATGGCAAAGAACTTTAATAAAAAGAAATTCGGAATTTCAAAAGGTGAACCTCAGAATCGAAACCAAGACCCAAAAGGAAATCCTGCCAGGAAGGGGGTCTTGAGTTCAACTAATCAAGGACGCAAAGGCCAAAAATAAAAAAGTCACTCTGAGGTTTCATTGAGATAGATTGCTTCATCTAAAATTGAATTCTGTATAATCTGGAAAGGAATAATAATCTTTTAAGGAGAGAGATATGTACTACAAATTTTTATTAGCTTTAAGCCTTCTCTGTGCACCTTTGATATATAGCGCACACCATGAAACTTCAGAAAAAGGGGGGTATTCTGAGCAGGAAATAATGGATATTGCGATGTCAGCAGCTCCTACTAATGTGAGTTCTAAAGCGACTATTATTGATTCTAAAGGGAAATTGCTAAGAAAAGGCTCTAATGGCTGGACTTGTATGCCAGGAACACCACCTAATGACAATGTAAATCCCATGTGTGTGGATCAAGCCTGGCAAAAATGGTTGAAAGCTTATATGGAAAAAACATCTTACAACTCAGAAAATGAAGCTTTTGGAACATCCTATATGCTAGTTGGAGATATAGCTGTTGATAATGATGACCCAGATAATTTAGATAAATCTAAGGGTACTTGGGTAGCAGAAGGGCCACACCTTATGCTCTTAATGCCAGAAAGTTTGATGAGTAATCTACCAACAGATCCTTATGCCGG
>CAZTLP010000049.1:0-4991 GCA_964614345.1 uncultured Gammaproteobacteria bacterium | reverse complement strand
AGGTAGAATCGGCATTGTAACAGAGACCCAACGGCTTTTTTTGAGTATAAATCACTTTAAATTAAAAGTTTCATTGTTGTGTTAAGCTTTTATTTAATTATTGGAGATGTAGAGCCAAAGGTTGAAGAGTTAAGTGTTTAACTGGTGGTTATTATTTTGGTGGGTGGGGGCTGTCCTTTTTGCTCCTGGGGCTTCTGGCAATTTAGCCACTGAAGATTTAGTTTCAATGTTGCACAAAAAAGGAATAGATACCTGCATAAATGAAGAGATGTTACAAGATTCAGTTAAATTAGCAGTTCAACTTACAAGCTAACTTTTACTTCATCCATTCTCAAAATAGTTTTATTTATGCAATAAAACCTCAATTGCTTTAAAAGTATTTCAGAAAATGACTTTAATCAATTAGTTACTATCTAACTTGCTTTAAATTTTATGAACTATGAACATAGAATTAATAAAAATACCTGAACCACCTACAGATTTACTTTACTTAGATAATAGAAAATTAAGAAAGAAAGATGAAAAATACCTTATTGAAAGCTTTGAAACACCTTTAATTGGTTGTTACAACTGGGACTATAGAAATACAGAAAATCGAATTAAGAAATTATATGAACTAGGTAAGAAACTAAATTGGAACGCTACGCTTGATGTTGACTGGTCAATTGAATTTCCAGAAGATCAAAGGTACATAGATTTAAATCCATTTTCAGAATTACCAGAATACAAACAGTTATCAGAATCTAAAAAACTAGAAATGGATCATGAGACCCTAGCTTGGAATGCTAGTCAGTTCTTGCATGGCGAGCAAGGTGCCTTATTAGTTTCATCTCAATTAGTTAGTTGCGCACCCACTCACCAAGCTAAATTATATGCAAGCTCTCAGGCATTTGATGAAGGCAGGCACGTAGAGGTTTTTCATAAGTACATAAATAAAAGAGTAGGGTACATGTACCCTATTCATCCTAATTTAAAAATCTTATTAGACAAAATGCTTTCTGATTCTAGGTGGGATCTTAAATTTATTGGCATGCAATTAATTGTAGAAGGATTAGCTTTAGCGACATTTGAATCCATGATTCAAATAACCAATGATCCCTTACTAAGAGAGATTTGTAAATTAACTAAGAGGGATGAAGCACGACACGTTACCTTCGGTGTGAATTTCCTGGAAGAATATATCCCACTCCTTTCTGAGAAAGAAGTAGAAGAAAGAGCTGAGTTTGCTTATGAGGCTTGTAAGATAATGAGGTATAGGTTAATTAACACAACTGTCCCAGTTAAATTCTTAGGTATAACCGAAGATAAAGCGAGAGAAGTTTTATTAGATAGTCAAGGTATAGGAGACTTTAGGAAATCACTTTTTTCTAATATTGTTCCCAATTTAAAAAGAGTAGGTTTGTTAACAGAAAAGATAAGGCCTAAGTTTAATGAACTTGGTATCTTAGAATACGAGGACTTACCCGATAGCGGACTTGTATCTCTAGAAGAACTAAACAAGCCTCTCTTTGATAAAACCCTTAACAAAAATGAAGAACCCAGATAACTTGCTTAATTATGATGTCATTATAGTAGGCGCAGGAATCTCTGGTATTGGAGCTGCATATCACTTAAAAGATCAGTGCCCAAATAAAAGTTTTATTATTCTAGAATCTTTAGATAAATATGGTGGAACTTGGTACACCCATACGTACCCAGGTATAAGATCTGATAGTGATTTATATACTTTCGGTTATAGATTTAAGCCCTGGATAGGGCCACCAATAGCTACAGCAGAAGAAATACAAGATTATCTTGGAGAAGTAATTGAAGATAACGGTATTAAAGAGCATATCTCATATAATCGCCATGTAAATAATGCTAAATGGGATAGTGAAAGTTCCTTATGGACTTTAGAGGTAGAGGAAAAAGAAACAGGCGAAATAAAAGAGTATTCTAGTAATTTCCTTTGGATGTGTCAGGGCTATTATGACCATGAAAAGGGCTATATCCCTGATTGGGAAGGAATAGAAAATTTTAAAGGTCAATTAATACACCCGCAAAACTGGACCGAAAATATTGATTACAAAGACAAAGAGGTCGTTGTTATAGGCTCTGGAGCAACTACGGCAACAATTGTTCCTGCTATGGCGCCAGATTGTAAACACATAACAGTATTACAAAGATCACCTACCTATTTTATACCTGGGATGAACCAGCAAAAAGTAGCAAATTTTTTTAGGTTTTTTAAATTAAAAGAAGAATGGGTTCATTCTTTAACCCGGCTATATATTCTTTTGCTTCAAAGATGGTTTGTTAATAAAACCTTTAAACATCCTGAAAAAGCAAAAAAACAGCTCATAGACGGAGTTAGAGAATATTTAGACCCCGACTACGATGTCGAAACGCACTTTACCCCTACATACAGACCTTGGCGCCAGAGAATTGCTTTTGTTCCTGATGGCGACATATTTCAAGGTATAAAGAGTGGCAAAGCTTCCATGGTAACTGATCAAATTGATAGGTTTGAAGAAGACGGTATATTGCTTAAATCTGGAGAAGAAATTAAAACTGATTTTGTAATATCAGCAACAGGTTTTAATCTAAGTGTATTGGGAAATATTAACTTTTATGTAGATAACCAGAAAGTAGACTTTTCAAAAAAGTTAACTTACCGAGGTATGATGATTACAGACATACCAAATATGTTATGGATTTTTGGGTACTTTAGGGCTAGCTGGACTCTAAGAGTTGACTTGATGGGAGATTTTGTATGTAGGTTACTTAAATACATGGACTCAAATGGGTTTGCCTCTGCCACGCCTTTTTTAAGTGATAAAGAGCTAAAGGAACCTCTACAAACTTGGATTGACGAAGAGAATTTTAATCCAGGGTATCTGGTAAGATCTCAACACAAGCTACCTAAACGAATCAAAGATTCTTGTTGGCAACACACACAAGACTATTGGGAAGAGAAGAAAGACATTCCTGCCATAGACCTTTCTAAAGCACCATTTATGTACAGATAATATTTACTTCTTTGATCTACATCAATAGGCGAAAATTCCTAAACAATCTGCCGATTTATAAATGACGGGAGAGACAAATAAATTTGATATAGCAATAATTGGAGCAGGGCCTGCAGGCTTAAGCTTTGCTCTTGGTTTAGCAAATACTTCTTTAAGAATAATAGTAATTGAAAGAAGTTCAAGCAATGTCTTAGAAATGCCACCAGATGACGGCAGAGAGATTGCTTTAACTCATTCATCAAAGAAAGAGTTAATCAACATAGGTGTTTGGTCCGAAATAGAAAAAAAGTGTATTTCTAAGATTAAGGAAGCAAAGGTCTTTAATGGAAACTCTCCTTATTCTTTAAACTTTGATCACGAAGAAACTGCTGAAAGCTGTTTGGGTTACTTAGTGCCTAATTGCAAAATTAGAGCAGCAGCCTACAAAAAGGTAAGGGAGCAGAATAACATTAAGATTCTAAGTGACACCTTAATGGAATCTTTTTCAGTTGATATTGACTCAGTGCACCTACAGCTTAACAACAAGAAAACAATTGAAGCAAATCTACTTATTTCAGCAGATGGTCGCTTTACGACAACAAGAAGGCAAATGGGAATATCTACAGAGGTAAAGGAATTCGGAAAAACATGTATTGTTTGCAAAATGCATCATCAGCTGTTCCATAATAACGTTGCTTATGAATGTTTCCATTACGGAAGAACTTTAGCAGTTTTACCTATGCCTGGTAATTATTCATCAATCGTAATTACGATACCGTCTAAAGAAGCTGATTCAATTTTACAGATGGACGAAACTGACTTCAATCAAGACATTGGATCAAGGTTTGATTATAGGCTTGGTAAAATGAGACTTGTCGGAGAAAGGCATGCTTATCCTTTAGTAGCTATTCATGCCAGTCGTTTTCATTCGACTAGATTTGCATTAGTTGGAGATGCATCTGTTGGAATGCATCCTGTAACAGCACACGGATTTAATTTGGGGTTAAGTGGAGCTAAGGTATTATCTGACCTTATAAAGGATGCATTAGTCAATCAAGTAGATTTTGCTTCTGATAGTGTTTTACAGAAATACACCTTAAAACACCAACGTAAAACTAGACCTCTATACCACGGAACAAATTTTATAGTTAGTCTTTACAGCAGCGAAACAGCTCCGGGAAAAGCCTTAAGAACTGCAGCACTAAGATTTGGTAATCAAATTAAACCTTTTAAAGATGTAATAGTGAAACAATTAACCTGACTAATCGCTCTACCTATAAGGTCTCTCTAACAGGCCTTTTTTAACTTTTAACTAGATATAGGTGTCTTATAACCTTAAAACTCGTCATACTCTCCTTCATCAATAGCACCTTCTATAATTAAAGGTATTAACCATTTCATTCTTGTATTCTTATTTAACAGGTCAGCTATGTAATTAAGGTCTGCATCACTTAACAAGGGCTTACTGGTACTCAATTCATTTGAAGCTTGTTCTAATAATCTGTACCAATCTTTAGCTCTTCGTTCCAACTCTTCTTTATCAAACTTATATTCTTTTTCCATTTTTGTTCTCCTTATTTTTTTCGCCCTTCAATTAACTTAACTCCGAGTGAGTGTTTTTGTTGGGTTCATCTCCCTGATGCCCAACACAAAACATGAACGAGGTAAGTGCTAGTGAAGTTTGTAAAATTTGTTTAGTCTGTTAAGTGAGTTCTGGCTAACATAGAAAATAGGTTAAAATGCAGATGCATAACTATATTACTAGTATGGGTGGTACGGCTGTCTCCTGCCTGTACCCATAGACCTAATAATAGAAGTGCATTAGACTATTGACTTAGATTTTTAAGGTAAAAAATCGAGAGAAATAGAAGGTGTTTGCCGTATATATGCAGTACTGAAATTTTATTTCTTAGGTAACGAATCGCTGAAAGCCCTATAAGCATTGACAAGGAGAGGTGGCTGAGTGGTTGAAAGCGCTCCCCTGCTAAGGGAGTAAGGACTAAA
>CAZTLP010000048.1:0-5077 GCA_964614345.1 uncultured Gammaproteobacteria bacterium | reverse complement strand
GATAAAATTTCTACTTTGTCATCTTCTTTTCTTTGTGTTGTGAATTTAGATGAACCCGGTTTCCTTTTATCTAAATAAACCTGAATGTCTGCTTCTGTTAAGTCCATTCCTGGAGGGCATCCATCAACAATACAACCCATAGCAACCCCATGACTCTCACCAAAAGTGGTCACACTAAAGAGTTTTCCAGTTGTATTTCCTGACATTTTCTTATCTTAAGCTAATTTCGGGGGTGCGATTATAGGTTTTTTGTGCTTTTTAGGTAGTTTAAATAGTATTATTTTCACTTTTTTTAATATACTACAGCTCTCAATAAAGGATTAAAACCATGATTAGAGCTGTATTTTGGGACTTTGGAGGAGTTATAACTACCAGCCCCTTTGATTCATTCAATATCTATGAAGAATCAGAGAATTTACCTAAAGATTTAATCAGAACCATTAACTCAACTAATCCAGATAATAATGCTTGGGCAAAATTAGAAAGGAATGAAATTGATCAAGAAGAATTTGATTCTCTATTTGAGGTCGAGAGCCGACAATTTGGCCATTCAGTCCCTGGCAAACAAGTCCTAGCGTTGTTAAAGGGTCAGATTAGACCCGAAATGGTAAACGCTCTTCGCGAAATAAAAGATAAACTTATCCAGGGTTGCTTAACCAACAATATCCAATCTACTGAAGATCAGGAATTGGAAAATGACAATGCATCTATGTCAGGGACCCATCAAGAAATAATGGGGTTATTTGATTTCGTATTTGAATCTAGTAAAGAAAATGTGCGAAAACCCGATCCCAAGTTCTATCAATTAGCTTGTAAGAGAGGCAACGTGAATCCAAATGAAGTAATTTTTCTAGATGACTTAGGCATAAATTTAAAACCCGCTAAAGCTTTAGGTATGAGGACAATAAAAGTGGTAAAAGCTGAAGATGCCTTAAAGGACTTACAGGACCTTTTAGATTTTCCTATAATTTGAAAAAGATTCTGTCATCAGTAATTCCAATCTGGAAGAGAACTTTTAACTTAGAATTACTATTCCGCCACCAGAAGATTCATGAAGTCAGATACTACAGTTTCCTCTAGAGTGGATTGATCCAAACATAAGCTATTGATTTGATCTGATCTAGATTTTGAGAACTGAGTTGTAAGATTGTTCTTAAATTTTTCTATTAAGATAGGAATACCCTCTTCTCTTCTTCTTTTATGGCCAATGGGATATTCAACTTCGACCTTTTCAGTAAAACTTCCATCTGAAAAGTAGATTTGAATTGCATTAGCAATAGACCTTTTATCAGCTTCAAGATATTCTTTGCTGTATCTTGGATCTTCTTCAATAATCATTTTATTCCTTAAAGAATCTATCAAGGGGTCTGAAGCAACATCATCTTCATAATCTTCAGCTACCAAATTTCCTTTTAATAATCCTATTGCTGTCATGTACTGAATACAGTGATCTCTATCAGCTGGGTTATTAAGCTTTCCTTCCTTACTAATAATTCTTATTGCAGATTCATGGGTAGTAATAAGAATTTTTTCTATGTTGTTGAATCCCTTTTCTTTAGTTTCTGGGTGAAGTATAACAGCTGCCTCCACTGCAGTTTGAGCATGAAATTCAGCTGGATAAGAGATCTTAAATAAAATATTCTCCATTACATAAGAGTCAAATTCTTGAGGTAGTCTTAATTCCTTTCCTTTAAAGAGAACATCCTGAAATCCCCAAATTGGAGTACTAAGCGCACTTGGGTAGCCTATTTGACCTTTTTGAGTTAAAAGAACCAATTGAAGTGCTCTACTAGTAGCATCTCCAGCAGCCCAAGATTTCCTAGGTCCTGCGTTTGGAGCATGCCTATAGGTCCTTAGGCTTTGCCCATCTACAAATGCTTGGGATAGTGCGTCTATAGTCTCTTCTTTACTAAAACCAAATAAAGAGGATATGACCGCAGTAGAAGCTATCTTAACTAGCACAACATGATCCAATCCCACCCTATTGAAACTGTTTTCTAAGGCAAGAACTCCTTGTATTTCATGAGCTTTTATCATGCTTATCAGAACATCATTCATGGTTAAACCTGGTTTTCCAGATGCAATATTCTGTTGAGAAATGAAATCTGCAGCTGACAAAATTCCGCCTAAATTATCTGAAGGGTGTCCCCATTCAGCTGCTAGCCAAGTGTCATTAAAATCTAACCATCGAATAATTGCTCCTATATCCCAAGCCCCTTTTACCGGATCAAGGATATGTTTTGTTCCGGGCACCCTCACTCCATTGGGTACATTTGTATTCTCAACATATGGTCCCAATAAATTTTTGCAGTCATCAAAAGTTAAAGCCAACAACCCGCAACCCAAAGTATCCATTAAGCAATATCGGGCTGTTGTTAAAGCCTCTTTACTTTCTATCTTTTTATCCAGAACGTAGTCGGCGATCTTCACCAGTATCTGATCTGGATCAGGTCGAACGTTTGAAACAACGTTTCCAGTCATATTATTTTCCTTTGTTATTTAACGGTCAGACATATCGACCCATTCTGATTTATCAGGGCCAGTATATTCTTCACTGGGGCGAATAATTCTGTTGTCTGCTCTTTGTTCCATTACATTGGCTGTCCAACCCGAAGTCCTACCTATTACAAAAAGAGGTGTAAATATTGGTGTTGGAATACCTAGATAGTGGTAAGCCGAAGCCATGTAAAAATCGGTATTGGCAAACATACCTTTTTCTTCTGCCATCACAGCTTCTACCTCTTCTGAAACCTCATAAAGAAGGCTATCACCATTGGATTCCCCTAATTTTTTTGCCCAAGCTTTAACAATCTTATTTCGAGGATCTTCATTGGTGTAAACGGCATGCCCAAATCCCATTATTTTTTCTTTATTGGCTAACATTTTTTTTATTTCTTCATTGGCTTCTTCTCTAGAAGAGAACTTTTCAATGGTCTCCATCGCAGCTTCATTAGCTCCTCCATGAAGAGGTCCTCTTAAGGTTCCGATGGCTCCAGCAACACATGAATGCATATCTGAAAGTGTAGAAGCACAAATTCTGGCTGTAAAAGTCGAGGCATTAAAACCATGCTCAGCATATAGAATCAATGAAACATCCAGGAATCTAGCATATTCGTCACTAGGTTCTTTTCCTGTAAGCAAAGATAAAAATTGACCCCCCATTGTGGGATGGTCTGTCTCTGTTTCTATGCTCTCACCTTCATGAGAAAAACGGTACCAATAAGTAATAATCGAAGGCATAGCTGCTAAGATTCTGTCAGCAGTTTCGTTTTGATTTGAAAAATCTCCTTCTGGTTCTAAATTTCCCAACATAGAACTTCCCGTTCTCATAACATCCATAGGATGAGTACTCTTGGGAATCCTTTGTAATACTTCTTTTAGATCATCAGGAAGTTTTCGATAAGATTTTAATTTAGCTGAATATTCATCGTATTCAGACTGATTAGGAAGATGCCCGTAAAGGAGCATATAAGCCACTTCTTCAAAACTAGCTTTTTCTGCTAACTCTTCAATTGCATAGCCTCTATAAGTCAGGCCTTTCCCTGCCTTCCCAACTGTTGAAAGAGCGGTGTGGCCAGCAACCTGACCTCGTAATCCTGCTCCTTCTAATTTCTTTTCCGCCATATTATTTTTCTCGTCTACTCTTCAAATAAATCATCAAGTTTCTTCTCAAAAGTATGATAATCGAGTACTTCATAAAGTTCATCTCTGGTTTGCATTTTATCAATTAAGTCCTGTTGAGTCCCCTTCTCAAGAATCTCTGAATAAATCCCTTCAGCCGCTTTACTCATAGCTCTGAAAGCAGACAAAGGGTAGAGAATCATGTCGACACCTACCTCTTTTAGTTCTTCTTTCGAGAATAAAGGTGTTTTACCAAATTCTGTAATATTAGCCAAGATAGGTACGTTTAAATTTTCTGCAAATTTTTTGTAATCTTCTATTTCTAAAACCGCTTCTGCAAAGATAGCATTGGCACCAGCTTCGACATAAGAAGCTGCTCTTCTTAAAGCAGAATCAAGTCCTTCATTAGCTATGGCATCAGTTCTTGCCATAATCATAAAATCAGAGTCTGTCTTTGCATCTGCAGCTGCCTTTATTCTATTCTGCATTTCTTCAGAAGAAACTAATTCCTTATTTGGCCTATGGCCGCACCTTTTTTGTTCAACTTGATCTTCCATGTGGATACCTGCTGCTCCTGAAGTGATCATACTTTTTACCATTCTTGAGATATTAAAAGTACCACCCCAACCAGTATCAGCATCAACAAGTAGAGGTAATTCACATACTCTAGTAATTCTTTCAACATCGATTAATACATCTTGTAAAGTAGTTATCCCTAGATCAGGTAGGCCCATGCTAGAAGCCGCAACCCCACCTCCAGATAGATAAATTGCTTTATGGCCCTTTTTCTGTGCTAAAAGAGAAGAATAAGCATTCACTGTACCTACAATTTGTAGAGGAGTATTTTCAGAAATAGCCTGTTTTAACTTCTTGCCTTGAGAGATATTTTTATTCATAAATTTACCTAACTTACTTTAACGAAATCAGAAGCTTCTGAAAAAAGTTTTTTTAATTCAGTATGGTTCTCTACTCCATTTATGTCGCTATATTCATCTCTTATGTGCTTTGGAGCTTGAAAGAATACTCCTAAATCAGCTTCAGTTAACATTTGAATATCATTATAAGAATCCCCCGCAGCAAAAACTCTATAATTTAAAGCCTTAAAAGCTTGTACTACTCTTTTTTTATTTTCAGGTTGCCGTAAGGAATAACCTTTCAATTTTTCTCCTTCAATTTCTAGATGATGGCAAATAATAGAAGGTGTCCCTAGTTTTTTTATTAGAGGCCAAGCTAATTGATAAAAAGAATCTGAAACGATGGTTACTTGAAAATTATCTCTTGCCCAATCAATAAATTCCCTAGCTCCTTTAAAAGGCTCAATTTTATCTACAACTGACTGAATATCTTTTATTGAGATATTCATTTCTTCAACAAGATCCATCCTCATATCCATTAATTCAGAATAATCTTTAACGTCTTGAGTTGTTAAATTGAATTTTTCTTGTCCAGTAAATTT
>CAZTLP010000047.1:0-5111 GCA_964614345.1 uncultured Gammaproteobacteria bacterium | reverse complement strand
GTGACAGGGCGATGTTATAACCACTTAACTACCGGGGCAAAGAGCGCATTCTAACAGCAGTTTACAAACAAAATGTAGTTTCTTAAAAAAGATTATTTAAGTGATATCTGTAGAATCAAATGGAGTTTCAATAACTTTATTATTTTTTAAGTTAACTAAGTAAGAATTTTTTTCTTTTCCAAAAGCAACTGAAGAAAAAACCTTTCCGTCTTTGATGTGCAGTGCACATTCTCCTTCGATAGCAATACAAGAACTTATGAGTTGTTCGGATAGAAATTCATTTACTGCAGGACGTCTATCAATTTCTTCGTCGTAATGAGGACAACAAGTCCCCTCAATAAATCCTAAACATTCCATTAATTGAAGATTGTCTGCCCAAGAGTCGGTGATGCCCTGATCAAACCAACAAATGGCTCCAGCACTCACTCCACTCATTACAACACCTTTCTCATATGCTGACTTTAATAAAGTATCCAGACCCCAGTCCTTCCAAACTGCCAACATACTCTTGGTGTTGCCTCCGCCAACAAAAATAACATCCTGGTCTTGAATAAGGTTTTCTAAGTCAGGAGTTCTTTTAAAAAAATCTAAATGAGTTGCCTGGCAATTAAGTTTTGAAAAAGTCTTATAGAAGTTTTCTTTATATTCTTCATTATCTCCAGTTGCTGTAGGAATAAAGCAAATATTAGGCTTCCCTTTTTTGGACTGCTTTAAAATATAGTCCTCGATAATACCTTTACCAGGATCTCTTCCGAACCCTCCTCCTCCAATGGCAATAATCTGTTTTGTCATATTTTTTTACTAAGTATAATCGAAGTAGATTAAAGGAAAAAAAAGGAAAAAATGAAATCAAAAC
Organism: uncultured Gammaproteobacteria bacterium; assembly: GCA_964614345.1. Lineage (GTDB taxonomy): Bacteria > Pseudomonadota > Gammaproteobacteria > Magnimaribacterales > Magnimaribacteraceae > AEGEAN-183. The sequence continues at coordinate 4,255 of CAZTLP010000047.1, read as the reverse complement.
CTAAATGGATACTGTTATCTCTTATAACAGCTTGTTCTCAAATTTCTTACAGCGCTGAGTCTTTAGATGAATTTATTAACCTGCATCAAGAAGAGTATCAACAGCTGGCTCTAAAAATTTGGGAGTTGGCTGAGGTTGGCTATCAAGAAAATAAAAGTTCAGCTTTGCTTCAAGAAAGTTTAAGCAGCAAAGGTTTTAAGGTACAAACTCTGCCTTACATGCCAACAGGCTTTATAGCGGAGTACGGAACAGGAAGTCCAGTGATAGCTATTTTGGGAGAATTTGATGCCCTTCCAGGTGTTGCACAAAGTTCATCTCCTTTTAAAGAAACATTTAAAAATAATACGGCTGGTCATGCTTGTGGTCATCATTTGTTTGGGGCTGGATCTGCTTGGTCTGCGGTTACTGTAAAAGAGTGGCTATCAAAAAATAATAGAACAGGAACCATCAGGTTTTACGGGACACCGGCTGAAGAAGGCGGGTCTGGCAAAGTTTATATGGTTAGAGAAGGACTGTTTGATGATGTTGACGTTGTCCTGCATTGGCATCCCGGAAGTGTAAATCACGCAAGTCCCAGAACTTCAAATGCAAATAAGTCTGCAAAATTTACTTTCAAAGGACTATCTGCCCATGCCGCCAGTGCTCCTCACAGAGGAAGGTCGGCGTTGGATGGAGTAGAGTCCATGAATTACATGGTAAATATGATGAGAGAACATATTCCACAAGAATCAAGAATTCATTATGTCATTACTAAAGGCGGCTTAGCCCCTAATGTCATCCCAGACGAAGCGGAAGTCTGGTACTACGTTAGACATCCTAAAGAACAAGTAGTTGAAGAACTCTTCCAAAGAACAGTTAAAGCAGCTAAAGGTGCTGCTGAGGGAACTGAGACCACTTTAAGTTATGAGGTTATACACGGTAATTATTCCCTGATGCCCAACGACACTCTTCAAACTCTCATGTATAAACAGCTCATTAAACGGGGCGGTATAGTTTACGACACGGAAGAAAATAAATTTGCTAAAGAGATCTATAAAACCCTACTTAAACCGTCTGGCAGTATAGGGGATCAAGAAAAGATTTTACCCTATCAATCATTTCATGGTTACGGTTCGACTGATGTCGGAGATGTTAGTTGGTTAGTCCCAACAGCAGGAGCAAGAATTGCTTCTTGGGTACCAGGAACTCCCGGTCATTCTTGGCAAGCAGTAGCTTCAGGAGGTACCACTATTGGATTGAAAGGTGAAAAACTTGCTGCGCAAGTTCTTTCAGATACAGCTATAGAAATTTATCTAGATCCTAGTATTGTCGAAAAAGCTGAAAAAGAACTCTCAAGGAAAGTGGGAAAAGACTTTAATTACTCCCCTTTGGTTGGAGATAGAGATCCTCCTTTAGATTACAGAAATTAACCGTAGAACTTCTCTCCTCTTTTTATTCGAGGTCGATTATTCTCTTTTCTCCATTTATTGGTGTCACGTAGGCTATACACGCAACCACAGTATTCTTGTTGATAAAACTCTTCTCTTTTTGAAATTTCTATCATCCTCGAAGAACCGCCCTGCTTTCTCCAATTAAAGTCCCAGAAAGTTAAGTCGTCATATCTTTTAGAAGCCCTTAATCCTGAATTATTTACCTGATCTAAATCTTTCCATCTTGAAATTCCTAAAGTAGTGGCGAATAAAGAAAAGTTATTTTCGTGAGCAAATAGAGCAGATCTTTCAAATCTCATATCAAAGCACTTGGTACATCTTTCACCCCTTTCAGGTTCATCTTCAAGCCCTTTTATGCGATCAAACCAATTGTCTTTGTCGTAATCTGCATCAATAAACTTGAAATTTAATGCTTCGCAATATCTTTTATTTTCTTCCTTTCTAAGTTCGTATTCTTCTATGGGATGGATATTGGGGTTATAGAAATAAACAGTGGTATCAATGTCTGAAGCTGCAACTGCTTCCATGATCTCTCCTGCACAAGGTGCACAACAGCTATGCAACAACAAGCTAGATTCACCATTCGGAGTTTCTAATTTTGGTCTATCGTAATTTGATGCCTTTAAGTGATCATTCATTGTCTTTGTTGTCTTCACCTATTTCTTCCATTCTTTTTAAAGCTCTATTCATTTGTCTCTCACGCGTTTCATGTTTATCAACTGCTTTTAGCATGGCTTCTGCTTTCTTTGATAAATCTTCTGTCGAGCTTTCAAAGTTCTCAAATTCTTTCTTCAGATTTCCAAACTCCACTAAAATTTCTTCAGCCCTCTCATTTAAAGCTAGATTTCTAAAACCCATATGAATACTGATTAGATAAGCAGCAAGAGAGTTTGGTCCCATTACCAACACACGACTGTCTCGAAAAACGGATTGACGAAGATCTTCTATTGAGTCAATCAATTGCATCAAACTCTCACTGGGAATAAACATGACCCCCAAATCTATAGTGATTCCTGATTGTGTGTATTTCTCTTTTATATCTTTAGCATCATTTATGACATGACGTTTTATTGCGTTTAAGGCCGTATTGACTGAATCTTTATCCCCACGATTTGAGGCGTCCATATAATTGTCATATAAGGCAGATGGAAATTTGGCATCAATAGGCAATAACCCTTCAGGTAATTTGATAGCAAATTCAACCCTCTGTCCGGATCCTGAAATAACCTCACAATTGGCTTCGAATTTATCTGGAGGAAAAATATCGGTGATAATAGCCTCCAGAGACCATTCGCCGAAACTTCCTGCCAAAGTTCCTCCTGATAAATATCGGTTTAGCTTGCTTAGAGGGTCTTGAAAAGATGCTACATCTCTAATCAGTCCTTCAAGTGATGAAGTCTGTGTAGATAGCGAAGTTTTTATCTCGTCCAATCTGGATTCATCTTCGTTTTCTTCTTTTCCTCTGGAAGAAAGATAAACATTCCAGCCGGCAAGAACTAAAACAACCAATATTAATACTGTAGTTAGATCAATTGTCATAAAAGTCTAAATTGTAAGTTTACCTACATTATAAAGGCTGATAGTCAGCCTAAAAATATGCAGCAAGGTTTTCCCGGCTTCGTTTTATCGCATCAATGTGCTGCTCAGGACTTTCGAGACTTTGATTCATGGTAACAACAGCTACCTGAGTTACACCTAAATCTTGAAGTGATTTAACTTTATCGACTGTCGTATCCAGAGGAACCATGCATTCAATGCCTATAGTTGATGGATCCCGTTCAGCTACCTTTGCTCGTTCAATCATTTGTTGGATCTGGCTTCCCAACTCTTTATTTACAAAAGGAAACCAACCGTCAGCAATGCGCGCAACACGATCAATTACTTGTGGAGCCATACCGCCAAGCCATATAGGAATGTTCTTATTTGGAGGCAAAGGATTTAAACCGGCATCTGTAATCTGGTGCCATTTCCCTTCATAAGTAATCGCTTCTTCTTTCCACAATTGTCTTAATAAATCGATTTGTTCTTCTGAGCGAATACCCCGATCATTAAAATTTTCGTCAAGACATTCATATTCCACTTCATTCCAACCGGTACCTATGCCAAGCCTTAATCTACCTTTTGAAAGTACATCAACACAAGCTGCTTGTTTTGCCACCACAGCAGTTTGACGTTGTGGCAAGATTATTACACCTGTAACTAAGCCAATTGTCTTTGTTAAACCAGCGAGATAGGAAAAAAGTACAAAAGGCTCATGAAACATGCTTTCTGAAGTATATGGACCTTGCCAATCTGGTCGACTTTCGGTATTAGCTCCTAAGATATGGTCATAAGCCAGAATATGATCATAACCGAGAGACTCAGCTGTGGTCGCAAAGTTGCTAATTATGTCTGGGTCTGAGCCTATTTCTGTCTGCGGAAAAACAACACCTACTTTCATAATATCCCCTGTTGAATCAATTCAAATAACAAATTGATTTTCTTACTGTTACTTTTGTATTTGCATTGTAGATTTCTACAAACGCGTTAAAGTCCTTTTGATCTTGTTCCGTAAACTCTCTATTTTGCCAAAGTCCTTGAACTTTTAAACTAGGAAATATGACAACTGTAGTTAACCGAGAAGGTTGGTCAGTAGTCTCATTTCCATCTCTTTCGTATTCAATATTTGCTTTTACCTGAACATCAATCCCTCTATCCTTATAAAACTTCTGGTGAAGCTTAACGGCCTTTTTAAACCCCTTCACCGTACCAGATTCAAGCATCTCCGATACATATAAATTACCTACCTCTCCTTCACAGTCTGAAAAATTATAAGATTTTTCATG
>CAZTLP010000046.1:0-5268 GCA_964614345.1 uncultured Gammaproteobacteria bacterium | reverse complement strand
CATCATTGTCTTTGTTGAAGCCCTAATTTTCTAACTCGAATACAAGGAGAACGTTGCCAGGGAGCTGGCCATGGGTCCCATAACCACTCACAACAATTAACTGATCTTGAGTTATAACTGGTCCGGCTATATCCATGGAACCTCCAAAAGCTAATGATCCATCTACAGTTTTTTTGAAGATTCTAAGAGTATCGAATTCCCATAAATACTTTCCTGTATCCTTTCCTATACCATAAAGTCTTCCATCTAAAGCTCCGGCAAAAACAACATCGGATCCAACTGATGGGGGCGCAGAAAAACCCTTAAAACATCTACCATTCTCAACTACTTCATTTCGCTTCTTACAATCATCATCGAGAGGAAAAGTCCAAATTATTTCACCTGTATCAATGTTCAAAGCATAAACTCCAGGTTTTGGATCCCAATCATACTTCCTAGCACTTTCTCGATCTGAATTAGTAACATAAAGCCTTTTATCATCAGTTGCCATGCCGGTATGAATACCTCCGAGTACTCCGCCCATTCCTATTCTTTTGTTCCAAATAATTTCTCCGGTACTGGGTTTTATCCCAAAAGCTCTACCAGATTTTTGACCAGCCAGATATATTTCCTCTTTATTACTGGTAAATGATTTAATAACAGAGGCACCGAAATCAAAATCAGGCCCGTTTTCAACTGGACATCCCCATTTTCTTGCCATAGGAACTTCACAAGCTACATTGTGTGCATCCCCTGCTAAGGTTTGGGTAGACCACACTCGTTCGCCTGTAGTTAAGTCGAGAGCTATGATTGCATCACTAAATTCAGATGCCGGTGACTGGGTATTTTGTCCAGTTCCAAAAAAAACTAAATTACTTGTTACGTCTATTCCTGGAGTATTCCAAACGGCTGATCCAGCCGGAGCATATTTTTTTGTTCTTGTAAATCTTACCTTACCTACATATTCAGCTGGCTTTTCAACTCTGTGATACCAAATTAATTCACCGGTCTCTATGTCAACTTTGGCAATACCTCCGCTGGTAGTACAACATTCATAAGCAGGGTTTAGTGGAGCAACAGTTTCCACTGTTGAAATAGGGATAATAAGATGTGGGTTAACTATAGATATTGAACCAGAAGAAACATTCCATTCAGACTCTCTTGGTAATTGCGTTTTCCATACTAGTTCACCTTTGAGTATGTCTAGCTTGTAGGTAATTAACTCTTGATCAACCGCAAATACATAGGAACCAGCTTCTTTGGCATAAGCTGGGGATACCCTAAATTCAGAAGGGCTTTTAAAAGCCCAGAAAGCACAACCTGTGTCAGAATCCAAAGCGTATAAAGTATCTTTTGAGGCCGCCAATATTAGATTCCCAATAGCTATAGGCTGAGATCTAGCATTAAATCCCTTCAAGCGGAATGACCATTTCAACTTAAGATTCTTTATATTAGAAGAATTGATGTTTGTATCTTTTTGATATCTCTTATTAAGTGGACCATTACCCTTACTAGTCCAATTTAGACCTAGTCTTAAATCAGAATCAACGATCTGTCTTGAGCATTTAACAAGCGAAGACTCCGCTGTTGAACTGATGTAAGTAGCTATTTGATTTATTTCATCTTTAGAGAGATGCTTTGCTTGCTCTTTCATTTTTCCTTCTGTCATAACAGCAAATAGTTCACGCTGTGTTGCCATTGCCATAGTTTCTATGGAAGCTATATTGAGAGACTTGTCTTCATGGCAAGCCGAACAGTTATTTTCAGTAAGTGTTCTACCTAGCTTCTCTTCAAAAGCCCGGTTTTCAGCTATAGTAATGGGAGAAAAAAAGATCAGACTAATTAGAAGGAAACAAAATTTGTTTTTCATTATTGGTGTTTTCTGACAGAAGAATAATTTAGTTTACTTTAAGAATAACTTTTCCAAAAGTTTGATTACTTTCCATTAATTTATGGGCTTTATCTACTTCTTCTATAGGGATTACTGTATCAATTATGGGTTTTATGTCTCCGGATTCTAACGAAGGCCATACATTCTCCTTAAGGTTATTCATAATCTCAGTTTTCTTTGCAATGGGTTGGGCCCTAAGAGTTGACCCAAAAATTCTTAAGCGCTTCATCATTAAAAGCCCTAGATTGATAGAAGCTTTAGCACCTCCCATTAAGCCTATCATTACCAACCTTCCCTCTAAAGTTAAGCTCTTCATATTGTCTTCTAAGTAATTCGCTCCTACTGGATCCAAGATTACCTGGACGCCATTATTATCAGTCCACTTAGCTATTGCATCGCCAAAGTTCTCTTCATTTCTAACAGTACCTCCTTCAGCACCTAGCTCTATACATCTAGAGATCTTTTCTTTTGTACCGGCTGTTACAAAACAAGGATTGCCCTTAGCCTTACAGATTTGTATAGCAGCTGTTCCAACGCCACTGGCTCCGGCATGTATTAAAGTTTTCTCCTCTTTTGAAAGGTTAGCTTCCATGTAAAGATTAAAATAAGCCGTGGCAAACACTTCGGGTAATGCCGCTGCTTGCTCAAAACTAAAACCATTAGGTATTTTTAAAACCTGGCCTGATGGTACAGAAACTTTTTCTGCATAGCCCCCTCCGGCTAAAAGAGCACATACTTCATCTCCTTTTCTAAAGTTTTTAACTTGCCCATCCACTTCTTCAACTATTCCTGAGCATTCAAGTCCAAGAATAGTGCTTGCTCCCGGTGGCACTGGGTAATTTCCACTTCTTTGTAGTAAATCAGCTCTGTTTATTGCTGAGGCTTTGATGCGAATTAGTACTTCGTCTTTTTTTAAATCAGGATCCGCATTTTCTTTCCAAAGTAAATCGTTCCCTTCTTGTGATATTGCTTTCACAAAATTATTGTACCTAGATATTGCTATCTTGCTTTGTTAACAGCCTAGTTAGTCTCCGTCAAAAACTCCCCAATTAACATCTAAAGCCGCTGAAAGGTTAGTAATTTCATAAGTTTTACCATTGACCTCTACGGGCAAATAAATCACTCTTTTGGTAAGTACTGTAGTCCATCGATACGCGTCTCTGCGGTTCATAACCCCTTCTAAGTTAGTTATTTCAATATCCCTTATCCTGCCTTTTTCGGAGATTTTATAAGTGAACTCAAAACTAGATTTTCCAATGGGTTGATCTGCGGGTATTTCTTCTCCTTGTATCTTACGGAACTTTTTAGGTGTGCAAAAAACTCTTTTACACAATGCGGTTGCTCCTAACCGCTTCTTTTCTAGATCTGGATCAGTTTCAGGTCTGAAAATATTCATCTTACAAGAATTACCTTCACACTTTAGGCACAGAGCAAAAGTCCTTTCTCTTAATTCTGAAATTTTTTCATCAAGCTCTTCACCGAGTTCTGTCTCAATATTGCATTGCATTGTACTTTCGGCAAAGAAAGTTCCACTAAAAACTAAAGTAACTAATATAAATAAACTTCTCATAGTCTTAAATTTCACGTTTTTTACATTTTACTACAACTGATGTTTAGAATCCGTTAATTAAAGAAACTAACTTGTAAAAAAAAGACCTATTAGATTAATATCTACCTTCAATAATATTTTGGAGGGTAAAAATGAAATTAACACAAACAATAATTTTAGGGAGTCTGGTAATTTTGAGTGGTTCTCTTTTTTCAATGCATCATGAAAATTCGCAAGAGTCAGTAGCAGAAGCTTGGATTAAAGCCGGTCATACCGGAAAACAAGAAGCTATCGACTTTGTAACTAAGCATATGGCAGCTGATGGAATAAATGCACCAGGAAGATATGTTGGTTTTGGATTTACCTATAATCCTGATGCTGAACCAGGAACAATGGTGGTCGCTGGCATTCAGCCTGACAGCCCAGCTTCAAAAGTTCTAAAAGTAGGGGATGCCTTCCTTTCTGTTAATAATGTAAGGGTGAATGAAAGAAATATGGGCAGACTTAATTTTCGAGGCAAACCTGGAGAAGAAGTAAAGGCAGTTATAGAAAGGGATGGTAAAAGAAAAAATATTAGTGTCGCAAGAGGAGTAATCTCTACTAGTTATACCAAAGAGCAGGTTTTAAGAAATATGAATTCTGCTGTTGCTGAGAATTGGAAACCTGATGAAGCCAATATTATTGAAGTCATGAGTAAAGATAATATTGTGTATGTCTTGCATTGGGCTAAAGATACAGATCAAGTTTCTGGCCTACCCTATGAAGCCTATACGGTCACAAGGTTCGTCTTTAATGAAGAAGGATTAGTAGAAAGAATAGGAAATCTATCTGAAGACAGGTTTGTTCTTGAACAGCAAGGCTACACTATCTCCAGATAACTTAGGTCCGTCTTAGAAAAGGATATGAACAATATATTAGGGTATTTAAGCTTAGTCTTTTTAGTTCTCTTATGGAGTTGTTCTTCAGGTGACGATATTGTTGATTACAGTAATTTAGCTCCTGAGAAATCAGAGTCTAGTAAAACTGCTGGGTATAGTGAGGATAGAAATGTTTACTTTGGAGATCTTCATGTTCATACCAAACATTCTTTAGATGCTTACCTTTTTGGCACAACAGCTTCTCCTGATGATGCCTATGAATACGCTAAAGGAGGTCCAATTGAACATCCCTTAGGTTTTGAAATGCAACTAAGAGAACCCTTAGATTTTTATGCGGTTACTGACCACGGTTTTCTTATGGGTAATCTCGAATGGTGGGCTGATCCCAATAACACCACACCAGGGACTGAGCCTTTCAAAAATCTTAATGCTCCTGAAAATAGAACGGTTGAAACTATGGCTACAAGGGGAGCTTTATTTGCTTCTTTTCTCAGCACACCAAACGATTTTTATCTTATGGGAATCTTGAGATATTTATGGACAGGCGATCAATCAAGAGCGCTAAGACCTTTTAATGCAGATAAACACAGATCTGCATGGAAAGATGTCATAAGAAGTGCGCAAGAACATAATGATCCTGGGAACTTTACGACCTTCGTGGCTTACGAATACACCACTTCCATGAATCGTTCAGGTGAGAACGTAACTACTTTTAACCCTCGAGGGACAGGACCTTATGAAGGGGGGAATTTACATAGAAATGTTATTTTTAATGGGAACCGCTTTACCCTTGAACCCTTCTCAACATTAAAATCTATGAACCCCGAAGACTTGTGGACTTGGATGGATGGGTTAAGAGAGAAAGGTGTTGATACGATAGCTATCCCCCATAACTCCAATGGCTCAAACGGACAAATGTTTGAATTGGAAGATTGGGCAGGGTATCCGGTCGGTAAAGCATACGCTGAATT
>CAZTLP010000045.1:0-5573 GCA_964614345.1 uncultured Gammaproteobacteria bacterium | reverse complement strand
CCTAAAAATAAGCTCTCGTCTATCCTTATTTTCCAATCTCTTAAAGTTCTTATGACCCTTTCGTGTGAAGGAGCTGATCTTGCAGTAACTAAAGCTATTCTGATGGGGCACTCCGATTGAGGGAATAAATTTTGGAGTCTATGCAGTTCTGAAAGGAAAGGTTTAAAAGGGCCACCCAAAAGAGGTTTATTTGCCAAATTTTTTTCATTCCTATCGAAGGCATCTAATCCTTGAGAATCATAAATTTCTTGAGACTCTTCTGAAAAAATTACAGCATCTCCATCAAAGGCAACCTTTAATTGACTTTCTTTTGTCTTAGCAACCCCGGTAGGAATGATTCTAGCTGCAGCTACTCCGCTTTTTAGAGCTAATTTACAATCTGAAAATTCAGTTGAAAGGAACAAGTGAGCTCCAAATGACTTTGCATAAGTGTGAGGACTATTTCCACCACAAAATGCTGCTCTTTTAATATCTAAATTATGATGTTCTATAGAGTTAAAGATTCTCAGCCCTGTATCAGCTGAATTTCTACTGAGTAGTACTACTTCCACAGATTTTTCTCTTTTTAATTCTCTGCTTAAATTCAATAATTTCTTAACTAAAGGAAAGGCCTGACCCGGATTTAGGATTTTATTTTCATTTGAGATTTGGTACTCCCTATAAGCCTCTAGGCCTTGATCTTCAAATATCTTATGGCTGTCATCAAGATCAAACAGTGCTCTGGAGGTAATTCCTATTACTAACATAAATTTGAGTTTTTACCATTTTACTGTATATAATTACAGTAATAAAGCTCAGGAGTATTATATGAAAGACTTAACCTCTCGCCAAAAGGAAATCCTGGATCTAATCAAAGATCATTTAAAAGAAAAAGGATTTCCGCCTACCAGAGCAGATATTTCAAGAACCTTAGGCTTTAAATCGCATAATGCAGCCGAACAACATTTACGAGCAATTGAAAAAAAGGGGTTTATTTCAATTCTTTCAGGAGCATCGAGAGGCATTGTTTTGAATGAAGAAGAATCTGGAATTCCAATTGTAGGCTTAGTGGCTGCAGGGAACCCAATACTAGCAGAAGAGAATATTGAGAATAGACTTGAAGTCCCTTCTAACTTGTTTAGCCAAAAAGCAGATTTCTTACTTAGGGTAAAAGGCGAAAGCATGAAAGATGTTGGTATAAATGAAGAAGATCTCATAGCAGTAAAAAAATCTAAGGAGTGTAAGAACGGAGATATCGTAGTAGCTAGAATTAATGATGAAGTAACTGTCAAAACCTTCCGGGCCTCTGGAGAAGGAAAAGTTACACTTGAAGCACAAAACAAAGATTTCAAATCTATCAAAATAGATATGAATAAAGAGGAATTTTATCTAGAAGGAGTTTGTGTCGGTGTAATTAAAAGGTTTTAGCTTTCTAATCTAATAAAGATAAAGCTATTGCTTCGTCAACGTCTTTAACCTTGATATCCTTTGGAAGTTCTTTTTTCACTCCTGCATGAACCACAAAAGCTTTCCAACCCTTACTTCTTGTCCTTTGTCTCCTAATTCCAACAGCTCTTGAGTCTTCTGGATGATAGGTAATGATTGGTAAATTACTTACCGCCCATTCCAAAGTTACTTCTTCTAGAGACATATCTTTTGGAACTGTTTTTCTGATAAGTTCATCCGTTTCAATATAAGCTCCAAATCTACCCTTCTTAAGGAAAACAGGAACTTTGCTTGTAGGATCAAGTCCAATTTCTTTAGCTTCTTCTTTAGCAACACCTTTTCCTGCTAGTAACTCAACTGCTCTATTCATTCCTATAGAAAAAATATCTTCCTCATTAGGAAGATTTGCATACTGGTAGGTTTCTTTTCCTTCCCTTTTTACCCTTACAAAAGGACCTCTAGCATATCCTGCTTGCATCATTTCATTGGTATCAGGATGAAGACCAATATCCCTCGGTAAGGTTATCCACAACAAAGCACTTTCTAGAGTTATATTTTCTGCAGTCTCATTCGATATTGTTTGTCTAATTATCTCATCTTTAGAATCTTGAGTTTCTAGATAGAGACCTCCTCCTCTAGACGGTTTAAGAAAAATATCCTTACCTGATTCAGGGTAAATACCAATAGATTCTTTTGCCTTTGCATGAGCATCAACTTCTTCAAGAGTTAAGAAAGGAGGACTCTTGTAATCACAACCGGTTTCATCAAATTTTGTACAACCTATAAATGGCCCGAACTTGGGACTGTTTTTCAAAGTTAATTCAGCAGAACAATTTGGGCAAGTATTCCCTTTTGGAAATAAACGATCCTTTAGAGCATTGTTCAATTTTTCTAACACATCTCTATTGGATAGTTCAAGCACGGAACTAATACTAGGCTCAAAACCTTCCCAGAAGTTATCTAAAAGATTGGTCCAGAGAAGCTCTCCTTTAGCAATTTTATCCAGAGACTCTTCCATGTCAGCAGTAAAATCATATTTGAAATAGTCTAAGAAATATGAATCTAAGAAACTTACCACAACCCTGCCTTTATTGGCTGGCTTGAATTGCTTGTTTTCTAAAGAAGCATATTCCCTTTTTTTTATACTATTCATAATAGAGGCATAAGTAGAAGGCCTACCTATCCCCTTTTCTTCAAGTTCTTTAATTAGGCTTGCTTCAGTAAATCTGGGAGGGGCTTTAGTAAAATGTTGTTCAGGCATTACAGAACTTATCTCTAAGTTATCATTAAGCTCTAACGACCTTGGCAACCTTGCCTCAGAAGATTTTTCGCTATCATCTTTTCCTTCTTCATATACTTCTAGAAAACCTTTAAATACAATTTGTGATCCAGTGGCTTTGAAAATTAGATCTTTCTTTTCTGATGAAATCATGATCTCAGTTTGAGTAACATCTGCACTTTGCATTTGACTTGATACTGATCTATTCCATATAAGTTCATACAGCTTCCTTTCATCTCCAGAGAGCTCACTCTCTGTTGGTAACCTACTAATGTCGGTAGGTCTTATTGCCTCATGTGCTTCTTGTGCCTGTTTTGATTTACTCTTATAAACCCTTTGTTCCGAAGGCAAAAACTTAGATCCATATTTATCTTCTATTACTCTTCTGCATTCTTCTATTCCGTCTTTAGACATAATGGGGCTATCAGTTCTCATGTAAGTAATCAAAGCTTGTTCATAAAGTGCTTGTGCGGTTCTCATCGTCTGGTCAGCTGAAAGCCTAAGCTTTCTTGCTGCTTCTTGTTGTAAAGTAGAAGTTATAAAAGGGGGTTTTGGGTTCCTTTTTACTGGTTTTTTATTTATCTCACTTATTGAAAAAACTGAGTCTCTTGCCCGGTCTGCAAGTTCATTAGCATCGTTTTCGTTAGAAATATCAAACTTTTTCAATTTTGTACCATCCACAAATTGAATTTGAGTAGGTACTTTTTCTTGGTTTTTAAGAAAATCAGCTTGAATAGTCCAGTATTCTTGAGGCTCAAATGCCTCTCTTTGATTTTCTCTTTCACATATAAGTTTTAATGCAACTGACTGCACCCTACCAGCCGATTTTGCACCCGGGAGTCTTCTCCATAAAAGTGGAGAAATATTAAAACCAACAATGTAATCTAAAACCCTTCTTGCCAAATAGGCTTCTACTTTGTCTTGATTTATTGCTCTCAGATTATCTATAGCCTCAAGAACTGAATTTTTTGTTATTGAATTAAAGACTGCCCTGCTTACTTTAATATCTTGTATCGCGCCTTTTTCATTTAGTAATTCATATATGTGCCAAGCTATAGCCTCACCTTCCCTATCAGGATCTGTCGCTAAAATTAAATGTTCGGCTTTTTTAAGAAGACTCAGGATTTCTTTGACTTGCCTTTCACCTTTATTATTTAAAGACCATTTAATATCAGACCAGGAACCAGGAGTAACTGCTCCATCTTTATCCTCCATATCCCTAACATGGCCAAAAGAGGCAATAACACTGTAAGAATCTCCTAAATATCCTTCAATAGTTTTGGCCTTTGCCGGAGATTCAACTACTACAACAGAATTCATAATAAAATTTTCTTTCTTTTAGTATAAAGATTACAAAGGGTAGTTATGTCAAGTATTTATGATAAAAAATTTTTAAAGGTTAAGGTTCCAGTATCTCTTTAATTAGTGCTGGCCCTTTATAAATCATACCTGTATAGATTTGAACTAAATCAGCTCCTAGTTCCAATTTCTTTTTAAAATCATCTAGGCTCATAACACCTCCAGAAGCTATTATGGGAAAAGAGCTTCCTAAAAATTTTCTTAAAGAAACCAGGTTTTTATTTGAAATATCAAATAACTCTTGCCCACTTAAACCGCCTTTGAAAGGATAATTATGAGAAGTAGTAGTATTAGAACAAATTATTCCATCGATAGTTTTATCTATAATCTCTATACAAATATTTTCCAATTCTCTTTCTTGTATATCAGGAGATAATTTAAGAACAATCGGTTTGTAACCAAATTGGTTCGAGAATTCTTCTTGTTTTTTCTTAATACTATTGATTAATCCAGAAAAATACTTTTTACCCTCTAATTTTCTTAAATCTTTAGTATTGGGTGAAGAAATATTTACCGCTATGTAGTCACAAAAAGGGTAAGCTCGCTCTAAGCATAAGAGATAATCGTCTACTGCTTTCTCTATTGGTGTATCAAAGTTTTTACCAATACTTAAACCAATAATAGCTTTTGTATTAGAACTCTTTATTTTCTCGACAGCATATTGTATTCCTTTGTTATTAAAACCCATGCTGTTAATTAAAGATTTTTTTTCTCTTAATCTGAAAAGTCTTGGTTTTAAATTTCCTGGTTGAGCCCTAGGAGTTAAGGTTCCAAGCTCTAAAAAACTGAAACCTAGGTTTGCAAGAGAATCAACATAATCTGCATTTTTATCCATACCGGCTGCAAGTCCAAGTCTATTAGAAAAACTTAAATCCATAATTTCTAACTTTTTCGAATCTAATATATTAGTTTCCTTGAAATTAAAATAACTTAGGACCTTTAAAGAGTTTAATGAAATGGAATGTGCTGTTTCTGGTGGAAACAAGCTTATAAGAGGAAGGAATTTAGTTAGTAACTTTAGAAAAATAAACTTTCCTATAATTAATTCAGTCAAATAAAAATTATCGTTATTATATTGACATTAATCTTCATTGCAAAAATCACTTCTTTTGAATTAGGAAACTAGATGAATTAGGAAACTAGATTTACATATACTCGCTTTGGACTTTTTTAGATTCATGTAAAAAAATTTCTACACTTTCAAAGTATATATGCTTAAATAGGCGCCCCTTAAAAGGATGCATACAAGGTTTTTTTGAAAAAACCCTTGTATGGGCAGGGTTTTAATGTAAAACTAAAAGGTTGTTATAAAAAGAAAAACATTGAGAAGCTTGGAAAAAAATGGAGTGGAGCAAGAAAAAAAGTCATGAAGAATAATATTTTTGCAATTTTGGTCTCTTTTTTGATGGCAATTACGCCACAACTGGCATTAACTGATGAGGAAAAGCCGGCTGAAGGAAGTGAATCTGGTGCATCAGGATCTGCGGGTTCTGGTTCTGCTGTTGGATCC
>CAZTLP010000044.1:1156-5669 GCA_964614345.1 uncultured Gammaproteobacteria bacterium | reverse complement strand
TCCTCCCCTTCACCATCAATGTTATCTAAACATCGATTACATAAAGTAGGATGGTCTTTTATTGAACCAACTTCGGGCCTGCTGTGCCAACATCTTTCGCATTTCTGTTGTTGCGTTTTAGTAATCTTAATTCTTAACCCTTCAATTTCTGTTTCTTCGCCTTCACCATTTTCAGATAAAACCTTTGCTTCAGAAGTAATAAACACAAATCTTAATTCCCCTGAAAACTTATTAAGGATTTTTTCTAAATCACTAGAACATAACAACTCAATTTCTGCTTCTAACGCTGAACCAATTACCCCATTATTTCTTGCAGCTTCGATAACCTTATTTACCTCAGATCTGATATTAAGTACCTCCAGCCAATCGCTTTCAGTTATGTTTCCTTCAGAAGAACAAATCCAGTCTTCATACCATTCTGATAAATGAACGGATTCAAGTTCTTTATGATACAAACGCCAAGTTTCTTCGGCAGTAAAGCTTAAAATGGGAGATATCCATCTTACTAATGCCTCTAGAATCTGAAACAAAATTGTCTGAGAAGATCTTCTTGCTAAGGAATCTTTATTACATGTATATAAGCGATCTTTGAGTATGTCCAAATAGAACCCACCTAAATCATTCGAACAAAAATTATGAATTTTGTTGAAGGCAGTATGAAATTGATAATTTTCATAATCCTCTATTAATTCCTTTTGAAGATTTTGAGTTTTTAATTCCATATAACGGTCTATTTCAGTTAATTCTTTTTCTTCTACACGTTTATCTAAGTCAAAATCATGCAGATTTCCTAGTAAAAATCTTAGCGTGTTTCTAATTCTTCTGTAGGTGTCTGAAACACCTTGTAATCGGTTTTCTGATATAACCATTTCATTTCTATAGTCAGTTGAAGCTATCCAGGCTCTTAGAATATCTGCGCCTCTAGAATTCCAGATTTGTTGGGGTGAAATGGTATTTCCTAAAGATTTAGACATTTTTTTTCCATCTGCATCAATTACAAAACCATGAGTTAATACTCCCTTGTAGGGAGGAGTGTCATTCATTGCGATGCTGGTTAATAAAGATGATTGAAACCATCCTCGATGTTGATCAGAGCCTTCTAAATAAAGATCAGCTGGAAACTGCAAGTTTGAATCATTCAATACACAAGCATGAGTGACTCCAGAATCAAACCAAACATCTAAAATATCAGTGATTTTCTCATAAGATTCTGGGTCTTTAATCAGGTCCTCTATTTTTACTTCATACCAGTACTCTAATCCCTGTTCTTCAATATTTTTAGCAATTTGCTCGATTAATTTGTCAGTTTCAGGATGGACTTCTCTAGTTTCTTTATGAATTAAAAGTGGAATTGGAACTCCCCAGGCTCTTTGTCTGGAAATACACCAGTCAGGTCTTTCTAACATACTGGCCATTCTGGTTTCTCCCCAAGAGGGCTCCCAATTTACTTTGGAAATGGCTTCCTTGGCTTTATCAAGCAAAGATCCTTCACTCATACCTATGAACCATTGTGGAGTTGCCCTAAACATTAGGGGTGTTTTATGCCTCCAGCAATGAGGGTAACTATGTTCGTAATCAGCCTGGCCTAAAAGAGTTCCTTTTTCGTTCAAAACTTCGATTATTTTTTCATTGGCTTTAAATGCAAACAATCCACCCACATGTTCTTCATCTGCATTAAAAGTACCATTGTTTTTAACTGGACTAAGAATTTCTAAGTTGTACTCTTTGGCAACTGCATAATCTTCTAACCCATGACCCGGCGAAGTATGCACTACCCCTGTCCCTACTTCTGTTGTGACATGATCACCCAATACAAATTTTGAGGTTCTCTCTAAGTAGGGGTGCTTGGCATCTACATTTTCTAATCTCTTTCCTTTACAAGAGCCTAGAACTATAGAATCTTTAACTTCAATTCTTTCAAGTGTTGTTTCTACTAGATCTTTACCAATAATCAGACAAATTTCCTTAGAATCCTTGGTTACCTGAACTAAACAATAATCAAAGTCAGCATTTACTGTTAAAGCAACATTACCTGGGACAGTCCAAGGTGTTGTTGTCCAGCTTGCGACATAAACAGGCATATCTATTTGTTGATCAAAAATTTTGCTGGCTGTTTTATTATCTATTGGAAAAGCAAAGTCTATTGAAGGGGAAATCTTATCTTCATACTCCACCTCTGCTTCAGCCAAAGCTGATCCACAGTCGACACACCAATGGACTGGTTTGTCACCTCTTTTGACATACCCTTTAGAGATAATTTTTCCCAATGAACGGACAATCCTAGCTTCAAATTTGTTGTCCATTGTTAAATACGGATGTTCCCAATCACCTAGAACGCCTAATCTCTTAAATTCACCTTTTTGAATTTCTATCTGCTCTTTAGCATAATTCCGACAAGCCTCCCTAAACTCTTTAGCCGTTACTTTATCGCCAACTTTTCCTAGCTTCTTTTCAACATTTAATTCAATAGGAAGACCATGACAATCCCACCCAGGTATGTAAGGAGAGTATTTTCCACTAAGAGTTTGTGATTTAACTACAATGTCTTTGAGGGTTTTATTGACTGCATGACCTGTATGAATTGCTCCATTAGCATAAGGAGGACCATCATGAAGAATAAATTTTTCCTTTCCTTGTCCCTTTTCTTTTAATTTCTTATATAGACCTATCTCCTCCCAATACTTTAGCAATTCTGGCTCCTTATTAGGTAGATTAGCCTTCATTGCCAAATCTGTTTTGGGCAAATTAAGAGTGTCTTTATAGTCTTTCATAATAGATTTTTTTGCACTTTATACGAAATAACTCTCAGCTGTAGAAATATCTTTAAAAATCTGCTTTTTTAGGGCCTCTAAATTTTCAAATTTCTTTTCATCCCTTACTTTCTTTAAAAATTCTACCGTTAACCGTTTGCCATAAATATTTTCTGTAAAATTTAATAGATGAACTTCTAAAACTGGAGACTCTCCACCTACGGTAGGTCTGATACCCATATTGGCTATTCCGTTCAGTTCTCTACTTCCGAGTAATGCCTTAACTATATAGACTCCTGATATGGGCAATTTATTCTTGGGAAGCCATAAATTGGCTGTGGGCACCCCTAGTTGAGCACCTAACTGATTGCCATAAACTACCTTTCCCGAATAAGTAAATGGCCTGCCTAGTAATTTAGCAGCCAATTCAAAGTCATTTATTGTTAAAGCTTCTCTTATTCGAGTACTACTCACCCTTTCGCCTTGTATTTCATAGGTTTCAGTATTTGAAACTTCTATGCCATTTTCAGAACCCCACTCTTTTAGGAGAGTAAAATCGCCCTCCCTATTTGCTCCAAACCTAAAATCATCTCCTATGATTAATTTTTTGATATTGAGCCTTAACAAAATTTTATTTAAAAAGTCTTCAGGCGTCATAGACCGTAACTGATTATTAAATTTAAGAAAGAAAGCAAACTCGACATTGAGCTCTTTCATCTTTCTAACCTTTTCCTGCCACGGAAATATTCTTGGTGGTTTCGTAGTTTCTAATCCAGCCGCTTCTGCAAAAAACTCTTGAGCATGTGGTTCAGTAAAGATTATCAACTTCTTTAAATTATTTTTCTGAGCTTCTTGTTCCATGAACTTTAGTATTTGTTGATGCCCAAGATGAAGTCCATCGAAGTTTCCTATGGTTGCAACTGTGTAAACTTCAGAAAACTTAGATCTGTATAGTTCTATATTTTTTAGTCCTCTAATCAAGTACATCGCTAACCTTTCAGATGAGCTAGTCTAAGCCCTAAGATCCATAACATAACAAGATACCCAGCTACGGCACTTATAATCACAAGAAAGAGCCTAATAAAGCGTTCTACTTGTTCTAACTCTCTCCATGCAAAAGTCTCCATATTCATAAAATGTACTATTAAAGCCATCAACAAGCATGCCACTACTATTCTTCCAATAAACACTATCCATCCTTTCTGCACTTCATAAATCTTGTTTTTTAATAATATGAATAAAAATATCAAAATACTGAAATACGCTGCAATGGAACTTGCCATAGCAAGACCAACATGATTTAGGCCTAAGTGAAAGGCTAACAGCCACGCCAAAAAGGCATTAACAATCATTGAAGCCATTGCAACTTTCAAGGGGGTTTGGGGGTTTTGACGAGCAAAAAAGCTAGGGGTAAGTACCTTTATTAACATGAAGGCTATGAGTCCTAATGCCAGAGCAATTAAGCTATACGAAGCCTGAGTAGTATCAGTTGCTAAGAATTCTCCTCGTTCAAACAAAGTAAGGATAATGGGCTCCGATAAAAGGACTAAGCCTAAGATGGAAGGAATTCCTATTAGCATTACCAATCTTAAAGACCAGTCCATTGTTTTTGAAAATCCTTCTTGGTCTGAGTTTTGATGTAGTGAAGATAGTTTGGGGAGTATGACGGTACCGATTGCAATAGCAAAGATACCCAGAGGTAACTGCATTAATCTATCTGAGACATAAAGCCAAGTGGGGCTGCCTGTGGGTAAAAATGAGGC
>CAZTLP010000044.1:0-1056 GCA_964614345.1 uncultured Gammaproteobacteria bacterium | reverse complement strand
CAGATAAGGAAAGGTTATCCTTAAAATGTCAGTTGCCAATTCATTCTTGATAGGCTCGGAGTAAAATCCGGGTGCAAAAATAAAGATAAACGCAGGTGTAGCCAGAAGCACAATCACAGTTAGTAAAAACAGAGCTGAAGAAAGAACACCAAAAACATTGTTAACTAAAACTTTTACTTCAGATTCATCACTATTTTCTTTGTATTCTGATAGAACTGGAACGAAAGCTTGGTTAAATGCTCCTTCTGCAAATATTCTGCGAAAAACATTAGGTATTTTGGTTATAACTACATAGGCATCTAAAGCAACCCCTGCTCCTAAAAGAGAAGTGAATACAATATCTCTCACCAAACCTAAGATTCTGGAAAGAAAAGTCCACAAGCTAACAATGCTAGAACTAGCTAGTAACTTGATAGAATTTGTATTGGTTTGCGTTTCTTTGTTTTCTGAATTCAGTTTTAATCCTCTTCTACATTTTTCGGCTCTAAATCTAAAGAAACAGAATTAATGCAATATCTCAGACCTGTCGGTTGAGGACCGTCAGGAAACACATGACCTAAATGAGCTTGGCAATTTTGACAATGTACTTCAATTCTTTTCATACCCAAAGATAGATCTTCTTGTGTTTCTACACTTTTCTCAGAGGCTGGTTCCCAAAAACTTGGCCATCCAGTTCCCGAATCAAATTTGCTGGATGAACTAAAAAGTTCCTCACCACAACAAACACAGTTATAGGAACCTTCTGTTTTGGTATCGTTGTATTTACCACTAAAGGCAGGTTCTGTGCCGTGATCTTGAGTTACATAACGCTGCTCAGGAGTTAGACTCTTTGAATCTTTATCATTAGACATAAAATTATCCTGATGTTGCTTGTTTTAAAACTGAAAAATAAGAATTCTCGATACACATTTTTTCGCTTACTTCACTTTTTTTAAGCATTTCATGGGCTTTAGGTAGATTGTACCAAGGACAATTGGTAAAGAGGTGATGCTCTAAGTGAAAATTGACATGATGAGGCACCATTAGATATCTAGTTAATAAAGAAGCTTTAGTGGT
>CAZTLP010000043.1:0-6143 GCA_964614345.1 uncultured Gammaproteobacteria bacterium | reverse complement strand
GAGTCGAAGCCTGGAGAGACACACCTGTAACTTCTTTATTAATTTCTACCCATGATAAAGAAAGACTTAGAGAAGTAGCAGAAATAGTTCTCTAATTTCACGAATTACGAATTAGGTGTAGCAAAGCCCCAATAGTTATAACCTGCAAATTTAGGAGTACTAGGCAGATACATGGTGTCTATTTCTTCTATGTTAAAACCAGAGCTTTCAATTATTTCAGGGATATTTCTATGTAGGTTGCATCCTCCTGCAATTCTCTTCCATATGGGATTGATCCGTTTCTGCCATTTATAAATATTCTCATCTGGAGAAATCCCGTGCTCACAAAAAATTAACTTTCCTTCTGGTTTAAGCACTCTTTTAATTTCTTCATTCGCTAAATCAACATCAGGGATAGTACACATGGTGTAAGTCAAAATTACAGTGTCAACTTTATTGTCAGGAAGAGGAATTTCTTCTGCGCCACTTATTATAAAATCTACTTCCATCTTTTCTTCATTGGCTACATCTGCTGCCATTTTATTTAACTCTTCTGAAGGATCTAAGCCCCAAAGTTTATTGATCTTAGATTTGTCGTAGAAAGGTAAATTAAGTCCTGAACCGATTCCCACTTCCAATACATCTCCTTCGGCCAGTGGAACAACTTTTTTTCTTTGGTAAACCATTGGCGGATTACTACAACAACTATTCAGTAGTTTAGGAAGAATATATTTACCGTATAAGCTCATAGATTAAAATTTTACCACTTTTTAATTGGCAAGTTCTTTAGGGTGTTTTAAAAAGAATTTGACTACTTCATCTCCCCAATGAAAAGGGTTCTTCTTGCCGCACCCTAAATAATTCCCTACTCCAGGAAAACAGTGACCAGCTACACTGCCTAGAAAACTAGATCCTGAACTTTCCCAGTTGTAACTTATAAACTCAAAAACTGTTCCCTTTGGGTTGGTAAAACGTACCCATTGATAATCTTTTTCCTTGAAAAGAATTTCACTTTTGTCCATACCCCATTCTTCGCCGATTTTTTTTACTGTTTTTAATGCTCCAGAGTAATGAACTATTCCATCTCTTTTACCATGCGCATACAAGATATCAACTTGTTTACCCTTAAAACAATCATCAAAAGTATTTATCCGTACTGGTGATTTAGATAAATTCACAGGCCAACCAGCACCAAAACCTATAGGGGCTACAGAAGCTACTTCGTCAGCATAATCACATACAAATTTCCAGGTCATCCATGAGCCCTGCGAGAATCCTGTAACATGAACTCTCTCTTCCATGACATGAAAAACTTTCTTCACACGATTCATAAAAGCTAGAACTTTAGAAACATTATATTCTCCATATTCCCAAGACCTGCCATATCTACCTTTATTTGCAGTTGGTTGTACGACTATATAGCCTTCATTGCCACCGCGTTCAGCCAAGTCAGTGTAATAATCTTGTAAATCTGCAGACATGAGATAGCCATGAATATCTACAATTAAACCGCAAGCCTTAGTTAAGCAAATCTCAGGCACGTGTAATGTAAACATTAGGCCTTCACATTTAAGGTCAACAGTCCCTTTTCTAGGTGAAGTAATACAGTTATCTGAAACTGGTTTAGGAACGCTTATTGTTGCGGGCCAAGGAACTTTTGACTCAGCTAAAATGTTGCCTGCTGTTAAAATATTTATTAATAAAAAAGTGAACAGTATAAAAGTAAGTTTTTTCATTTCTTTGCAATCTTTATAAGGCTAAGATTATGAAGTAAATAACACCCATACGAAAATCACAAGGAAAAGGTTAATGAAAAATTTTGAAGGAAAAACTGCTGTAGTGACTGGTGCTGCTAGCGGGATAGGATTCGGTCTGGCTGAAAAATTTGCACAAGAGAAGATGCAGGTAGTTTTAGCAGACGTAGAAGAAGAGGCTTTAGATAAGGCAGTGGAACAACTCAGGCAATATCAACACAGGGTAGTAGGTATAAAAGCTGATGTGCTTATTGAAGAGTCTGTTGAAGAACTTTTTAAACGAGCTAAAGAAGAATACGGGAATATACATATCCTCTGTAATAACGCAGGAATTGGAGTTAATTCAGGAGATAAGGCTATCTGGGAGATAGAGAAAAGTGATTGGGAATGGGTTATGGGAGTTAACCTTTACGGTGTTCTCTATGGTATTCAAGCTTTTCTACCACACATGATGGAACATGGAGAAGAAGGTCATGTCGTTACTACTGTGTCTTTAGCTGGTCTTATATCTGGAGCTGGAACCTATGGCGTAAGTAAGCATGCAGCCTTAGCTTTAACTGAGGGATTGAATAGAGATTTAATTGCTAGAGATTCTAAGATAGGAGCTTCGGTATTGTGTCCGGGTTTTGTGAATACAAATATCAATGATTCGGAAAGAAATCGCCCTTCTCATCTAAAAAATAAAAATGAACCTGTTGTAAATGAACAACAAGTTGAAATATTTAATTTATTACTTAAGCAAGGTAAAGAGCCGAGTGAAATCGCAGAAATTGTTTTTCAAGCAATAAAAGATAATGTTTTCTATATTCTTCCTCACCCTGCTTGGGACGATAATTTGAGAGCACACTTTGAAGACATTCTTGCTAGAAAAGAATTAACACCCCCTAGTGTTGATGATTTAGCAGGGTTCTTTAAACCAAGGGAAGATGGAGAGAAGTATTAAGCGGTTTTAATACCTGAAGTGTCTGATTTGTTCTCCACTCTTTCCAATTTCTGTCATAGCATTTATACCTATTTCTAAATGCAGGTCAGACCACTCTTCAGTAACACCTTTATCCGATTCTTCGGTTTTAACGCCATCAGGTGTAACAGGCACATCAGAAACCAAGAGCAAAGCACCTCTGGCGATTTCGTTATAATGGCCAACTACAAAAATTGTTGAGGTTTCCATGTCTATTCCAATACAAGTGGATTTTTTTAACCTTTCTAAAAAAACTTTGTCGTGCTCCCAGACCCTTCTATTAGTAGTAAAAATTACTCCAGTTCTGTATTCCTGACCACTTTCTATAATCTTATCCGAGACAAACTTATGTAACTTAAACGATGGTAAAGCTGGAACTTCTGGTGGAAAGTAATCATTACTTGTTCCTTCACCTCTTATAGCTGCTATGGGCAGAATAAAATTTCCAATCTCGCTGCGTTGCTTTAAACCACCGCATTTACCTAAAAACAAAACACCACTTGGCTTACAAGCTACCAATAAATCCATTATGGTAGCTGCATTTGGAGAACCGATACCGTAGTTAATGATGGTTAAGCCTTCAGAGTTGGTAGCTGCCTGCATAGGTTTCTTTTCGCCATAAATATCTGAATTGAATTTATTGGCAAAGTTTTCTACATAATCAGAGAAATTAGTTAATAAGATATGATGACCAAACTGATCCAGAGGCATGCCTGTATACCTAGGTAACCAGTCTTTAGCTATATCTAGCTTGTTTTCCATACTTCCCATGAAGGCATGCTACTCGATTTAACAATAAATACAATTTTAGAAAATTTTTTTTAGAGTTCAGAAATCCAAGTATATAGATCGTCAGCTATTACATACTGGCCATTAACATTCGGATGAATACCGTCTGGTAGCATCAAGTCTTTATTTAAAACTATTTCCTCATTAAGCATGGAAGGCACTAGTTTTGCGTCAAACTTAGTTGCAACTTCTTCATAAATTCTTACAAGCCTTTCCTTATATTTAGTTCCATAATTTGGTGCTACTACGATTTGCATAATAATAATTGCGATCTCCTTTTCTTTAGCCAACTCACACATTGTTATTAAATTCGATCGTACTCTGGAAGGCGGATAACCTCTCAGTGCATCATTGGCACCAAGTTCTATAAACAAAAAGTCTGGGGAAAGACCGTTTAAAAGAGAAGGAAGCCTAGAAAGCCCGCCTTTGGTAGTCTCTCCCGATAAGCTTGCATTAATTAATTTGAGCTTTTTGCTATCAGTATCTAATTTTTGTTGTACCAGTTTTACCCATTGTTTTTCTGAAGGAATACCGTAACCGGCACTTAAACTATCTCCAAGGATAAGCATCTTCTTCTCAGAATCTGAAAATATATTTTGAGAACCCAGTAACAAGAAGAGAATTACTATAAAATTGCACTTCTTCTGGAAATAGACAAATTTCTTCACATTGATTAACAGTTTTATGATTATTAAAACACGTAATTTAACAAAAAAGGTTCCTTCCGAGGAAGGGGAATTAATTATCCTAAACGATATTAACTTAGAACTTGAAAAGGAAAAGTCTCTTGCTGTAGTTGGTCCTTCAGGTTCTGGTAAATCTACTCTACTGGGCCTTTTAGCGGGCTTAGACTCTCCTTCGTCAGGCGAGATATTCTTAAATGACCAACCACTGCATGAACTTAGTGAAGACCAACGAGCTAAAGTAAGAAAGGAAAATGTTGCTTTCGTTTTCCAATCTTTTGAACTTCTACCGGGACTGACAGCAATAGAAAATGTAATGCTGCCTTCTGAACTTAATCTGGATAAAGATGCTGAAGCAAGGGCTAGCGAATACCTAACAAGGGTAGGTCTTGGAAATAGATTAAAACATTATCCAAGACAACTTTCCGGAGGCGAGCAACAGCGAGTGGCTATAGCAAGAGCTTTTGCCTGCAATGCGAAAGTTCTTTTTGCAGATGAACCAACCGGTAACCTCGATAATAAAACTGGAGCAAAAATTTCAGAACTTCTTTTTGAAGTCAATGAAGAATCTTCAAATGCTTTGGTTGTAGTCACTCATGACGCCAACCTAGCTTCTAAATGTGATAATCAAATTGAACTATCCGAGGGGTTAATCGCTTAAAAAATGCTTCTGGGACTTTCTTTAAAATTATTTTGGCGTGAACTTAAATCAGGCCAATTAAGTATTATGTTCTTTGCCTTGGTCTTGGCAGTAGCAACTGTCTCAAGCATCTCTTTATTTACCGATAGGCTCGAAAAAGCTTTATTAGCTGAAACACAAGAATTTTTAGGCGGTGATCTAAAATTTGAATCAAACGATCTTATTGAAGACGAACCTTATGAAGAAATTCAGAAACTTAATTTAAAAAGCACTGAAATGGTCTTATTCGCTTCTATGTTGGCATCCGGAGATAATTTGCAATTAGCCTCAGTAAAAGCAGTCGACCAGAACTACCCTCTTGTGGGAGGGGTTGAGCTTAGATCTGAATCTAAAAATATCTATGTAAAACGCCCCCCTGACCTAGGTCAAGTTTGGTTGGATCTTCGATTAATGGATATATTAAAGCTCGAAGTAGGCCAAACAGTCAGCATAGGTGATGCGGATTTCATTGTTAGCCATTCAATTCTTTCTGAACCAGACAGAGCTTCTAACTCTTTTGCATTTGCTCCCAAGGCAATAATTAATGCCCAAGACCTAGAAAAAACAAATGTGGTGCAACCAGGGAGCAGGGTAAGATTTTCGACAGTGTATTTAGGCGAAAAAGCAGAACTCTTACTTGCAAAAAATATTCTAGAAAAAACTAAACAACCTGGTGATGACATTAGAGAAGCTCAAGATGCTAACGATTCTTTGGGAAAAGCCATTGAAAGATCAGGCAACTTCTTTTTACTAGGTGGCCTCCTGGCAGTCCTTATGGCAGCTTTTACTGTTGGGATGAGTTCACAAAGATTCGCGCGTCGTCATATTGAATACGTAGCTATTTTAAAAAGCTTAGGTACAGAATCTTGGGAAATTAGACTGCTTTATTCTTTAATTTTTATTGAATTAGGTGTTTTTGCTATCTTTTTTGGCTTAATTTTGGGCTGGTTTATGCAAGAGGGTTTTACTGGCATTTTGAAACAATATTTTCCGACTGACCTGCCAACACCAGGATTTCAGCCTTTGTTAATATCTTCTTTTACAGTATTTATTTGTCTAATAGGTTTTGTTTACCCAAACCTTGTTAAATTGGTAAAAATCTCTCCTTTAAACATACTTAGAAGAGAAGAGTCTAATACTTCAAGTAGTTCTTATCTTATGTTCGCTTTAGCCTTATCAGCTATGTTTTTACTTGTTTTCTTATATACAGAAAGGCTATTACTTTCTTCTATAGTATTTTTCACTATTCTTTTCATTTTTGTTTTAGGTTATGGAATCATTTTAAGTTTCTTTCGCAG
>CAZTLP010000042.1:0-6583 GCA_964614345.1 uncultured Gammaproteobacteria bacterium | reverse complement strand
TTCTGCTTTCATCAAGTAAATAAAGTAGGTCACTAACTCCTGCAAAACTAACTGAGCATTTGTATAAGTCTGAAGTTGCGGCTCCCATTAAAGCTGCATAACCACCATAACTACCTCCGACAATGCATATCCTTTCAGGATCTGCTATTCCTTCATCAATAGCCCACGTGGTCGCATCTTCAACATCATCTTGCATTTGTCCACCCCACTGCCCTAATCCTGCTTTCATAAAATCGTAGCCATAGCCAGTTGACCCTCTAAAATTCATTTGAACAACCGCGTAGCCTCTATTAGCAAAAAATGATGTCCAATAATCAAAACCTTTTTCACCATCAGCAGCAATAGGACCTCCATGAGGAAAGATAATAGTTGGCAAGTTCTTATCCTTACCTTCAGGAAGAGTAAGAAAAGCTTCGATGTCTAAACCATCTCTGGCTTTATAAGTAATTGCTTTCTTGGGCGGAAGAACACTGTTAGCTAAGGCTGGATACGAATGAGCTACTAAATCAAGAGTGCCTAATTTTCTGTCTCCTAAATAAAACGAACCTGGTGTACTGCTATTCTCTACGAAAATTATGTACCTGTTTTCATCTTTACTACTAGTTCCAAAATAAACATCTTGGTCTGGAAAAAGTTCGTATATGTTTTTTTCAAATTCTGCTTCTTCTTTATCCCAAGTAACCATGTGATAATTTTCGTCTCTGAATCCAATACCTATCGGATCTTTTGATCCCTTTTTGTATCTTAAGTAAGTTTCTACATCTTTTTCAGGATGTGAATAAACCAGTTCAGGTTCAAAATTCTGTTTACTTATATCTGCAGAAAAGATTGCGATCCTTCCGTCCTTATAAGCTTCAAACCAAACCTTATTGGGCTCTTCTCCAAACCCTAATACAGAAACTGAGTCTTCACTTAATGTCGTATATTTCCAAATAGTTCGCCATTTTGTTGAACCATGGTCTTTAAAAATTATTGTGCCTGCACTTCTATTTCTATCATAAGTATATCCAACCCTTACTTCTCCATTCTCATCTGTCATCCAACCACTTGTTCCAGCAACTCCTTTTTTTATAATTTTTATGGTATTTTTCTTAACGTTAACTTTAACAACATCTGGAGACCTCATATTAGAAACTCTAACGCTTACCAGAATGTGATCATCGTCATCTTCTAACCAATCTATAATTCCAGTTTGCTGAGGCGGTTGCCAAGGTAGATCTTTAAAATGTCTCTTCTTGAAAAGAGGTTCAAATCCTGTGCCATCGACATTAACTCTCAACAATCGAGTGTTATCTAATTTAGTGCCATAAAAATCAGCTGCTAACCAAGCACTGGCAAGGATGATGTCATCGTTAAACCAATTGAATCCCAATAGTTTAAGAGTTCTGTTATCAGAAGTTGCTATGGGTCTCAAGGGTTCATTTTTTGTAAGGTCTCTTACTAAAATTGCAGAATCACCATTTTGTAGAGTAGCGTACATTGCTATCTTTTCACCGCTTGGAGATATCTTTACTGTCCCTATTAAAGGAGGACTTCCAAAAACATCTGTTGGAATCTGTTCTTGACTATAAGTTGTTCCACTGAAAATAAAAAGTAGCGTTAACAGTGAAATTGAAAAAAGTTTCTTTTCCATAAGTTTTCCTTATAAATTTTCTGGTAAGACGAAGCTGCTATGAAACCCTGGAGGAATTTGTTGAGGAACTATTAATCTACATATAGGTCCTTTAGATAAATCTTCTGCTGGAAAAATCTGAATCTCCCCTTTCATACTGTTCATATTAGTTACAAATGAAATAAGGTATCCGTCATCTTCAGCATTAGAATTGTGTCTTGGAGCGAATTGCATTTCACTACCGAAGCAACCTTCAGGAAAACTAAATTTTTGGCTTGTCCCTGTCAAACTATCCATCTTGATCAAAGCATCAAATAGAATCACATCTGTATCCGCTAAAGTAACATGATAACTATATCTTGAGGGCAAGCCTCCATATCTATTGTTTATAATAGGAAATTCACTTAATAGATCTTCTTTTCTTTCTTCTTTAGTTTCTCCTGTTTCTAGATTAAATCTATACCTGTGATAACAAGCATCTAATTTAAGCCATGCGAGCATAGTTGCATAAGGTCCAGATAGTTTCTGTCTCACTTCTCGAGAAGGAACTGGAGTAGACATCCTACACACATCTAATACAACTTCATTTCCCTCCTCCCATGAATTAACAATGTGATAAATGTAACAGGGCTCAGCTTCAAACCATCTTATTGTGTCTCCTGAAGCCATTCTATCTATAATTCCAAACCTGCTTTGCAACTCAGGAAAAAAATTAACCTTGTGAATGTCTTTGTCTAGTAGTTCAGGATCCCAAAACATCGGCAGGTCCATTAATATTGAATAATTTGGAGTGAAAGCCATGGAATGAGGTAATCGAGCGCCAGGTAATTCTATTGGAGTAAAATTTACTAATTCAGACTCCTTATTAATTACACCGTATGTCATATAAGGTGGTTTCACGGCGTAATCAAAGAAAAGTAAATCCCCATTGTTTTCATCAGTCATACAATGAGCAGACATTAGCCTAGCCCCTTGAGATTCAAGGTCAATGCTACCAAGGGTATTTAAAGTTACAGGATCTAATTCATAGGCCTCTCCACATTGATAAAAGGTAGAAATAGCTTTACCTGCATGAATAGCAATATCAGTGTTTGAGTTATCTTTTAACCACAAATCGGATCCCCATGAGGTCTTTAATTCTCTATTCGGAGCATCCATTAAACCTGGCCAAATAGACCTACCCTCATCACTTTCTTTGGTTAGAGATTTAGTTTTAATCCATTTGTTTCTATAACTAACTTTTCCATCTTTAAATTCAGCTGCATGAATCATTCCGTCACCATCAAACCAATGATGGTGCCCATAAGGTGCATGTCTTTGATTTGGACCGTTTCTCAGATAAATTCCAGAAAAATCTTTAGGAACTTCACCAATGCACTCGAGTTTGGGTTTGTCCAATTCTTCTCTAATAGGCTCGTGAGGTCCTATTAAATAAGGGTTATCCCCAAAATCTACAATGTCCGTTAAAACTTCTGGTTTGGCCACATAATTCTCCAATCAAGAATTATGTCTTATTTGTTTAATGATGCAAACTGGTTATTATGTTCTATTAATCATTGGAGGGAATTAAATGTCAGATACATATAGAATATTCGGAGCAGAACTATCTCCTTATTCTGTTAAAACTAGGTCATATTTTCGCTATAAGAACATACCTCATAAATGGGTAATAAGAAGTCCAGCAAACGCAGATGAATTTCAAAAATATGCCAGACTGCCTATTGTTCCTTTAGTGATTACTCCTGAAAACGAGGGTATCCAAGACTCAACTCCCATAATAGATAAAATGGAAGAGCTTTTTCCTGAACCAAAAACAAACCCTGACGATGAAACCTTAAAATTTATTTCCATTTTGCTTGAAGAATATTCTGATGAATGGGGTAACAAACACATGTTCCACTATCGGTGGAAAGCAGAAGTAGACCAAATTTCAGCTAGCAGAAGAATAGCAGAAACTAATATGCCCATTTATATTAAGTTTTTACCAATAGTTAATACCTTGATGAAAAACAAAATAGCTAAAACTATTAAAGAAAGAATGAGCAATAGATTATGGGTAATCGGTTCAAACGAAAATACTGAAGATCAAATTACTAATTCTTTTCATAATTTGCTCTCAAAACTTAGTCTTCATTTAAAAGATAGAAAATACATTTTTGGTGATAAACCTTCATATGCTGACTTTGGGTTATGGGGTCAGATTTATAACTCGTGGACAGATCCAACTCCAAGGAAATTTATAGAGAAAGATTATGCTGACTTACTCCCTTGGATAGAAAGAATGCTAAATCCAAAAGATGAAGGCGGTTATGAATCATGGGATTCTCTTTCTAATACTTTAATGCCTATACTTAAAGAAGAAGTAGGAGAAATATTTCTTCCTTGGACCTCAGAAATAACTGTATCAATGGCAGAGGGAAAAGAAGAATTATCAGTAATGATCAAAGGCAAAGAATTTACTCACTCTATTGGCGGTCCTCAAAAGTATCATGTAAAGTCTTTAGCAGTTTTAAAAAGTAAATTTGATACATATAAAGGAAACCAGACATTAGAAGATATCCTTTCAGAAGCTAACTGTCTTAGATTTCTACAATAATTTTTTAAATATATTCAATAAGTTATGCCAATAATCTCAAGTATTAGAAATATCATCTCTAGATATCTCATGCCTAGAGTTTTATTGAAATGGTCAGACCAAGATATTGTTTTAAGAAAAAGAGAAGAAAGAGAAGAATTGAGAAAAAAAGAAGGCAGACCGCATGAAGTATTTTATTTTCATGAATTGTTAGACCCGTATTCACATATAACAGCTCAACTAATCAATAAATTTACATCTGAGTATTCTGTAGAACTTGTTCCCATGGTTGTAAATGAACCTCCAAGTAAGACTGTTCATGAACCTGATCTCTACAGAAAATATTCTTTAACGGATGCTATTAGGATAGCCCCTTTTTATGAAGTTGAATTTCCCACAGATAAGTTACCAAATGAAAAAGTTGTCACATTAGCTCAAAGAATTTTATGTAGTCTTGAAAAAAATGAATTTATATCTTCTATAGCTGAAATTAGTTCTCTCGTTTGGTCTGGTAACGAGACAGCTTTAGAAGCATTAATTACTGAAAAGACCATGTCAGAGGAAACAACTCTAACTACAATTTCTAACAATGAAAATAAAAGAGATGAGGTTGAAGCTTATATGGGGTCAACCTTTAGTTACGAAGGAGAACTTTATTGGGGTGTGGATCGTCTCGACCATTTAGAACACAGATTAAAAGTTTTAGGCTTGAAGAGAAATGCAGAATCAGACTACGTCTCCGAAAGAAAAAAAACAAACACAAGCGATATCCCAAATCACTCAAATATTGAATTAGAATTTTACCCTTCTCTGAATAGTCCTTATACCTCAATATCATTAGAAAGAATCAAATTATTACAAACTACCTACCCTATAAAACTTATTACAAAACCTGTTCTACCCATGCTCATGAGAAATATGACTATTCCTAGATACAAAGCAAGATATATATTCCGAGACACGGCTAGGGAAGCTAAAAAATACGAGGTTCCATTTGGTAAGGTAATCAGCCCATTAGGTAAACCAGCTGAACGGGCTTATTCACTTTTTCCATGGATTGATCAACAAGGACAAGGCTTTGAGTATATCTGTAGACTAATGATTTCTTCTTTTCGAAAAGCAGAAGATATAGGAATAAATTCTTATTTAAAGGAATTAGTAGAGGATTTAGGATTAGACTGGAAAGAAGCTGAGAAACACTTAGATAGTGATAATTGGCGAGATGAGTTAGAAAAGAATAGATTAATTATGTATGAAGGCGATTCTTGGGGTGTGCCTACGTTCAGACTGGTTGATGGAGACAAAACTTTTACAACTTGGGGTCAAGATAGAATTTGGTTGATTGAAGAGGAAATAATTAAACGTCTCAATATACAGGAGTAAGACATGGAAATTTATGGAGAATGCGATCCACAATTTAGTAAAGTCAGAGAAACCTTTGAAAAGCTATATAAGGAAGATAGAGAGATAGGTTCTTGCTTCGCGGTGTATAAAGACGGTAACCCTTTGGTCGACCTATGGGGAGGTTTTCAAGATAAAGATAAAACTAAACCATGGCAAAAGGATAATTTAGTCACTGTCTATTCAACTACTAAAGGGGTAGCAGCTTTTTGTATTGCTTTAGCAATGGAAAAGGGTCTACTTAAGTATGAAGAAAAGGTAAGTACTTATTGGCCTGAATTTGCAAGTAATGGAAAAGAAAATATTACAGTAGGAATGCTCATGTCGCATCAAGCAGGAATTTGTTCTCCTGAAACTAGAAATGTTGATGACTATTACAATCAAAATTTAATGTCTAAAAAACTAGCAGGCATGACACCTATTTGGGAACCTGGAACAGCTTCCGGTTACCACTCTATGACTTTTGGGTGGTTAACATCAGAATTAATCTTGAGAGTTACTGGAAAATCTCTGGGAACTTTTTTTAGAGAGGAAGTAGGAGATCAACACGAAATAGATTTTTTTATTGGTTTACCTGAGTCTGAAGATCACCGTGTAGCAGAATTAGTACCTTTTGATATTGTCCGGAATGAAAATTCTGAACAACAACAAGTTGAGTTAACTGATGCACAAAAATCACAACGTAATTCTGCAGGAACCCTTGATATTCAAAATACTAAAGCGTGGAGACAGGCAGAGATACCATCAGCAAATGGGCAAGGGAATGCAGCCGGTTTAGCAAAACTCTATAGCCTAATTGTTCCTGAAGATAACAGCTTAAAACTACTAAAAGACGATACTGTCAATCAAATGACTACCATGCAAATTGAAGGAAGAGATCTGGTCTTGGCTGTTCAAGTTAGATGGGGAGTTGGGTTTATTCTTAATAAACATAAAATTATATATGGTCCTATTGAAGGGGCCTTTGGCCATTCTGGTTACGGTGGTTCTTGTGC
>CAZTLP010000041.1:0-6860 GCA_964614345.1 uncultured Gammaproteobacteria bacterium | reverse complement strand
TGAGCTTATTTATAAAGATTTGTGGAATTACAAGTGCAAAAGACGCAAGTTTAGCTGTGTCTTTTGGAGCTAATGCTTTAGGTTTTAATATGTATGAAAAAAGCCCTAGGTACGTTTCGCATCAAGAGGTGAAGGAAATTCTAAAAGAATTACCTGATGAAATTATACCTGTTATGGTTTTTGTGGATTCATGTTATGAATATGTCAAAGATTGCTTAAAACTTTCAACAAACATCATTCCTCAATTTCATGGAAATGAAACCCCAGAATTCTGCTCTTCTTTCAATAGAAATTTTATTAAAGCTATACCAGTATCTAAAAAGAGTGACATAAATAATGGCTTTAAAAGATATACAGGTTCTTGGATGATATTGTTAGATAGTTATACTCAAAAAGAGTTTGGTGGTTCAGGGAAAAAATTTGATTGGACTTACTTGAAAGATAAGGACTACGATAAGCCATACTTAGTAGCTGGAGGATTAAACCCGAATAATGTTGCTGAAGTTTTATCATTAACTTCATGTACAGGATTAGATGTTAGTTCAGGTGTAGAATCTTCTCCAGGAAAGAAGGATTCAATGAAAATAAAAGAATTTATTGATGTAGCAAGGAATTTCCATGTCTAAAAATGAGCAAGTGCCTGATTCTAAGGGACGTTTTGGTATTTATGGTGGAGTTTATGTAGCAGAGACTTTAGTTCCTGCTTTAGAAGAACTAGCCCAAAAATATGAACTAATAAAAGATGACAAAGAGTTCAAAGCAGAAGTTCAAGATGATCTTGAGAAATTTGTAGGAAGACCTTCTCCGTTATATTTTGCAAAGCGCTGGTCTAAGAAATTAGGTGGTGCAAAAGTATATCTAAAAAGAGAGGATTTAAATCATACCGGTGCTCATAAAATAAATAACACAGTTGGTCAGATACTTCTTGCCAAGCATATGGGAAAGACAAGAATAATTGCCGAGACTGGTGCTGGTCAACATGGGGTAGCAACAGCAACAGTAGCTGCTAGACATGGTTTGGAATGTGTAATCTATATGGGTGAAGAAGATATAAAAAGACAATCTCTAAATGTCTACAGAATAAAAATACTAGGTGCCGAAGTAGTTTCTGTTAATTCAGGAACAAAAACCTTAAAAGATGCTATGAATGAAGCCATGAGAGATTGGGTAACCAATGTAGATAATACTTATTACATTATTGGGAGTGTTGCAGGGCCTCATCCTTATCCTCAGATAGTCAGGGACTTCAATTCAGTTGTTGGCAAAGAAGTACTTGTACAAAGCAAAAATGAAATAGGTAAGATGCCAGATATTTTGGTTGCATGTGTTGGAGGAGGGTCAAATGCTATGGGTCTTTTTTATCCCTTTATAGATATCTCCTCAACTGCTTTGATGGGAGTAGAGGCAGGGGGCTTAGGTCTTGATACTGGCAAACACGCAGCACCTTTAAACGCAGGCAGTGAGGGTGTGCTACATGGAATGAGAACTTATCTAATGCAAAACAAAGAAGGTCAAATTCAAAATACTCATTCCATCTCGGCAGGGTTAGATTACCCTGGAGTTGGACCAGAACATGCTTGGTTAAAAGATATAGGCAGAGCTGATTACACAACTGCTAATGATGAAGAGGCACTTGATGCGTTTAAAGAATTAACTCTCGTTGAAGGAATAATGCCTGCTTTGGAAACAGCACATGCTTTAGCCCACGTAAAAAAGATTGCACCGTCAATGGATTCCGAAAAAGTAATAGTGGTTAACATCTCGGGACGAGGAGACAAAGATATAAACACAGTTGCAAATATTGAGGGCATAAAACTTTAATGGGGCGAATTGAAAAAACTTTCTTAGATTTAGCTAAGCTTAATCAAAAGGCTTTAATAGGCTACATCGTTTCTGGAGATCCCGATATTTCTTCCACATTAAAGGCAATGCACTTGATGGTAAAAGAAGGAGTTCATGTAATTGAACTTGGCATAGCTTTCTCAGATCCAATGGCTGAAGGACCCTCTATTCAACGAGGGCATGAGAGGGCTTTATCAAAAAAAATTTCACTTAAAGCGACTCTGAAGCTAGTAAACAGTTTTAGAGAAAAAGATAAAAAGACTCCAATTGTCTTAATGGGTTATATGAATACTTTTGAAGCACTAGGGAGTGAATTTTTTTCTTCTGCAGCAAAAGACAATGGTGTGGATGGGGTTCTTATAGTAGACATGCCCTTAGAAGCAAGTGATGAATTTACGGAAGAGAGCAGAAAAAATGATCTTGATGTTATTAGATTAATAGCTCCTACAACCAGTGAATCAAGAATCAAGAAAATATGTAATCAAGCATCGGGATATGTTTACTACATATCACTTAAAGGGATTACTGGTGCAGACTCCATAAATCCAAAAGAAGTAGAAAAGAAAGTTTTAGAGCTAAAGAAGTTAACAGATTTACCAGTAGTTATTGGCTTTGGAATTAAAGATGGTAAATCAGCCAGTACAGTAAAAGACTTGGCTGATGGAGTGGTAGTAGGAAGTGCATTAGTTGATATCATGGGAGGAAATAAAGAAGAGATAGAAAAGTATTTATCTATTAAAATTAAGGATCTATCTAAAGCGCTACTTAAAACTTAACTATGGCCAATTGGTTTGACAAGATTCTTCCCTCTTTTATAAAAAAAGACACTACAAAAAAGTCATCTGTTCCAGAAGGCTTGTGGCAAACATGTTCAGGCTGCAATGGTGTGCTTTATGTTCCTGAACTTGAGGCTAGTCTTTATGTTTGTCCTAAATGCGATCATCACGTTAGGATTGGTGCAAGAAAAAGGTTGGATTTGTTCTTGGATTCAGAAGATCAAGTAGAGATCGCATCAAATATAAGTCCTACAGATTGGCTTAAATTCAAAGATACTAAACGTTATAAAGATAGGATTTCTGAAGCAGAGAGTAACAGTGATGAAAACGAAGCCATTGTTGTAAAGCAAGGTACTTTATTAAAACTTCCATTGGTTGCTGCGGCATTTGAGTTTAGATTCATGGGAGGTTCAATGGGATCAGTAGTTGGCCAAAAATTTGTGGAAGGGGTAAATCAAGCGCTTAAACATCAACTTCCTTTTGTTTGTTTCTCAACCAGTGGAGGAGCCAGAATGCAAGAATCTTTGGTTTCTCTATATCAAATGGCGAAGACTAGTGCTGCTCTACAAAAGCTGAAAGAGGCAGGACAACCATATATCTCTATTATGATTGATCCAATTTATGGAGGAGTTGCAGCAAGTTTAGCTATGTTAGGAGATATCAATATAGCAGAACCCAAAGCACTAGTGGGCTTCACGGGACCTAGGGTTATTGAACAAACTTTAAAAGTTCAATTACCGGAAGGTTTTCAAAGAAGTGAATTTTTATTAGATCATGGTGCTATAGATATGATTGTGCACCGAAAAGATCTTCAATCAACAGTACATCGGCTACTTTTAAATCTTCTTGATAAACCTTCAAGCTAATGTCCAAAGAGAACTCACTAAAATATTGGTTAGATTACATTCAAACCATAGAACCAAAAGAAATAGATTTGGGACTCCAAAGGATTAAACATATTTATGATCAATTAATAAAACCCAAAATTGTTTCTAAAGTTATTGTTGTTGGAGGTACTAATGGAAAAGGCACAACTGCTGAGTTTTTAAGCCAACTATTAGTTTCGAAGAATAAGACAGTTGGCACCTTTACTTCGCCGCATTTATTTAATTTCAATGAAAGGATAAAAGTAAATGGCAAACCTGTTTCTGATGAAAGCATAATTGAAAGCTTTAAATTAATTGAAGATAGCAGAGGTTCTACCAATCTTACATATTTTGATTTTTCTACTTTGGCTTCTTTACTTATTTTCAATAAATTGAAAGTTGATTATATGGTTCTAGAAATTGGTCTAGGTGGAAGATTAGATCCTGTAAATATTATAGATTCAGACATTGCAATTTTGACCAATGTTGAATTGGATCATCAGGATTGGTTAGGAGAAGACAGAGAGTCAATAGGAAAGGAGAAAGCAGATATTTTTAAACCCCTTAAACCAGTCATCATCGGACAACATGAAGTCCCAAATAGTATTCATGAGAAGATTTTAGAAACTAAGAACCAGGCTTTTTTCGTTGGTAAAGAATTTGATTATCAGGTAGATGATTTAAATAAAAAATGGACTTTTACTTTTAAAGGGGAAAATCAAGTTACTTATTCAGATATTAAGTTAGGTAGTTTTTCGGTGAGTAGCCTTTCATGTGCTCTAGCTGCCTTTTGTATTCTGGAACAAGAAATTAGTTTAGATATGGATGCTATTTTTAGCTCACTAGACTTAAAAGGCCGTTGCGAACTAATTGATAATAGATATCTTCTCGATGTTAGTCACAACGAATCATCAGCGAGGTACCTTTCGTCTTTTATTGAAAGGAATTTCGAAGATGGAACAATAATCAATGCAGTTTTTGGGGTTATGGAAGACAAGGATGTTGATTCGATTCTTGAACCATTAGCAACCAAGATTAATAAATGGTATGTAGCTTCTGCAGATATAGAGCGCTCTATGGCCAGCGAAAAACTGAGAGATATTATTGCTTCTAAAAGTTCAAACGAAGTGGAGCTTGCAGGAAGTGTTACAGAAGCCTGCTTGAAAGCCCAAGAAGAAACCAAAGAAGGAAGCTTAATTCTAATCTTCGGTTCTTTTTATACCGTTGCAGAAGCTTTTCCTGCTTTAAAAATATTGAGGTCAGTTGCCTAAATGATTGCAATTGATTGGATTTCTTTAGCCTTAATTGGAGCTTTAGGAATATCAGGTTTTTTTAATGGCTTTACCAAAGAAATTTTTTCTGCTGTAGCTTGGATAATATCAATAGTTGGAGCATTGTATTTTGGTCCTTTACTTTTTCCCTACTTGGAAGCCTATGTAAGCAATGTTCAAGTTAAGTCTATTGCCTCATTCATAGCAGTTTTCATTATTTTGTTTGTTCTTGTAAAGTTGGCAGGTTCTATACTTTCTAAATTTCTTAGCTTCATCGGATTAAGTTTTATAGATAAAGGCCTGGGTTTCTTTTTTGGTGCAACAAAAGGAACTGCAATTTTAGTTACCATATTTATATTGTCGTCAGGTTTTTTAGAAAATCAAAGCTGGTGGAATGAATCTTTATCTAAAGAGTGGACTACAAGAATTGCTGAGGTGATGGAGCCTTTAATTAAGGACTGGAAAACTCAAGCTGAAATTTTGTTGAACAAAGAGAATGTAACTTTTCCACCGACGTTATAAACTAGATTTTCTTCATGTGTGGAGTAGTAGGGGTAGTTAGTAAATCGGAAGTATCTCCGATGATTTATGATGCTTTAACGATTTTACAACACAGAGGTCAAGATGCTG
This sequence comes from uncultured Gammaproteobacteria bacterium, assembly GCA_964614345.1. Lineage (GTDB taxonomy): Bacteria > Pseudomonadota > Gammaproteobacteria > Magnimaribacterales > Magnimaribacteraceae > AEGEAN-183. Next base: position 1,475 of record CAZTLP010000041.1, on the reverse strand, counting down.
CAGGAATAGCAACTTGTGACCAAGATAAATTCCATATAAGAAAGCAACTGGGCCTTGTTAGAGATGTCTTCAGGGATACCCATATGATTACCTTGAGAGGATCTATGGGGATAGGGCATCTGAGATACCCAACGGCTGGTAGTCAAGATAGAGAATTAGCACAACCCATGTATGTTAATTCACCTTATGGGATAAGCATTTCTCATAATGGTAACTTAACTAATAAGGATGAGATCAGTGAAGTTTTAACAGAAAAAAATCTCAGATTTTTAAGCACAGACTCTGACAGTGAAGTTTTATTAAATGTATTTGCACATGAGTTGCAAAAACAAGGAACTTCATCTCCAACCCAAAAAGAAATCTTTCAAGCAGTCAAAGCTACACATAAAAGGGTTAGAGGAGCTTACTCCGTAATTTTTATGATTAATGGAGTTGGAATAGTAGGATTTAGAGATCCTTTCGGTATCAGACCGCTCATTTTTGGTTCAAGAGAAAATGATTTGTTGGGGCCTGACTACATGATTGCGTCTGAAAGTACAGTTCTAGATACACTAGGATTTGATGTAACTGGTGATGTGGATCCTGGAGAAGCTATTTTCATTAGTAAAGAAGGCGAAATGTTCAGAGAAGCCTGTATTGAAAACCCTATACACACACCTTGTATATTTGAGTATGTTTATCTAGCAAGACCAGATGCCGTAATCGACAATATATCTGTGCATAAATCTAGAATGAGAATGGGTGAAGCTCTAGCTAAAAAGATTACTAAACTCAAACCAGAACATGATATAGATGTAGTAATACCAATCCCAGAAAGTAGTACCACTTCTGCTCTTCAATTGGCTAACACTCTGGGAATAAAGTATACAGAAGGGTTTGTTAAGAACCGTTATATAGGCAGAACTTTCATTATGCCATTTCAAGAAAAACGTGAAAAATCTGTCAGACAAAAATTAAACCCAATTGATTTTGAGTTCAAGGATAAAGTTGTTTTGTTGGTTGATGATTCAATAGTTAGAGGCACTACAAGTAGACAAATAATTGAAATGGCTAGAAATGCAGGGGCCAAAAAAGTTTACTTTGCTTCAGCTGCACCTCCAATTAGACATCAGAATGTCTATGGTATAGACATGGCAGCTACCACAGAATTAATAGCACACAATCGTACTGAGGATGAAATTAGTGAACATATTGGTGCTGATTGGCTTATTTATCAAGATCTGGAAGACCTTATAGAATCGGCAAGAAAAGGAAACCCCGAGATCCAACAATTTGAATGCTCAGTGTTTGATGGAAACTACATTACAGCTGACATAGACAAAAGCTATTTGCAAAGATTGGAAGAAACAAGAAGCGACGAGAAAAAGTCTAGAAAATTGAATTAGAAAGTTTTTTTATTTAGCTGTTTCTATGGTCACAGTAGGAAGAACTGCATTTTCAGCTGCTTCTTTATAAGAAGCAATTTCATTAAAATT
>CAZTLP010000040.1:5165-6889 GCA_964614345.1 uncultured Gammaproteobacteria bacterium | reverse complement strand
ACACAAGACGCTTCAGGAAAGGGCTTGGTCTAGCCCAATTTGGCATACGCCTGAAACCTAACTTCGTGCTCTTCTAATCAAGCAGTCAGCCACCAAAGCAATTAGAAATAGTAAGGCCAAAATAAAAAGCCTTGGTGTAGCTAAACTTAATATAGCGTTTGTCGGGATAACTTCAGCATACTCAATGCCGACATAGCGGTGCTTAGCTGCAATTAAGTACTCATCAGAAGTGATCATATTGATAAAATCTTGTCTTGAACGGTATCGCACAAGGATTATTTCGTGCCAACCCCCTTCCTTTAAATCCCCACCTACTAGGTAGTCAGATATTTCACCTACATAGATAGGGTGACCTGCACGCTTTAAAATCATTGGCATAACGGCTTGGCCATATTTTTGATATGCAACTGGTACACCTTTCTGAACTTCATTTTCAGAATACTCATAACGGTTAAGGTTGAGCATAAAAAATTCTTCGCCGTCATCGTCTTTTAATAATTGTCTGAGATTCTTAAGTTCTTCTGGGTTCGAGTCTTGGGCCTCTGCTTCACCTACAATCTTATCAATCTCTTCGGCAGTTAATGGGTCCATACCCCAACCGTCATACCAGGATAAAAAAGCTAGATAGAGGCCTAGAAAAACAACTGCATTAACAAGTCTTGTCTTCATTCTCTTTTTGTCCTCACAGGTTAAGGGTGGAGCGAGTGATGGGGTTCAAACCCACGACCTGTTCCTTGGCAAGGAACCGCTCTATCAACTGAGCTACACTCGCATAACTATTTGTGGTCGCTATTATAGTCAATTTATTTATCAGTTTTAGTTAAAAGTAATACAATTATAAATATGTTAAGGGAAGAGCAAATTAGGTTGCTTAAAGGACTTATTCGTTATCAAGAGTCTGGTACCAATGTTGATGCAGGAGGAATAATTCAAAACCCTTCGAATACCTATACGTGTGAAGAAAGATTTGAAAAAGAATGGAACACCTTTTTTAAGGATTATCCACAGATCGTTGGGATGACAGGAGACTTACCTGAGCCAGGAACTTTTTTTACTAGAGAAGACTTCGGAATCCCCTTATTAGCTACTAGAGATGAAAAAGGAAATTTTAAAGCTTTTGCAAATGTCTGCGCACACAGAGGAGTGATTGTAGAAAATGAAGCTAAAGGAAAAAAAGTAAAATTTTCCTGCCCGTTTCATGGCTGGACTTACAATAATTCTGGAAAATTAATTGGATTCCCAAAGCCTGATCATTTTGGTGAGATTGATAAATCTTGTTATGGATTAACTGAATTACCTTGTTTAGAAAAGTATGGTTTTTTATGGGTACACCCTAGTCCCAAAGGTGAAATAGATTTAGACAAATTGTTCGACAAAAGATTGAAGGATGATCTAGAAGCTTGGGGTTTCCAAAATTTAGTATTAACTCATGAAGAAGAATATATAACTGAAATGAATTGGAAACTTGCGATTGATACGTTTGGAGAAACTTATCATTTTTCCGTTCTTCATAAAGATACACTTTTCAATGAATTTCATGGCAACGTTCAGATGTTTGATACCTTTAAACGCAATGCCCGATTAACTCTATGCACAAGAAATATTGATGCTATGAAATTAGAACCGGAAGAAAATTGGCATATATGTAAAGGTGCTTTTCCTGTCTATTACTTTTTCCCTAATATTATTTTAAATGTTTCAGGAGAAGGCATCATTTTGGTTCG
>CAZTLP010000040.1:0-5065 GCA_964614345.1 uncultured Gammaproteobacteria bacterium | reverse complement strand
GAAGCTTTAGGCTTAGACCCTTTGCCTTTGATTAAGATTTAAATTCTAACCTTCGTTTATGCAGTATAGGTTCGGTATAGCCACTTGGTTGAATTCTTCCTTGAAGAACTAAATCGCAAGCTGCCTTAAAAGCTACACCCTCAAAAGATGGAGCCATATTAATATAATCAGGATCTCCTTCGTTTTGTTTATCCACAACCAAAGCCATTTTCTTCATGGTTTCTATAACCTGTTCTTCAGTACATAAACCATGATGAAGCCAATTAGCCATATGCTGACTTGATATTCTACAAGTTGCTCGATCTTCCATCAGACCTACATCATTTATATCAGGTACTTTAGAGCAACCCACACCTTGATCTATCCACCTAACTACATAGCCAAGTATTCCTTGAGCATTGTTATCCAATTCATTTTGAATTTCTTTATCTGTAAGTAAGCTTGGGTCTTCAAGTAAGGGAATAGTCAATATACTGTCTATATCTGCTTCGGCTCTTTCCTTCAACTTATCTTGTGTGTCTGACACCGAAACTTGGTGATAGTGCAAAGCATGTAAAGTTGCTGCTGTTGGTGAAGGTACCCAAGCGCAATTTGCACCTGCTTCTGGGTGTACTGTTTTTGTTTCATACATTTCTAGCATTTCATCAGGCATAGGCCACATTCCTTTTCCAATCTGTGCTCTACCTTTGAAACCTGTTTCTAAACCTTTATCAACATTCCAATCTTCGTAGGCATTAATCCAAGGCTGCTGTTTCATTAATGCCTTAGGTACCATCGGCCCTGCTTCCATACTGGTATGAATCTCATCACCTGTTCTGTCTAAAAAACCCGTATTAATAAAAATAACTCTATCCTTTGCAGCTTCGATACATTCTTTAAGATTAATTGTTGTCCGCCTTTCTTCATCCATAATCCCAATCTTCACTGATAAAGGTTTAAGTTTTAATCCCTTTTCGATAGCAGCAAAGAGGTCACACGTAAACTCCACTTCTTTGGGTCCGTGCATCTTAGGCTTAACAATATAAACACTGCCTGTTTCGGAATTGGAAAGGCTGCCATTACCCTCTAGATCATGTTTTGCAATACAGATAGTAAAAATTGCATCTAAAATACCTTCAGGAATCTCTTCGCCTGTTTTATCTAAAATAGCAGGGTTAGTCATAAGATGGCCTACGTTTCTAACCAACATAAGACTTCTACCAGATAGCTTAAACTCTTTGCCTGCTGCATCTTTGTATTCTCTGTCAGGATTTAGTTTTCTAGTAAGTTCCGAACCTCCTTTAATAAAAGTTTCCTTTAAGTCTCCCTTCATGAGTCCCAGCCAGTTTCTATAAACCGTTGCTTTATCTTCAGCATCAACTGCTGCTATAGAGTCTTCTAAATCTTGAATAGTGGTAACTGCAGATTCAATTAAAATGTCTTTTATACCTGCAGCATCATCCTTCCCAACTGAGTCCTCTCTATCTACTTGAATTTCTATATGTAACTTGTTGTTTTTAAATAGAATTCCTGTTGGATTATCAGGCTCCCCTCTAAAACCAATGAACTTTTCTGTATCCAATAAGCTAACTTTTGATTGATCAGAAAGATTAACTTCCAACTTACCTTCATTTATCTGAAACGAGGTTACTTCTTGATAAGAACCTTGAGATAAAGGAATAGTTTTGTTAAGTAAAGATTTTGAAAACTCTATAACTTTATCTCCTCTTACAGGATTATATGCACCTCCTCTTTCTGCTCCACCTTCTTCCGAAATCATATCTGTTCCGTACAACGCATCGTACAAACTTCCCCATCTAGCATTAGCGGCATTCAAAGAGAATCTTGCATTCATTACAGGAACAACAAGTTGGGGTCCTGCTATCTGACTTATCTCAGGATCTACTTCCGAGGTAGTTATCTGAAAATCTTTTGTTCCCTCAACCCAATAACCAATCTCTTTAAGAAAAGTTTTATATTCCTCGTGATTATGTTTTTGACCTCTTCTATCTAGGTGCCATTGGTCTATTTGGTTTTGTAGATCTTCTCTATCTTTAATAAGTGATTTATTCCTGGGTACAAATTCTTCCACTATGTGATTGAAAGTATCCCAGAATTCTTCTTCACTGATATTTAGGCCTGGAAGTATTTCTTCAATCAGTAATTTATCCAGCTCTTTTGCGACCTGTAAATTTCCATATTGACTTCGTTCAGTCATTTTTACCTCTTACTTTTTTTATAAATCTAAAGAATGATGAAATCTTAGTTTCGTATTTTTTTATGCTTTAAAAGAGTATATCCTAGTATTTCTATATCAAAACATGCCAGATAAAAAAAATCAAAAAGTAGGTGTCACAGAAGTTGTATTGAGAGACGGACACCAATCTCTATTAGCAACAAGATTTACACTTGCTGATATGTTACCCATTGCTAAAAAATTAGATCAAGTGGGTTACTGGTCTATAGAGTCCTGGGGCGGAGCAACTTTTGATTCATGCATTAGATATCTCAATGAAGATCCTTGGGAGAGACTTAGAGCATTAAAAAAGGCCATGCCGAATACTCAACAGCAAATGCTCTTAAGGGGTCAAAACCTCGTTGGTTATAAGCATTATTCAGATGACACCGTATCTTTATTCATTCAAAAGGCAGCAGAGAATGGTATAGATGTTTTTAGGATCTTTGATGCTTTGAACGACTTTAATAATATTGAATTTTCTATTAAGCAAGTTAAAGAGAATGGAAAGCACGCACAAGGTGCAATGGCCTACACCACTAGCCCAGTACATAATTTAGACACATGGTTAGATTATGCAAAAAAAGTAGAAGATTCAGGTGCTGATTCTTTTGCCATTAAAGATATGGCTGGAATTCTTAAACCTTATGATGCATTTGAATTAGTTACTGCTCTTAAAGATAAATTAAGCATTCCGATACATATGCAATGCCATGCAACTACTGGAATGTCTACTGCCTCAAATTTGAAAGCCATTGAAGCAGGAATTGATAATATAGATACTTCTATTTCTTCTATGAGTATGACTTATGGTCACTCAGCTACTGAAACTTTGGTTAGTATGTTTTCTGATCGAGAGGCTGATCTCGGCTTAGATATAAATCTGTTGGGAGAAATTGCAGACTACTTTAGAGTTATAAGAGAAAAATATTCTGAATTTGAAGGCTCTCTTAAAGGAGTAGATTCAACTATGCTAATTAAGCAAGTACCTGGGGGAATGTTATCTAACTTAGAGTCTCAATTAAAAACTATTAATCAAGAAGATAAATTAGAGAAAGTAAAAGATGAAATCGCCAAAGTACGAGAAGATTTTGGTTTCCCTCCCTTAGTAACCCCTGTTTCTCAAATAATAGGAGCACAATCTTTATTGAATGTAACTGAGAACTCGAAATATGGAAGTCTGACTTCAGAAACCAAAAAACTTGTACTTGGAGCTTACGGCAAATTACCTGGAAAAATAAAAGAAGCAATTATAAAAAAAGCTTCTGAAGATCCGCCTGAACAAGAAAACGAAATGAAACTGGATGAGATAGCTGAAGAACTCAAGATTATTTGTAGTAAAAACGATCTCCCTGACTTATCTGAAAATCCCGAAAGCTTATTAACTTATACTCTATTTTCAAATACTGCTGTTAACTTCTTTAAGGAACGAAATTTCTAAATCGTTAACTATCTGGATCCTTGTCCATCATCAATCTTAATAAATGTACCTGTTACGCACTCAGAAGAAGGCGACACTAGGAATAACAAGGTTGAATCCATTTGTGCAGGATCACATATTCTCTTTCTAGGAAATCCCAGACTGATATCCCCTATTCTTTCTAACATTCCATCAAGCATTTCAGAAGAAAAGCAACCAGGAGCAATACAATTTACATTTATGTTATACCTGGCCCATTCAGTTGCTAATGCTTCAGTTAATCTAACGACACTTGCCTTTGTTATTGAATAAAGAGAAGCAGCAGATTGTGGCGTAGTATTAAAAGCAGCCATAGAAGAAATATTTACCATTCTGCCTGGAAGTTTTTTATCTATTAACCTTCTAGCTACTTCATTAGAAAGAAGATACGGACCTACCAGATTGGTATCAATTACATTATCAACTAACTCATCGGATTGTTTTATGGCCCATTGTGCATCTGGTATACCAGCATTGTTAATTAATGTATTTATAGTACCTAAAGAGTCTTCAGTCATTTGCACTGCTTTTCTTATGCTCTCCCTATCAACCATATCAACTGGTATAGGTTCGCAGATACCTCCATCTCCCCTAATTTCTTTAGCCAATTCTTCTAATTTTTCAACTCTCCTAGCCGAAATAGCCACTTTAGCACCGCATTTAGCTAAAACTTTTGCAAATCTATAGCCTAGACCAGAAGAAGCTCCTGTAACTAAAGCCACTTGATCGCTTAAATCTATTGAAAAGTTTGGATTTGAAAATTCTGTCATTTTAATTTCTCCTATTGACGAAAGATTAATGAAAAGGTTACTGGAACTGATTTACTTATACTTGGTAGGCCAGCAATTACCCGTAAGGACTCAATACCATCAGATAGACCCAAGCTATCAGCATTTAATAATAGAGGTTCAGAACTTTTAACTAAGAAAGATTGATCACTTAATCTAGTTACACTTATCTTTACAGGCATAGTAAATTGTTTGCCTTTAAGTTCTAGTAGCCCTCTAAGGGTAACATCTGAAGATTTTCCCACTTCAGTTAATAAAAAAGTTTGTAAGTCTAACTTTAGTTTGAAAGAAGCAACGGGATAAACTTTAGTTTCAAATAAAAGATTACCCATTCTTTCATTTCTTATTGGTATTAGGGTCTCTAAACTAGAAAGATTAATAACAACTTGGGCTTGGCCATTATCTTTTACGCTACCAGAAAGCTCTTTGAATGTATGAATTTCAGCTATATCAGAAGCCTTTATTGAAATAAAATTTATTCGAGATTCCTCGTTTACCAAATTCCAATCTGGAAATACAGGGGTCGAAAATAAAAATAAAACCCAGAAATATAAGAGGGTTTTGATTACGGATCTAAACATATTGATTTAACTAAATATCATA
>CAZTLP010000039.1:0-7492 GCA_964614345.1 uncultured Gammaproteobacteria bacterium | reverse complement strand
GTTCGCGGAAGCCACCAAGAAGAACTGTATGGTCATACCAACACTTTTGCCGAAAACAACCTTTTATCTAGGGGTCAAGAAATCAATCGAACCATTGATAAAAATCTTTGCAAATTAGCCCCTCTTAGAACTGGAGAAATGTCTTTACATCACGTCCGTACGATTCATAACAGCGGTCCTAATAATTCTGAAGATAGAAGAATTGGAATGGTCTTAAGGTACTGTGCGACTCATGTTCGCCAAACAAAAGGAAGTGATACAGCTGTCCTAGTAGCCGGGCAAGATGACCACCAGAACTTTCAATTATTGAATAGGCCTCAGCAAGACTTTGGCGAGAAAGAATCCAAGGTTCACGAAGACGCTATACAAAAACTTAATAAAATAATCATGTCTTAATACTATCTGGGTTTGCTTGCAATACAGTAGATTTTTGTAAGAAGCCTTATCTAAAGCGAGAAATTATTCTTGCTGAACCTTTTTCACAATTTGGACCCATTAAATGAACCCCATCTATACAAGGAAGCTCCATAATCTTTTCTATCAGTTCTTGACAAATTTGTTCTCCCGTTTCTTCTGGCGAGTCGCTAACCTCTATGCGGTGCAGAATCTCATCAGAGATGTTTACACCCCATAAGTTTTTTCTCATCCAGTCGGCCTGCTTAGCTGATTTTAAAGGCCCCATTCCTATCAGCACTTTACAATTCTGAAAGGAACCTTGGTTGTTCAATTTATCTGAATATTCTTTGATAACCTCATATTCAAAACAATATTGAGTTTGAACAAATTTTGCTCCTTGTTCAATCTTCTTAACTAATTTGCTAAGTGCATCTGGTTTCGAAAGTTGATCATATAAATCATCAGCAGTACCCGAGTAAATTGGTAGAGGATTTTTTATTTTTGTTCCATCGGTCAGCGTTCCCTTTGAGATAACCTTACATAGTTCGATTAATCCGTTACTATTAAATTCATTAACAACCGCAGGCCCATTCTTATCTGGCTGATCTCCGCTTAAACAAAGAACTTTGTTTACGCCTACCGACAAGGCGCCAAGCAATACGGACTCCAACGCAATCTGATTTCTGTCTCTACCTGTAAGTTGCAAAATGACATCTAACCCGCTTCTTTGAATCTCTGAAGCAACCAACAAACCATTCAAACGGCTTTTGTAATTAGGTGAGTCTGTTACGTTTACAGCGTTAGCAACAAGCCCCAGCTCTTCAACCTTACCAACACTTTCAGCAAGATCAGTACTAACATCAGGAGTAGTTTCTGCTGTGAATAAAAATTCAGTAGTTTCAAACATTTTATTACTTCTATTCATTGATAATCACACTAGGCTTCAAAATGTAACTCATCTAATTGACTGCTGAATAGCTATTTTTCTGTTAGTTATTCTGGATAGAAATTTTACCAAGACTAGTAAATTAATAACTCCCATAAAAGAAGCAAAAGCAAATGACCAAAAATAATCTCCGTATAGGTCAAAAAAATATCCACCAAAAAAACCGCCCATTCCCATTCCCATCCATCCAAAGAAAGAGCCTAGACTATTTGCCCTTCCAGCAAATTTAGCTGATACCATCATTCTGGTACAGACTAAAATACTCGACATCACACCTGAATAAGTAAAACCAAAAAAAGCTGCTAAAAGATAAAGCACTGTAGGATTAGTTGTATGTGGGAACCATATTACCGAGATAGTCTGACCTAAAGACATGAGCATATAAGCAGGCAAAGCTCCTATCATATCTCCAAGCTTTCCTCCTAGGATTCTTCCAAAGGCACCACAAAACATTAGAACCATTAAGACACTAGTTGCAAACTCTATTGAAAAGTCAGCGTCTGTTAGTAAAGGCACTAAATGAACAATTGGAACTGACATACAAATGCAACAAAATATTACTGCTGAGCATAGCCAGGTAATAGCTTCTTTTTCAGATAAAGGAAAGTCTCTAGGTTCATCTTCAGCAGAAGTTCTTGCTTGTTCCCGCCAAGGAGATTCTCTGATAAATAGTGCAGCTGGAATAGCTATAGCAAGATAAACTATTGCCATAAAGTAATATGCAGCTTGCCAGCCATCATTTCCAATAATTATTCCTGATATATACGGGATTAAGCCTTGACCTACTGCGCCACCCGCAGCTGTAATTCCTAAAGCCAAACCCGGGTTATTACGAAACCAAAACCCCACGTTTGCAAATAAAGGAGAAGTAACCATTGCATTTCCAAAAGCACCAAATAAAAAATAAAATCCATAGAAGTGATAAATAGTTGCTTGCTTGCTTAAGAGGAATAATGACAAAGACATCATTATGGCTGCAACTATCCCAAACCAACGAGTGCCATATTTATCAGCTATATAGCCCCAAAAAACGCCAAAAACAGCAGATGAAAAAGAAATTACTGTATAGCCAAATGAAGTTTGACCTCTTGACCAGCCAAACTCTAAAGAAAGTGGTTTAAGGAAAACTGAGATTGAAGCTAAGGAACCAAATGACAGAGCGCTTAATATAAAAACACAAGCTACCATAACCCAAGCATAACCAGGATCTCTTTCACTTATAGTATTCACAATTAACGTTTAGATAAAAAGAAGGCCTCTAACCGAGGCCTTCTCTTTAGATCTTTAGTCTACTTTTTATTGCAGCCTGTAATCAATGCCCACCTTAACAATTCTGCCAACTGGGTTATGTGTATTAGCATCATAGGCAAGCTCGTGAGGAACTAATGGAGGTTCTTCATCAGTTAAATTAATTACTGATAAAGTTGTTTCCACTTTATCTTCAAAAGCAGTCCAACCAATATGAAAGTCATAGGTTAGATGGTCATCGATTTGCTGATCCATAAAGTAGCCAGCACCTTGCATAGTAGCTAATGAATCAAAGGTGTCAGGTAATTCCACTCCATCGATGTACCTAGCATAAAGTCTTGCATAAATACCATTATTCATGAGTAAAGATGCGTAAACATTATATTTAAGATCTGGCATCATACGTAACTCAATAGGAAGCACTGTAGAACGTAGATTATATTTACCAGCTCCGTCATAAGGATTGCCGTCAGCTGTTCCAGACACATCATACTCAATAATATGATTCATGTTTCCACCAACTGCCCAGTTGCCTAAGTCATTTTCGAAGGTGTATTTAACCTCCAAATCTACTCCTGCAGTATCTACATCATCACCGTTTATTAATTCAGCGATTATCATTGTGATGTCTTGAGGAACATTTACTGCTGGATCATAAAGTGCACCTGTAGAAGTTATTTTGTCTGAACAAGCACAAGTAGAAGCCTCTCTGTTAAAAGGACCCTCTAAAGCAAGGGAGTAATAATCCAAATTAACAGTAAGTTGGTCGCTAGGCCTAACAATAACTCCAAAACCAATATTAGTTGATTCTTCGGGGGTTAAAGAAGAAGGCACAGGAGTTTCAATCTGAATATACTCACCTGCTGGTTGATAAAGCTCTAGAGAATATGAAGCTTGAGTTGGTATGCTCGGAACTCTAAATACCTGCTCATAGGATGCTCTTACCGTTACCGTATCTGACACATCTGAAATTATGGAAAGTTTAGGCTTAGTTATCGCATCTAAACCATAATCTTCATGACGAGCACCTAAAGTCACAGTGGTATTTTCTGAAATAGGTAAGGCTGTTTCACCAAATAGTGACCAAACTCTGGTTTCTATGTAACTCTCTTGCGATACTCCTAAGAATACAAAAGGTGAATTTTGTGGTCCATCCACTCTGTTATCTCCAGTCGGATTGTATTGACTATCCCACCATCTATACTGATAACCAATAGCCCAGGCAAGATTTCCTCCACCCATTTCTATATCTGATTCTCCGGTCAGTGTAGCTTCACTTACTACGTTCTCTACTTGAGTGATACTAGCAGCAACTCCATTGAAGTACTGCCTCACAGAGGGATCATTAGCGAGAGCACCAGTAGCTCCTATAGCAGATCCAAACGGGTTGTACCAATAACAACCTGAAGCAGTGTCTCCACGAAGTGCATCATTCGCTGCATCCCAAGGGTTAGTGCCAACTCTTGGACAATTGTGACCTGAAAGTCCTGCCAGTGCATCTTGAACTCTCAAATGTAACGGATCATATGTATAACCATCCACTGAATGATTTGTATAAGTAACCGATACATCCAAATCCATTCCATTGTCAAAAGAATGCAGAACTCCTGCGTTCAATCTCATGGTTTCATGAAAACGCTTACCACTTTGTGATGGGCCTTCAACTGCTAAAGTTCTACCCCAAAAATGCAATCCGCCCGCAGCTTGGTATTGAGCTTGTCTTTCTGCACTTAGTGTAGATAAGAAATCTACAGCTCCAGGGTTATTAAGCGGAACATACATAAAGTATGGTACTGCAGAAGTACAAGTTAATGGATCTCCAGCACAGTAGTTAGAAGATCCTGGGTTAGTGTGGGGAAAACTAGGAGAAGTGTTATACCAACCTTCTAAGTCTGCATAAAGCACATCCATATAAACTGAAGTGGAATCTGTTATATCAAATTCTACTTGAGCGTAGAATTTCTTCCTTTCTTGCTCATCGATCAAGTTAAAGAAAGGTGTGTAGTTGTATCCACATCTTCCCAAGCTTAGAGCAAAGGAACTTGTAAATTCAGAAGCATATCCACATTTCGGATCTCTGTCTAAACCACCATATAACGTGCCTGGCCAACCTGCAGCCGGCCCGAACCCTCCTGGATTACCAAAAGAAGATATACCCAAAGGCCATCCTGTTGGAGAGCTATAATCGACAAAGCTTCTTTCCCAAACAGGCAACCTGTCTCTTTTCTCATATTCAAGTGCTATCATTAAATTAGCACCAGTATTGCCAGTTCCCCAAACCATGGAAACATTCTGATCGCCATCACTTCCATCATTATCAGAAAAGTTCGCTTTAACCTCAAAGCCTTCAAATCCCTTCCTTGTGATGAAGTTAAGAACTCCTGTTATAGCATCAGATCCATAAGTGACTGCACCACCATTTTTCAGTAACTCAATTCTTTGCATAGCAATCATAGGAAAGTTACCTACATCAACAGGATAAACAGCTGCTTTTGCTGATCTCACTGCTGCAGGTGCAATCCTTTTACCGTTGATAAGAACAAGTCCTCTGTCTCCACCCATACCACGGATGTTGATATTCTTCATACCAGTTGCAACACCACTACCTTGGAACTGATCTTGTTGATTTAATGTACCCGACATAGAAGGCAGGTTAAGGATTACGTCTATCATATTAGGACTTCCTTCTGCTTCTAACTCATCTCTGCCTATTACATCAACCGGCACAGCTTGGTTTTGCGCTGAAACTTTAATCAAAGAACCAGTGACAACCACTTCTTCAACTTCATCTTCAGCAAGCGCATTAAAGCCAATCAGAACAAGGGAAAGGAAAACAAGACTACGAATAGCCTTAATCAAATTATTCATAATTTCTCCCCAAAATTAATAATATTAATTCCTATAGACTAAGTGTCTATAAGACATCAGAAATAGTAATACAGTGTATATAGATGATCAACTTAAATAACTATCTTTGCTACTCTTTCAATCAGCCAAAAGCAAGCTATACCTCCTATCAAGTAAGAGGAGAATTGATAAATAAAGTTAGTTATCTTTACTCGATTAAACAACCAAACAATAAGTCCGAAGATTGGTACTACTAGTAATTGTCCTGCTTCTATACCCAAATTGAAAAAAAGAAGCGAATAAAGTAAAGAAGAGTCCGAAAAACCTATTTCTGATAAAGCTCCTGCAAAACCAAACCCATGCAGCAAACCGAACCCAAAAGCCAATAACCAGGGAGTTTGTTGGTATTTTTTACTTTCACCCACTTCGATCGCCAAATAAATCAAAGTCAGGGCAATCAGAGCTTCTGCGCTTGATTGAGGGAGTTGAAATGTGTTGGTTACCGACAAAGCTAAAGTTATGCTATGAGCTACTGTAAAAGCAGTGATAGTTTTAATTAAGGTTTTAAATCCAACTACGAGAAAAATAAGACCTAAAACAAATATTAGGTGATCAATTCCACTTAAAAGATGCTCGACTCCTAACCAAAAGTAATTGGTTGGATATAAATTAGATTCCCCCGGTATCATCATTTTAGGGTTATTAACTGAAACCAAGCCCTCAAACTTACCTCCGTCAAAAAACTGAATGCTTATGAGGGCGTCAGTCATTCTGCTCAGCCCCTTAACAACAAGTTCCTGATTCCTAAGATCTGACTCACAAATTAAGCTGGAAGTGGTAACTTGATATTTGCCTTCTATCTTAGGCATGGAGTTATTGGTTTCATTGCAAGTGGGTGGATAAACAACACTTCCAGGTTTAGTCAAAACATTGGAAGGGAACCTCCAAACCACTTCAAAAGAATTGGTTTCAATTTCGTCAAGAGTTAAGCGAGCTGGATTTAATTCATGTGCTTCAAGATTAGTGAAACTAGTAACAATTAAAGAAATAAGAAAAAGTAGTTTTGCCATCAATCTTGGTAGTTAAATTTGGGATTAATTTGAACTTCATAATCCCTCTTTAAGTTTTCAATATAGCCCTTCATGTCTTCTTGCTTCTTATCCAGCTGATAATCTACTAAAACAGCTCTCTTTACTTCTTCTAAGGTGGGTGACTTTGGCTGAGTTATTTGAGAAATTTTTACTAAGTGTGTCCCGTATATAGAATTAAATGGACCCAACCAAGACCCTGCCTCTTCATTGATAAAATGATCTGAAAAACCGACGCCAAAATCTCTTTCTATTTCTTTAGAGGTTTTATTAATAAAGTTTTTTCCTACAAGGAAAGGGTCGCTATCTGGAATACTTTTCTCATTCTGAATGACCTTAAGAGCTTGAAAAGCCCTTTCT
This sequence comes from uncultured Gammaproteobacteria bacterium, assembly GCA_964614345.1. Lineage (GTDB taxonomy): Bacteria > Pseudomonadota > Gammaproteobacteria > Magnimaribacterales > Magnimaribacteraceae > AEGEAN-183. The sequence continues at coordinate 607 of CAZTLP010000039.1, read as the reverse complement.
GCTCCATTTTTTTCTTTAGAAAAATACAGATGACTGAAACTCAATCTTTTATCCAAGTAATACTTAGCTTCTTTAGATTTAAAATACTCTTTAAGTTCTGTCTCTGTAGGTAGCTGACTTTGCTCTTCTTGTTTTAAAAAACCTATCTTCTGAGCCAGTCTTCGTTTAATGATTATGTCATCTTTATCTAATTCCAGTTTTAAAGCTTCCCTGTAAAGAATTTCTTCTTCAACCAGTTGATTGATAATCCCTTGAAGATCTTGGTCATTTGGGGGTCTGCCAACTTGAGCAGTCCAGGTTTCTATTAAGGCATTTATTTCATCATCATAGAGGACAATAGTTTTATCTTGATTACTAGTATCAAACCAAATATCCAATAAAAGGATAACTAGACCTATACATAAGAAGGAAAGTAACTTCTTAGTCATCTGGACTCTTATGTCTAAACTTCAGGCGTATGCCAAATTGGGCTAGACCAAGCCCTTTCCTGAAGCGTCTTGTGTAAATCAGGTCTTGGCTCGACTCCTCTTTTAACGGCATCCCAAGTGGACCAACGACACGTTGGGTTCTCTAATACTCTTACGTAGTAGAAAGCCTTCTGTGTGGG
>CAZTLP010000038.1:7023-9714 GCA_964614345.1 uncultured Gammaproteobacteria bacterium | reverse complement strand
CACCAAATTTATGCGCTATAGCTTCTGGTTTCTTATCTACTCTCCATCTTATGATCTCCGCTAATGTTTTTTCAAAAGGTATTTCCATAAAATTTCTCCTTAACTACTCCATCCTAAAGGATTTAGCTCTTTTTCAACAAACTCTTTTGGTACATCTTCTAATTTGCTACCTAAAGTGTCATTCCATCTATTCAAAAAGCCAAAAAGTGCAATAACAGCCACTATATCTATTATGGCTTCATCACTGTAATAGTTTTGTAATTCAACAAAATGCTCCTTAGTTGAAGCATTTGGTGTAACACCTGCTGAAAATGCTAAATCTAAAGCAGCTTTTTCACCCAAACTAAATTGATCGCTTTCTTTATATTTAAGAATTTCAGCTATCTTTTTAGCACTTATTCCTGCCCTATTAGCTCCATGAGAAGTGTGTGCTTGGCAGTATTTACAACCGGAAGATAAACTTGATGCCAAGGCTATTAAATTTACTAGGCCCATATCCAAATGTTTACTACCAAAGATGGTGCCTGCTAAAGCACCAAAACCATCATTTAATTTTGGATTTTTAGCCATAGATAAATGCGAGTTAGGTAAATATCCCATAAAACTTTCTATGAGATCGAAGGTTTCTTGTTGATCTTTAAAAGCTTCTCTTGGATCTCCTCCTATATGTGAATAAGACATAACTCTCTCCTTAAATTAGATTAAATCACAGGCCTCTGGTGGCATCCAATGTGCAGGCTTACCTTCCCATTTAATATTACATCCAATGGGGTTAGTCACAGGAATAGTGACCTCCCTGCTTTCTGTTGCTTGCTTAATAGCTTCTTCAAGATCATCGGTAGTTCTCCTGTTTATATCTCTTGGATTATCAGTATTTCTACCGGTATACAAAAGCTCCCATTGATTATCAAAAAGAAAAAAATGAGGGGTTTTTAAAGCACCATAATCTAAAGCAGTAGTTTGAGATTGGTCATGAAGATAAAGCCAAGGAAAATTAAATTCTTCCATTCTTAAAATCATATTTTCGTAAGAATCCTCTTCATAAGTATTTTCAGAATTGGAATTGATAGCTATAAATTTAACTTTATCTGCAAACTTTTCTGCAATATTTCTAGTTAATTCATCTGAACCAGTGACATAAGGACAATGATTGCAAGTAAAAAATAAAACTTTAAACAACTCAGAGTTTAAATCTTTAAGACTATACAAGTTTCCATCTGTTCCTTTTAAACCTTCAAAAAAAGGGGCTTCATCACCAGGCATTAATGTGTAAGACATTTTCTTCTTCTTTGCTTAATTAAAAAAATAATCTTAACAATAGGATAGGCAAAACACACATGAAAATATCTATCTACACTAAAAAATAGTGTTCAATTTCTTTAGGTGTTATAGTTAGATATAACACCTATTTAAGTCATATTTTTTTAATTCAATGATTCAAGTAAAAGATGTTCATAAATCCTATGATTTAGGAGAGACTTATGTGCATGCCCTTAGGGGAGTTAGCTTTAGTATAGAAGAAGGTGAATTCGTTTCTATTATGGGCCCTTCTGGTTCTGGTAAATCTACCTTGATGAATATTGTGGGTTGTTTGGATACACCTTCAAAAGGAACCTACCTTCTTAATAATAGAAATGTGGGAAGCTTAGATGAAGAACAGCTTGCAGGTATAAGAAATGAAGAAATTGGTTTTGTTTTTCAGAAATTCCATCTTTTGCCTAGAAGTTCTGCTCTTGAAAATGTAGCCCTTCCCCTAAAGTATGCTTCTGTAAAACAATCTGAAAGACTTAAAAGAGCTGAAGAAGTATTGGAGAAAGTTGGTCTAACTAATCGATTGTTACATAAGCCAACTGAACTGTCTGGAGGTGAACAGCAAAGAGTTGCAATTGCAAGAGCCTTAATTAATTACCCTTCTATTCTCTTTGCAGATGAGCCAACAGGTAACTTAGATTCAAAAACTGGCGATCAAGTTTTAGAAATTTTTAAAGATTTAAATAAAAAAGGTCAAACCATCGTAGTAATAACTCACGAACGAGAAGTGGCTAAACAGTCTCAACGAACAATAACAATTAAAGATGGAGAAATTGGTTCCGATTCAATCAATTAATTAGTAATGGATAATAATTTAGTTAGATATTCCTTAATAGTGGTTTTGTTAATTACACTTTTTTTTAGTTTTTCCAATGAAAAAAAAGATGATTTTGATTTCTACACCATAGAAGAAATTGGCCCTAAACCACTGGAGCTAATCGTTGAAGCTTCAGGGACTGTTGAGGCTATCTCTGCAGTTGAAATTAAATCAAAAGCTTCTGGAGAAATTTTGTATCTAGGAGCTGAGGTTGGAGATTTGATACAAAAAGAAGAAGTACTGGCGAGAATTGATCAAAGAACACCTTCTAATGCTCTTTCTCAAGCACAAGCTGATTTAGAAGTTGCTAGAGTTAGATTAGAAAATGGTGAAGCGCAATTAAATCGAGGCATTGAACTTCATAAAGCCAAAAGTATTTCTGATAAAGCCTTTGAAGATATTCAAGAACAACATGCCACAGCTAAGGCTCAACTAGTAAGAGCAGAAGTCTTCTTAGAAAATGCCAAAATAGCTTTAGATGATACTTTGGTGCGTTCTCCTATTGAGGGAACAGTAATATTTAGACCTGTTGAAATAGGTCAAGTCATAACCTCCCCTACTGC
>CAZTLP010000038.1:0-6923 GCA_964614345.1 uncultured Gammaproteobacteria bacterium | reverse complement strand
GGTGCTCAACAAGCAATAGAAGATTCTATTTCTAGTCTTGGAGCCAAAACAGTTTCAGTCTATCCAGGCCAGAAAAAAAGGAGGGGAGTAACTGGAAGCTGGGTTGCCCTCTGGTTAAAAGATTCAGATGCTTTATCAAAAGACTCAGAGATACCTTGGCGCATATCACCTGAGATGCATGGTAATAAACAAGTTAAATTTGGCGATAAGAATGCAAACTTTTCAATTTACGGGGTTCAACCAAACTTTTTTTCTGTTAATTCTTTCGTACTAACTAAAGGAAAACTCTTTAGTGAAAACGATAATTTTTCTCGTAAAAAAGTTGCTGTTTTGGGTCACAACATAGCAGAAGAACTGAAAATACCAGAAGAGATGTTATTAAATAAAGGTATCCAGATTGGAGGCCACACCTTCAAAGTAATAGGACTCTTAGGTGAAAAGGGATCTGGGGGTTGGGAAAATACTGATGAAAGAATATACGTTCCGATGATGACTGCTTCTACCAGAGTATATGGCAGAAAGTGGATCAATACCTTAAGAGTACAAATACCGGACGGGACATCCATTAAGGAAGCTATGATGTCTATAGAAAGAGTACTTCGTAGAGAACATGATATTAGCCCAGGTGAAGACAATGATTTTAGAATTATTGACTGGTCGCAAATACAGCAAATTCAACAAGATGCTACAGCTATATTTACTGCCTTAATTGCAGGGATTGCAGGTATAAGCCTATTGGTTGGTGGAATTGGGGTTATGAATATTATGCTTGTATCAGTTACGGAACGTACTAGAGAGATAGGTTTACGGAAGGCTTTAGGAGCGACACCCAGAGCCATTTTGTTTCAATTTATAGTTGAGGCAATTATCTTGTGTGTTATTGGAGGCATTATTGGTGCCTTGGTTGGAACCTTTATTTATTTTTTAGCTGCTTCATTCTCAGAACTACCCTTTGTGATACCTGTCTTGGCTATTCTAGGTTCAATCACTTTCTCAGCCTGTGTAGGTCTATTCTTTGGGATTTGGCCTGCTAAGAGAGCTGCAAGACTTGATCCTGCTGTAGCCCTGCAATACGAATAAGTTTTACTTCTTATAAAGATAAAAATAAGAAAGGGCCATAGAAGCAAAAGCTAGGAGAATTAAAAGTATTCTGTGATCCAATAAATTATTAGATACATCTTCTCCTGAAACTCCAAAAATATCCATAATCAAAAAAATTAGGAAAAGAACAAAGGTGCAAGCTAAAAGGCTTACTAAAGCCAGGATTAACCATTTAGCTATTTTGTAAAGAAATTGCATTAAGAAACTATCTTCTTCTAGCTTTGCGCCATTCCCAAGGAGGTGCGGGGTAGCGTTTAGACCAAATCCCTTTTTTCAGGTTTTGAGCCTCTTCTTGGTTTAGATATAAAGTCTTGTCAATTACATAATAGTCATACACCCATGCCATCCCTTCAGAGACCATCTTTCTATTGATATCAATTCCATTGCTATAAAGTTTAGCTACGTATCTGCCGTACTGGTCTTCAGTAGAGATATGGGCATCAAACTCACCATCTGCTAAAAGATCTCTCAGGAAAACTTTAGACTGTCTACCAAACGGTTGATCTCTTTCGGGAGCATCGATCTCAGCTAACCTGATTTTGTAAGTCTTACCCTCTAATAAACCGTAAACAGTATCGCCATCTATAATTTTCTCTACTTGTATTCCTTTAACTACTAGAGGTTGTTGAAATTCGTCAGAGTTAGGACTAGAAGCGGAAGATTCATCACTAATAATGAAAGGATACATCTCACCCATCATTAAAGCTCCACCATAACCCTGACTCCAATGCTGAACTGTTGGCCTATAGGCAGAACTTACATCAAAACTTATTATTAGAATTATTAGTGGGAACAAACTCTTCATATCGTTGTGCTTTCTCTTAATGTAATAGACTAACAGATCAATTTATTTTTTTCTTTGGAGTCTAATCTTTTTATTTCCATTTCTCTAATCGTAGCTTCACTCCTAGATTTAAACTTTTTTTTATAAACAATCTTGAATGGACCCCTTCCTTTGGTGTATTTAGCCCCCCTTCCTTCTTCGTGAGCGAGAAGTCTTTTTTCAATATTATTAGTAATGCCAGTGTACAAAGAATTGTCTCCGCACTTCAAAATATAAACTAACCAAGACAAGGGATATTATCCTGAACTTGCTGTTAAGTAAGCGTCCCTGGTTTTAAAATCTAAAACTGTAGCATTTATACAATACCTTGGTTTGCCATTTGGCCCATCCGGAAAAACATGGCCTAAATGAATGCCTGAACTTTTTGATCTTATTTCAGTTCTGACCATTCCAAAACTAGTATCAAGGTGTTCTGTTACTGTTCCCTTTACAGGTTTGGTAAAGGATAACCATCCTGTTGCAGAATTAAAACGATCCCTAGTATCAAAAAGAGCAACTCCACTAAGTTTATCTGTAAAAACTCCATCCGGTGTATTCTTAAAAATCTGATACTCTTTGCAATACCTAGCATCTGTACCTTGATTAAACGCCACATTAAATGCTTCTGTTTTTCCTAATTTAAATAATCCTAAGATTTTGTAAAAAGTTTCTGCTTCCATATAACCCTTTTTTCCGTATATCTCCTTTCCATTTTCTAGAAATAGAACGGTAGGCGTTGCCCAGGTTTCTGTCTTGATCTTTAGTCCATTAAGTCCAGAAGAATTGCGATAAGACAAGGGTATCGAGCCTTGATAACCTATTAATACATCTGCTCTGAATTTTTCACAATACGGGCAAGAATCAGACTCTATAACAACTATATGCTTTCCTTGTTGAAGGAAAGAATTATCTATTTCATCTCTAATATCTTCCTTATTAAACACCACGCCAGTAGAGTGATCAGGGCAATAGCCATTTGGATTCTTAACTAAATAATCTTGATGATATTCTTCTGCATAATGAAATTCTGTTAATGGTTTGATTTTGGTCTGGATCCTGCCATAACCATTGGCACTCATAAGAACTTGAAATTCATCTAATAACCTTTTGGCTATCTCTCTTTGTTCGTCATTAATGGTCAGAATAACTGAGCGGTATTGGGTGCCTATATCATTACCTTGACGATTGAATTGTGTAGGATCGTGCCCTTCAAAGTAATCCTTTAAGATTTCTTCTAGCGAGACAATATTTCTATCGAATACCACCAGTACTACTTCAGCGTGGTTATTCGGATTAAATCTATTTTTAGGTTTTGTTATTTCTCTGTAGGTTGGTTTAACGCCCTTACCGTCCGCATAACCTGATATAGCACTGATTACACCAGGAATAGATTCATAACGTTTTTCTTCTCCCCAAAAACAACCTGACCCAAGGACGATACTTTCTAGCTGGCTGGTCGCCTGAATCTTCTCTTCATCTTCAGAAAATAACCCACAACTTATCAGTAAAGAAAAAATTAGCAGTAACCGTTTCATGTCTAATTTTCACTTATCTTTGCGACTAGATTTCTATAATAAGGGACCTCTTCCTCCTTCAAAACCCTCATCATGTAAGCCCCGAATAGCATCTCTTCAAATGACTGCTCACCCCAAGTGACTTCTATAGTAGGATCTGGATTAGCTTTGTTCTGAGCAGAGTTATCCCACCATTGGTGTTGGATTAGAGTAGTTCCGGCTGGTATAAATTTTGGTTCCTCAAAATCATAAGAAGTTTGCCAATTAAAGTCATAATTAGGAACTGAAAGCAGAATTTCTGTTTTTCCATCTGGATAATAAGCAGTTACTACCATCCTCTTCCCACGGTAATGAGCATGAGGTAAAACGCTATATAGTAGAGAGTCTTTCGACACAGCTCTTGAAACAGATTCTTTGTGTTCTTTCGCACCAGCAGGAATACGAATCCTAGGATTTAACATGATCATTGAAAAAATTTCATGTTCAGGTTTCTCGTCAGCAACCCATATACCCATCTTAGTAGAATCCACAGTAGCTCTTCCTACAGGTGTGTAATGCATTTGAAATTCAAAAGTAGCATCTGCTGGAAGAAAAGTGCCTGAGTTATCTGGGAAAGGATTGCTGTTTATTCCAGGTGCGTACCCTCTTAAGCCTTTCCTTTCCCTAAATTTAAGTTTTCCTTTTCTTGGACCACGTGTTTCTGTGGGACCAAAACTAGTTATTACATGGTGTAGAACCTGCCTGTCTCCTGGGACAATTTCACTTGCCTTAACCCATATATCCTTTCCCACACTATTTTTGACATATTGATATTTATAATCTACAACACCAGTTGCCGGAACATCGGTTGAAGGGATTTCAATAACGTAATCAGGAGGACCTAATTCTTCTTCATTAGTCCAGACTGAAGTTGATAATTTAACTTGCTTCAACGGATCAGGTCCATCTCCCCTCTTCGCTCCAGCTTCTATCCAATGAACTAGTGTTTTTTCTTCTTCTGCAGTAAGTGATCTGTCATTACTGTATTTCCCTATGAGAGGGTCAGCATGCCAAGGTGGCATTCTTTTAGTTCTAATAACTTCCCTCATCATTAAAGAAAAACCATTTATCATTTTATGATCAGACATAACCCAAGGACCCACACCGCCCTTTCTATGACAAACAGTACAGTTTTCTATTAATATCGGAGCAACATCATCTGCATAGGAAATTAATTCCTTGCCTGTCTTGTTGGGAAAATTAATTAGGCATCCAAGAGACTCTGTTCTAGGTACAGACACAGTTCTACCTTCCAATAAATCTTCAATCGCATCTTTTAGGAAATGTTTAGAAGCTTTTTCCTTTTGGTTTTCATATGTCAATCTATCATCAATAGCACCTATATAGGCTACCGACCAATCCTGAGGGTTGATTATGAAGACTTCTCCTGTTCGACTTAAGCCTAGAGACTCTCCAATGATTTGAGAATCATCAACAAGTATTCTCAAGTCATAATTATATTCTTTGGCTTCTGCTCTTATTGTTAAACGATCGTCTTGTAGGTTTGAATTTATCATGAAAAATTCTACTTCCTGGTCTTTGTATATTTCGTTAAGTTCTTGGAACCTAGTAGCTGCATGCCTAACTATGGGACATCCATTTCCTTGCACCAGAAAAATTAAGGCCTTTTGGTCGTTGTAATAAAAAAGTTCGTGAGAACCACCCTTTTGGTCTAGTAACCTAAAATTTTCTACTTTATCTCCAGGTTCCATCGAAACAAGCCCGAATGGAATTAGTAGCAGAAGAGTGAGACAGGCTTTTCTTATCATATTTTTAAGGTTATAGAGGGTTAGTAAGTATTAATATGAGATTAAAACATATTTCAGGATTTAGTTAAAAATTTAATGTTTTTTGGAGCTACTAACAAAAAAATTAGGCGTTTCTTCATAATGTGACAATTTCTTCCCCTAATAACTGTTGGGCTTCTAACAGACCTCCTAAATTAATAACTTTTGTATATCCTAAGTTTTTAAGAATCTTTGAAGCTTGTTCAGATCTATTCCCACTTTGACAATAAAGCATTATGGTACTTTTCTTGTATTTTGAGATTTCTTCAATGTCCTTCTCTAAATTCATTAATTCAATATGTTTTGCGCTAGAGAGGTGCCCCTTTTTCCATTCTTCCGCTGAACGCACATCTATAACTAAGGCATTTTTAGCTGAGACCAATATTTTTGCTCTTTCTTTATCGATCTTTTGAATTGATTTAATGTGACAAGGCATGTCCTCTGTATAAATCGTATCTCTAGTATTTGAACAAGTTCTTGAGAGGGTGCTTTTAAAAACCAGAGACTGTTCAAAAGTTAGTCCGGGACAGCGATTTATTAGAGTTACTAAAAAAGGTTTAGATTGAGTTGGTGACCAAACAATTAATCTTTCATCATCAAGAGCATTCCAACCACTGATATCCTTTACTCTGAAACAATCTTTAGATTTATTCTCTTCAGCCCAAGCGTTACTGAACATAAAGATTATAAAAAATGTTAATAAACTATTTTTCATGACTTATTTACTTTTTAATCTTAAGTTTTCAGTTTATTAGACTGTTATCATTTGGTCTAGTTCACTCGCAAGCTTAGCAATTCACCCGGTTTCGGAGTTCTAAAGTAATCTTTCGATAGGTCGAGTTTCTTTAGTTCTTGTTTGATTAATTTTTCTGGTTCAAGAATATCTTCATCGGTCAAAATGAAGGTTCCCCAGTGCATTCCAACAGACTTTAGAGCACCTAAGTCCTGAGAAATTTGAATAGATTCAGAGGGCTTTACATGGTGATAACTCATAAACCAGCGTGGGTCGTAACCACCTATTGGAATCATAGCAAAATCCGGAGAACCTAGTCTTGATCTTGTTTCCTTAAAGTCTGCTGAGTACCCAGTGTCTCCCGCATGGTAAATTGAAATATCTGTAGACTTCATAAACCACCCTCCCCAGAGACTCTTATTACGATCTCTGAGACCCCTTGCTGACCAATGTTGTACTGGGGTAAAGGTAAATTTAGTGTTGTTAATTTCTATTTCTTCCCACCAATGAAATTCTTTCACATTCTCTATTCCTGATTTTATTAAAAGCTTTTTGTCGCCCTTGGGAACAAGAAACAGGGCATCTGGATTTAGTTTGTGTAAAGTCTTTAAACTCTTGATATCTAAATGGTCATAGTGGTTATGGCTGACTGTAATAATATCTATTGATGGCAATTCTTGTAATGAGATGGAAGGCAAAATGAGCCTTTTTGGACCCGCTATAGAAACAGGAGAAGCTCTTTTTGAAAAGACTGGATCAGTCAAAATGGTTAGATCTCCATTATTCAGAAGATAAGTAGAATGCCCTACCCACACGGCATAATATTTTGATTCTTGCTCTAATTGCTTCCAATCATCTGAGGTTTCTATCTGAATCCTTTCTGGTTGCTTTCTAGTAAACCTCCACTTTAGAAATTCTTTAAAAGA
>CAZTLP010000037.1:0-10352 GCA_964614345.1 uncultured Gammaproteobacteria bacterium | reverse complement strand
CTTCTCTTCAGAAAGAATAGTACAAACTTACAGCAATGCAGCAAAAGAATATTTAAATTCGAAATATGAAGGCTGTAAATTTTCGAATTTATCTGATTTGGGAGGTAGGATCTTTGAGATATTTTATACATGTGAGAGTCACAAAGAAGTTACAAAGGGAGCAAAATGAAACCTCTCTTATACAAAGTTAATACAAACTTTTTTCAGATGCTTTAATATCTATGGTTTCAGAGCAGCATTTCGCTGAGTGGGAATGAAAGGGGGGAGACATGGATAGTAAATCAATTTTTACAAAAGACGGTACAGCTCAGGGAGTGGCCAAACAACGTTTGATTGAAACACTAGCTAGACCTGATAAACGTGTCATAAACGATCCTTACGCGGATAGGTTTGTATTAGGTGCTAGTTTAATGAAACTGATGGGACATAAGCTCAACATCTGGTTGGCTCGAAAGTTTGCACCTGGTTTTCATGAACATCTAATTTCGCGCACGAGATATATTGATGAGCTGATTAAAAAAAGTGCTACCAGTGGGGTAGAGCAATACGTCATTTTGGGAGCGGGATATGACTCGCGGGCTCATCGACTTGAACTTCCGTCTTCACTAAGAATTTTTGAAGTAGATCAGCCTGAAGTTCTGGATAGAAAACGCTCTAAACTTTCTAAAGAATTGCCCAATTCAGAAAATGTCACTTATGTGTCTGTTGATTTCAGTCACCAGTCCTTAACTGATCAGCTTATGGATGCAGGCTTCGATCAAAGCAAATCCGCCGTTATTACGTTCGAAGGCGTCTCGCAGTACATCACTAAGGAGGCTGTCAGTTCAACAATTAAAGAACTGGCTACGCTTACTCAAAATTCCAGTTCAATTCTTTTTTTATCATACGTCGATGAACTTCTGGATAAAGATCCTAAGGCTTGCTTTGGTAAGGGTTATCCAAAAGCAGAAAAACGAGCTAATCTAATTAAAAATTTATCAGCCAAAGTCGGCGAACCTTGGATATCATTCTACGCGGCTGAAGAAATGGAAAGCTTACTTTCGAAAAATGGTTATTCAATAAAAGAAAACGTGACTTTAGAGGACCTCAACCCAGTGTATTTTACTCCTGTCGGTAGAACCCTTCCTGAAGATCAAATATTTAAGCTCGAACATTTCGTGATAGCGGAATCTTAGAAAAATGATCTTGAGTATCACAAAATGGTTTTTTGGCTTCTTAGCTGTAATAGTGATCGGCTTGTTGTTCTATGCTTTTTTACTACCAAGACCTGCAGATACAACCGACCCTGCCATATTCCTGCAGGACGGTAGATCTGTAAACTATTGTGACCTTCCTGACCTTGATGGCTCAGGAAAATCCGCTAATGATATTCCTAAGGCGTATACACCTGGTTGTAGCTACACAACCATACCTATGCCAATTTTAGCCGAATGCACCGAACCGCTCACAGAAGGAGTAGTCGACATGAGAGGGCTCTGGCTCGGGGTTTCGGGACGAGTTGGTCATCTCGAACGTATAGAGCAGTGTGGTAATCGGGTGGTCGTAACAGCGTACGGTATCATCCATGACTTTCGTGTTGACGGCACCTTGAAGAATGGTGCGAGAGATGTAGGTGCAGTATGCAACAACTTCAACACCGCCATACACTTTGATGAGGAGGGCGTCATGGTCTTTAGATTGTTTAACCTCTTCGATACCGTATTCAGGGAAATGCGTAACGAAGAGATGATCTTCACATTCATAGACGGTATCGAAACCAGCACTAAGAGAATCTGCCAATACCCAGAAGAAAAATAATAGTTATTTTTTACGTTTTCTAAGAATCCTTTCCATGGTTGAGACACTTATTACGCTTCCATCTTTTTTTAAAGATTCCACTAGTTTGCCTTCGCCTTCAGGAGCGTAAAGATTAAACAGAACTAGGGCCCCGTTTGCTCCTCCTTGTTCCATATGTACATCACCTGGCTCTTTATGTACAAAATCCCCGGCAACTCTTACTCTCTTACCTAACTCTTTACCTGTTTCAATATCAATATCTGTGACATGAAGCTCACCCTCTAGAACTAAAGAACTAATTTCTGCAGTATGTCTGTGAAAATGACAATAACAATTAGGTTCCCATTTAACTAGTATCTCCAAGCGCCCATCTTCTCTCGCATCTAGAATAGTGTCCGAATAATCTATGGGGTAATCAAAGTCGTCTCCCTCAGTGTAGCGTTTCCACTTAAGTGTTTTATCATTCAATAGGTTCATGAGAGAACTCTACCTTGGCAGGTATATAATTACAAACCCTTGCTATTAGATCTCAATTCAAGTGATTAATTATTATGGAACAAAGAAAATTTAAACCTTTTGGAACTGTAAGCGCACTTAGTCTGGGAGGTGGCGGGATAGGTAATGTTTGGGGAGAAACTACCAGAACAGAAAGTGTTTCTGCAGTGAACTTAGCAATTGAATCAGGAATCAATCATCTAGATTTAGCTCCCATGTACGGGAAAGGAGAGGCGGAAAGAGTTGTTGGTGAGGCTTTAAAAGGAAAAGATCATACAGCAATAAATCTAACCACTAAGTGTAGGCTTGGAACAGTTCCAGACTCAGAAGTTTATACTAGGCTTAATAATTCTCTTTGTAGAAGTCTAGAGACGATGGGAGTCGATAAGGTTAATTTGTTTCTTCTGCACTCCCAGCTCATAGAGGATGATTATCAGTTACCTTTACTAAATGAACATAGAGCTACGAATGCTACTACTCTTTCGTGTTATTACAATGCGGTAATTCCAGCTTTTGAAGCTTTAAAAAAAGAAGGCAAGATTGATCATTGGGGTATTGGTTTGGGGCAAGAAGAAGCGCTTATCAAGGCTATAAATTATGAACATCCCCCTGAAGCTATGCAGTGCGCAGTAAATATCTTAAATTCAATTGGAGCCATTGGATATATTAGTGAGAAGCCTGATCCCAATAGAGTGCTTACAGAATGCCAAAAAAGAGATATACCAATTTTGGCTATTAGAGCCGTTCAAGCAGGGGCGCTTACCTCCAGTATGGATAGAGAACCACATCCTTCAGGAATGGATAAAGCTGATTTCACCGATTTTGAAAGGGCTTTACCTTTTAGAGAGCTTGCCAAAGATTGGGATGAATCTCCTGCATCCTTAGCCCACAGATATGCTCTTAGTGTTGAAAAAGTAAGCTCTGTAATTCTAGGAATTAAAAACAGAAAGGAATTACAAGAATGTATTGATGCAGAAAATAGGGGTAAGCTAAGTTCTTCCGAAATGGAAACCTTACAAAATCTTTTTGTAGATTAAATAGGAGATCAAAAAATAGCTAAAGGTTTTGCTAATTCAGCAACCCTTTTACCTTCATCGTTTATAGTCACATTTAAAGGTAACCATTCTCCTATCTTGCGACAAACTACTGCAAAGCATCCCTTTATTTCTAGATTGCCATTATCTAGTTGCCTTATTTTAGATTTATAAGATTTACCTTCTTCTGGGTTATATATTTTTCCAGTAAAAGTTCTTTTTGAGTCTGGTTTTTTGTCTATTCCATAAAGAATATTAGAACCTATTAATGTTCTTGATCTTAACTCTTTATCCTTATTATTCTCATCCAATATTAGTTTCGGATCTTCTCCATCATCAACAAACATATGTTCTATCATTCCACAAAAATTATTCTCACAATCTTTAATCTGGACAATTAATCCAAAGCCATGCCAGTAGCCTTTTAAAGAATTTTCATCGTCAGAAATCAAAATTTGAGGAGTTAGTAAAACTAATAATATCAGGAGTTTTTTCATATTTTTAATAATGTCATAAGACGATGTTCTTTTGCTAGAATTTTTGCATGATAGACAATAAAGATGGAAGATTTCTTTTAAAAGTAAGAGTACTTAAGTCATGATCATGCGTATGGTATTAAAATAGCACGGCAACGAGAATAAAGTGAATAAAATAAATAAATTATTAGAACCTTTACCCTTGATTCTGGTTTTTCTTATATCCTTTACTTTAGTGGGTACGGAACAAAACACGCTAATACAGAAAAGCGAAACTTTTGCAGAACATTTCAATCAAAGAGATTTCAAAAGTGTTCATAAAATGTTTTCTGTTGAAATGAAACAAGCCTTACCTTTAACCCAATTGGAAGAAGTCTTATCTCAATTTTCAAAACAATATGGAGTTATTACGGAAAAGGAGTTTTTAAGATATGAGAATACTTATGGGATCTTCAAAGCAGAATTCTTAAAAAATAAATCTTCAAAAGAATATTTAACCTTGAAAATCTCATTAAATGAAAAGGCAGAGATAAATGGGCTCTTTTTTGCACCTTGGGTAGAAACCCCAAAATTACTAAGGAATGAGTCGAAGCTAATTCTTCCTTTCGAAGGTGAATGGTTTGTTTTTTGGGGGGGTGATACTAAAGAAGAGAATTATCATGTAGAGAGTAATGCTCAAAAGGGAGCTTTTGATTTTCTTATAAAGGATCAGGAAGGGAAAAGTTTCAAGAATGAAGGAAAAATTAATGAAGATTATTACGCTTTCGGTAAGAGAATCATTTCACCTTCAGAGGGTGAAGTTGTCCTTGTTGTGGATGGTGTAAAAGATAATATCCCTGGCAAACTCAATCCAATCTACTTACCAGGAAATTCTGTGATTATAAAAACAGACAATAATGAGTTCTTATTTTTTGCTCACTTCATAAAAGATTCCATAGTGGTTAGCGAAGGACAAGCTGTAAAACAAGGAGATTTACTAGGACTTTGCGGCAATTCGGGCAACTCTTCGGAACCTCATCTACACTTTCATATTCAAAATGTTGAAGACATGAACGAAGCAACTGGCGCTAAGACTTATTTTGAAAAGATATTAGTAGATGGAAAAATAAAAAGAGATTATTCACCAGTTAGAAATCAAAAGGTAAGAAATGCAAATTAAGTTACTTGAATGCTACACTCTAATAAAAGGAATAAGGAAAGGCTAATAATGAGCAGCGCTAGCAAACAGTCAGAACCCGATCTTGGCGAAAAATCTCTTGCTGTAAGAACCAAGCTTATTAACAGAACGGCCAAATGTGAAGAAGTAGCTCACCGTGGACAAGCCGCCTTAGCCCAAGAAGTGGTTCAAACTGTCGATCTCCCGCATCAAATTTACATTGACTCAGCTGAAGGACCTTATCTCACAGATCTAGATGGAAATCGTTACATCGATCTAACTGGAGGCTTCGGTCCTAATGTACTCGGAAACAAGCCTGAACCAGTGGAAGCTGCAATTGGTCCGCAAATTGAAAAGGGTTGGCACTATGGAATTCCTAACGGTCAACAAGCACGACTTGCTGAACTGATTAAGGAATCCTCAGCTGCAGTGGATGAAGTAATGTTCTGTAATTCTGGTAGTGAAGCTACTATGTTTGCTTTCCGTGCAGCTCGAGCAGTAACCGGTAAAAAAACTGTAGCCTTATTTGATGGGTCATACCATGGTATTCATGACTATGCGCTAGTAAAGGCTGATTCTAAGAGTGATCGTTCAACACCCTCCAGCACCACACTTGGAGCGGGTATTCCTGAAGAAGTTTCAAAAGATCTAATGATGATGCTTCCTTATCGCGATACCAATGCTTATGAGCTTATCCGTAAACATAAAGACAATCTAGCATTAGTCGTTATTGAACCAGTGCAAAGTTCTAATCCTAGGCTCGATAATCAAGAGTTTTTAGAAGGTTTACGGGAAGTTTGCACTGAGTGTGAAGTTCTTTTAATGTTTGATGAAGTTATTACTGGGTTTAGGATTGAATATGGCGGTTGCCAGCAGTACTACGATATCAAACCAGACCTAGTGACTTACGGCAAAGCAGCTGGTGGAGGACTTCCTATTGGGGTTGTTGCAGGATCTAAAAGAGTAATGAATACTTTTTCCGGTGCCGATAAGACTCCAGCGATCTTTGCAGGAGGAACATTTAGTGGCAATCCTCTCACAATGGCGGGAGGTATTGGCATGTTGGAGTACCTTAAAGAGAATCAGGAAAAGATTTATCCATACTTACATGAGCAGGGGGATCGAATAGCAACAGAAATCAATGAATTTTGTCGATCGAACAACATTCCAGCACAGATGATGAATGCAGGTTCTATGATGCACCTGATTTTCGGTGGCGAAACCATCGAATCATCACGTGATATAGATCATAGCCACTATTCCTTAGAAAAGGAGTTCTATCTTCATCTACTAGGCCACAACGTGATCGTACCCGGGATTCATCTTGCTTTCATTTCTTTCGCACACAAACCAGATGTGATTGATCAGGTTATCGATGCATTCAAGAGAACATTCGAAGACCTGAGAGATGATGGATTAATTTAAACTTAAGCCACAATTAAGTCAGCTAAATTAAAACCACGATGATTGAGGAGAAAAAATTATGACTGAAATAAAAGAGTCTCAAAACCCTGAGTTCATCTCGCTTGATGAAGCAGCAGAGATGACAAAAGGAACGAGAGTAACTTTCGTTCCTGGGATGCAGGCCATGTATTCTGAAGCCCTAAAGAACATTTGCTTTGTAAAAAATGTACCTTTAATCAGAGTTCTGCATCCACAGATGGGTATCGATGAAGCTACCGGAAAGGACAAGCAAGAAAAGCTCTACGAAGTTACGAGTCAGACCAGTTTGCCTACAATGCTCCACGACGAGGAGCGGCCGAGGAATGTCTGGATTGAACAACTGGCTTTAGCAGAACAAATCGGTGCCGCGGATAGCCCGTCTCTAATTCCTGATAACTTTGATCTAAGAGTTGAGATGTTTGGTCTTTGTGCAGTTATCTTGGCTGAGGATGGTTTAACTTGGAATATGAGGATTCTTATAGATAGTCCTTTGGGACGAAAGTATGGATATAGTGAGGAAGCCAGTTCCTCAGCCCCAGGTAAGATCGCTGAGATCATTTCTTTGATCGATAATCGTCTACAAGCACAAGAAAAGCGTGGATCGCAATACCTTGTGGGTGACTCGATTACTGCTGCTGACATCTATTGGGCTACTATGAGTATGACCGTGCTTCCTGTACCAGAAGAGATTATGCCGAAGACAAAACAAAATACAGGCATGCTCTTTTTCTTTGAAGCAAATTCAAAGATCCCGGCGATTGAAGAGGCACTTACAAAAAGGATAGAGGACCACCAGCAGTTTATTTTGACCACATATTGTGAGACACCCGCAGTTTTAGGGGGTGATCCTTTGTGATAAGTAATAAAGCTATTTCTAAGGAACTTTTTATATGAACTCCTTATTGATAGTTTTAGATTCAAAAAAAAGCTTAGCCTTATCTTTTTTGGGTATATTAATTTGTTTGACAGGTTTCTTTTTCCTAGAAAAAAGACTTGGCGGTCAAATTCTTGATGTTTTACCAAGTTACGATTTGGCTTTGGTTCAGCAGAGTTTTTTAATTTATGGTGAGAATGGGAGGGCTTTATACGCTTGGGCCAGCCTTACTTTAGATTTATTATTTCCAATTTCTTATGTAATTTTTGGCATAGGTTTAATTTTATTCCTTGTAGAAATTAGTTTTCTTCGGTGGTTAGTTATCCTTCCTTGTTTGGTTGGAATGATAGATTTAATTGAAAATATTCAAATTTGTTTGATGTTAAATCAGTTTCCAGATATTTCGATCGCTCAAGTTGAATTTGCCAATGGCACAACTATGCTAAAGCATCTTTTAGTCAAGGTCCTTTATGCATGTATTATATTTTTAGCTATCTTCAAGATAGGAAAGAAGGTTTTACCAAAATGAGAATATTAATAAAAATGGTTAGGGTATAAAGTATATTTCCTATCGAATGAATGAGAAGATATGGCTATTAACTATTTAAATTCTGATGCAGGCATAGAAGCTATTGAGGCTGAGATTAAATCCAATGGCTGCGTTATTATTAAAGATCTGATAGATAAATCAGCAGTCGAACAGATAAAATCTGATTTGGTTCCTCATTTAACACCTACACCTAAAAAGGATAAGTTTGCTGGTCGTCATACAAAAAGGGCAGGGCTGGTGATAGCTCGGTCTCCTAAGGCTAGAGAGCTCATCATGCATCCGAAAGTATTAGAAGTTACTGAAAAAGCTTTATCTCATTCAACAAATTTCCAACTACATAATGCTCAAGTATTAGCTGTAGGTCCTGGAGCTGAGCTACAACCCATACATCGAGATCAATGGGCTTTCGATTTTTTCCCTTTTCCTTCAGGTTTCGATACAACACTAGCAACAATGTGGGCATTGACGGATTTCACAGCAGAAAATGGAGCAACTAGATTAGTTCCGGGCTCTCATAAAGTAAATGAATCGAGTTTTGAGGAAGCTTTAAGTACTGCCAAGAATCTCACAATTAATTTTGAAAAAGAAACTAGACCTGCTGAAATGGAAGCTGGATCTGTTCTTTTCTATACTGGGTCTCTTTTTCATGGAGCTGGTCCAAATAACACTGAATCAGTCAGGATAGGCTTAACAATTCAATATACTTTGGGTTGGTTGAGACAAGAAGAGAATCAATACTTAGGAAATTCTTCTGAACTTCTTAATGAATTACCCGAAGATCTTCTCAGATTAATGGGATATAAGGGCGCAGCTTCAAGCTTAGGTTTTTATGACAATCTAAAAGATCCAGTGGCGGCTATACGACCAGATTTAGAAAAAGAATTTTACGAAACTCTTAAATGAGCTTTTTATCAAATCTTTCTGTCGCACTTGGACTACCCGTTGGATTATGGAGAAAGTTAGTTTTATTTGGGCTGGCTGCTTTTTTTATCAATATAGGAATAAACCACTTTGTTAATCCAGACTTTTATTTATCGATTATGCCTCCTGCTTTTCCAATGCATGCAGAAGCCGTTTATGTCAGTGGATTTTTTGAAGTACTTGGAGGAATATGTGTTTTGATTCCTCGCTTACGTAAAATAGCTGGTTGGGGGTTAGTCGCACTTCTGGTTGCTGTTTATCCTGCTAATATTTATATGGCCATTACACCTGAAGCGTTTCCAGACTTCCCTGTTGCACTACTCTATGTTCGTCTTGTATTCCAGTTTGTATTTTTCTATTGGGCTTTCTCAGTAACTCGACCAGCTTATAATACAGTTGATGAGTAAGACCAGATCAAAAAAAGTAAGGAGTAACTATGTCTAGTCCATTAATAATTTACGGCGTACCTTTTTCTCAACCAGTAAGAGCGGTTCTATGGCTTATGTTATACAAACAAAAGTCTTTTGAAATGGCTTTAATCAACCCAGGCACTTCTTCCGAAGGAGGTAGCCGTCATCCCGATTATCTAGCTAAATTCCCAACAGGTACGATACCTAGTATTGAAGACAAAGAAACCGGATTTGTTTTATCAGAATCTCACGCGATCATGTGCTATCTCTGTAATAAATATGATTGGACTGACTTATATCCCAGTAATCACGAAGAACGAGCAAAGGTTGATTCTTATTTACATCTCCATCACAGGAACGTAAGAGAAGCATCTATTGGTTTGGTAGCGCCTAAAGTTCGAAAAGATCTAAACTTCTCAGAAGATTTTTTAAAAATGTCTCAGGCCAATATAGAAAAAGCTTTTAAGGCATTAGAAGATGGATGGTTAGCTAAATCTCGCTTTCTTACTGGAGATCAACTAACGATCGCAGATATGAGTGCTTATGTTGAAATAGGGCAATTGCAGAGCAAGTTTACAAATGTTTATGACTTTGAACCTTTACCAAATATAAGAAGGTGGTTAGAAGAAATGAATCAAATTGCCTATCATGATGAAGTTCATACTTCATTATATGAGCTAGGAGATATAAGTACTGAAGCCCCTTCTATGGAAACTATTATCAGTGCAAATAAAAAAGGGTTGGTGGTTCTTCAGGAGCAACTTGCTAATATGAAAGGCTGATAAAACATGTCCGTAACTGTAAGACTGGCGAAATTAGAAGATCAAAATAGATGCTCAGAACTACTCGAGGTTTTGGCTAAAGCTACATCTGATCCACATGAAATTTTTGATTCTAAAACTTTTAAAAACTTAATTTCCAATGAGAGAGGTAGTTTAGTAGTTGCTGAAGAAAATGGGACTGTTCTTGGAATGGCATCTATTTCTTTTAATCTTGCGTTGAGATATAACGGTGAATATTGTCAATTAGAGGAGCTAGTTGTGGATAAAGAGGCCAGAGGAAAGAATGTTGGAGGCTTGTTAATTGAAGAAACAATTAAGTTAGCTAAAAAAAGGGGTTGTAAGGAATATGGACTTTATATTTTAGAGTCGACTAAACATAACCAAGGTTTCTACGAGAAATATGGTTTTGTTAAAGTGGGTGAAGAAATGAGACAA
>CAZTLP010000036.1:0-10468 GCA_964614345.1 uncultured Gammaproteobacteria bacterium | reverse complement strand
TCAAATATGATGAGACAAGCAGTTCCAACGCTTCAAACTGATACACCTTTAGTAGGAACAGGCATGGAAAGAGTCGTTGCTAGAGATTCAGGTGCCTGTGTTATAGCAATAAGAGGAGGAGTTATCGAGAGTGTTGATGCCAGCAGAATAGTTGTAAGAGTAAATGAGAGAGAGATAAAACCAGGAGATTCTGGTGTTGATATTTATAACATTATTAAATATACAAAATCCAATCAGACTACATGTATTAACCAAAGACCTATAGTTGCTGAGGGGGATAAAGTCAGAAAAAACGATATTTTAGCGGATGGCCCTTCTGTTGATTTAGGAGAGCTTTCTTTGGGGCAAAATATCAAGATAGCTTTCATGCCTTGGCATGGATACAACTTTGAAGATTCAATCTTGATATCCGATAGACTGGTTAGTGAAGATAAATTTACTAGTATTCACATCCAGGAGCTTACTTGTATAGCCAGGGATACAAAATTGGGTGTAGAAGAAATATCCGGAGATATTCCTAATGTAGGCGATTCTGCTTTATCTAAACTAGATGAATTTGGGATTGTTCATATAGGAGCGGAAGTAAAAGCTGGAGATATCCTGGTAGGTAAAGTAACTCCAAAAGGGGAGACACAATTAAGTCCAGAAGAAAAATTGTTAAGAGCAATTTTTGGTGAAAAAGCTTCTGATGTTAAAGATAGTTCTTTAAGAGTACCTTCTGGTGGCGATGGAACTATTATTGATGTCCATGTATTTACAAGGGAAGGATTGGAGAAAGACGGAAGAGCATTAGGCATAGAAGAATCGCAATTAAAAGAAATAAAAAAGGATATAGATGAAGAACTTAGCATAATTGAGGGGGCAACCTTTTCAAGATTGGAAAATATATTAATAGGGAAAAAAGTAGCTTCTGCAAAAGGTTTTTCTAAGGGATCGACAATAAAGAAAGAGCACCTAGATGAAGTCAATAAAAATGATTGGTTTAAAATCAGGTTACAAAATGAATCTGTAAATAAACAAATTAAAGAGATCGAGTCAAATCTTAATGAGTACAGGGAAAAGCTCAAAGAAATTTTTAAGGAAAGGAAAGATAAGTTAGCTAGTGGCGATGATCTAGCTCCGGGTGTTTTGAAAGTTGTAAAAGTTTATTTGGCTATCAAAAGGAGAATTCAACCTGGGGATAAGTTAGCAGGCAGACATGGTAACAAGGGGGTTATTTCAGTGATTATGCCGATGGAAGATATGCCCTACGATGAAAATGGAGAGCCAGTAGACATAGTTCTAAACCCTCTGGGAGTACCTTCAAGGATGAATGTGGGGCAAGTTTTAGAAACCCATCTTGGCTGGGCAGCTAAAGAGTTAGGTACAAAAATTAAAAAATTGATTGAAGAGGGTGAAAAGGTTAAAGAAATTAAATCTTTATTAAAGAGAATTTATGGAAACGAAGTCAGTAAAAACCTAGATACTCTTAATGAACGTGAAATTCTAGAGTTAGCCAATAATTTAAAAGACGGAGTACCTATGGCTACACCTGTCTTTGATGGAGCTAAGGAATCTGAGGTTAAAGAGATGCTTGAGTTGGCTGGATTGCCATTAAGTGGTCAATGCAAACTATACGATGGAAGAACAGGGGAAGAATTTGATAGACCCGTAACTATTGGGTACATGTACATACTCAAGTTAAATCATCTTGTTGAAGATAAAATGCATGCAAGATCAACAGGCAGTTACAGTTTAGTTACACAACAACCTTTAGGTGGAAAAGCCCAGTTCGGAGGACAGAGGTTTGGTGAAATGGAAGTGTGGGCTTTAGAAGCTTATGGAGCAGCTCATACCCTTCAAGAAATGTTGACAGTCAAGTCTGATGATGTGAGTGGTAGAACTAGAGTGTATAAAAATCTTGTAGATGGCAACTTTGAGATGGAAGCTGGAATTCCAGAGTCTTTTAATGTTTTAACTAAGGAAATACGCTCATTGGGTATTGATCTTGATCTTGAGTCAGTAGACAAGTAGGAGAATAAGAATGAAAGATTTAATCAATGTGCTTAGAGATCAAGGTCATGGAGTAGAGTACAACTCAATTAGAGCTGGACTTGCTTCACCTCAACAAATTAGATCCTGGTCTTATGGGGAAGTAAAAAAACCTGAAACTATAAATTATCGAACCTTTAAACCTGAAAGAGACGGATTATTTTGCTCAAAAATATTTGGCCCCATAAAAGATTACGAATGTATTTGTGGTAAATACAAAAGAATGAAACACCGCGGCGTAGTTTGCGAGAAATGTGGTGTAGAAGTAACTTTATCTAAAGTCAGAAGAGAAAGGATGGGGCATATAGAGTTAGCAGCTCCAGTAGCCCATATTTGGTTTCTAAAATCTCTTCCTTCGAGAATCGCTTTAGCTCTAGATTTAACTTTAAGAGATCTAGAGAGAGTTCTATATTTCGAATCCTTTATAGTAATCGATCCTGGAATGACAGATTTAGATCCCGGGCAATTACTTTCAGATGAAGAATATTATGAATCTCTAGAACAATGGGGTGATGAATTTGAAGCAGGAATGGGAGCTGAATCAGTACAAAAATTGCTAAGCGAACTAGATTTAGATTCTGAAATATCTTCTCTTCAAGAAGAACTTCCAAATACAAAATCTGAAGCAAAAATAAAGAAAATTACTAAAAGATTGAAGTTATTAAAATCTTTCAATGAATCAGGCAATAAACCTGAATGGATGGTTATGGAGGTTTTACCTGTTTTACCCCCTGATTTAAGACCTCTAGTACCGCTTGAGGGAGGAAGGTTTGCAACTTCAGATTTAAATGATCTCTATAGAAGAGTGATCAATAGAAATAATAGACTTAAAAGATTACTCGATCTTAATGCGCCAGACATAATTACAAGAAATGAAAAAAGAATGCTGCAGGAATCTGTGGATGCTCTTTTAGATAATGGAAGAAGAGGAAGAGCAGTTACTGGCTCAAATAAAAGGCCTCTGAAGTCTCTCGCAGACATGATTAAAGGAAAGCAAGGAAGATTTAGACAAAATCTATTAGGTAAAAGAGTAGATTATTCAGGTAGGTCTGTAATAGTTGTAGGGCCTACTTTAAAGCTGCACCAATGCGGTCTGCCAAAAAAGATGGCTCTGGAGCTATTTAAGCCATTTGTCTTCGGAAGACTTCAACAACTAGAGATGGCTAGTACGATCAAATTAGCTAAAAAAATGGTAGAGAGAGAAGAAGCTGAAGTTTGGGACATCTTAGCTGAAGTGATTAGAGAGCACCCGGTATTGCTAAATAGAGCACCAACCTTACATAGACTAGGAATTCAAGCCTTTGAACCTGTTTTAGTTGAAGGTAAGGCAATTCAACTACACCCCTTAGTTTGTAAAGCTTATAACGCAGATTTTGATGGCGATCAAATGGCAGTTCACGTTCCCTTAACACTCGAAGCGCAGCTTGAATGCAGGGCATTAATGATGGCTACAAATAATATTCTTTCGCCAGCAAATGGGAAGCCAATAATAGATCCTTCACAGGATGTGGTTTTAGGTATCTATTACATGACTAGAGAAAAAATAAATGCAAAAGGGGAAGGTCAGGTTTTATCTTCGCCTGAAGAAGCAAATAGAGCTTTTCAACTAAATGCAGTGGATCTCCATGCAAAAATAAAGGTTAGATTAAGACCAAATAAAATATCTGATGAGGACACAGAAATAGTAGAAACTACTCTAGGTAGAACTCTATTGTATGAACTATTGCCTGAAGGCATGCCGTTTAGTCTTGTCAATACCACTCTCGACAGTAAAGCAATCTCGAGTTTAATTGATGCTTGTTATAGAAAGTCTGGTCTAAAAAAGACAGTAATTTTTGCAGACAGGCTTATGTACTTAGGTTATCAGTTCTCAACCAAATCTGGTGCATCTTTATGTGTAGATGACTTCGTGATACCTGAAGAAAAGGATCGGTACGTTAATGAAGCTGAAAAAGAAGTGAAAGATATAGAATCGCAATTTGCCTCTGGTCTTGTTACTAAGGGTGAAAAATACAATAAAGTTATAGACATTTGGTCTAGGGCAAACGAGATGATTGCAAAATCTATGATGGATAATATTTCTACTGAAGAGTTAACTGATTCAGAAGGAAATCTTGTGAGTAGCGATTCATTCAATTCAGTTTTTATGTTTGCTGATTCAGGAGCTAGAGGTTCACCTGCGCAGATAAGACAGTTAGCTGGCATGAGAGGTTTAATGGCTAAACCTGATGGTTCAATAATTGAGACTCCTATTACAGCTAATTTTAGAGAAGGCCTCACAGCACAACAGTATTTTATTTCAACCCACGGTGCTCGTAAGGGCTTAGCGGATACTGCTCTTAAAACAGCAAATTCTGGGTATTTAACTAGAAGGCTAGTTGATGTGGCACAAGACTTAGTTCTAAGTGAAGAGGATTGCGGTACATCTAATGGTGTAATTATGAGACCTATTATCGATGGAGGAGAAGTAATAGTCGCATTAGGAGATCGTGTTTTAGGTAGAACAGTTGCTGAAGACGTTTTAGGAACTAATAAAAAAGATGTGTTAATAAAAGCAGGAATTATCATCGATGAAGATTTAATAGACAAATTTGATGAACTAGGAGTCTACGAAGTAAAAGTAAGGTCAGCTATTCATTGTGAAACTTTTTATGGAGTTTGTACTAAATGCTACGGGAGGGACCTAGGAAGAGGTCATGATTCAAATATTGGGGAAGCTGTAGGAATAGTTGCAGCGCAATCTATAGGTGAACCAGGAACTCAATTAACAATGAGGACTTTTCATATAGGGGGTGCGGCTTCAGGAACTTCTGCTGAAGATAATGTTGAGGCAGGAATAGACGGAAAAATTGTCTATGAATGTAGAACTATTAAAAGAAAAGATAATACCTTCATCGCTTTAGCTCAATCTTCAGAATTGAAAGTAGAAGATAAGGATGGAAGAGTAATTGAAAGGCACAAGATACCTTATGGAACAACTCTAAATTTCAAAACGGGTTCTAAAATTAAACAAGGAGATATCTTAGCTAAATGGGATCCTTTAACCAGACCTATAGTTGCAGAAGTTGGTGGTAAAGCAAAGTTTGTCGACATAGACGATGGGATAACCGCAAGACTTAAAACCGATGAACTTACAGGTCTCTCTAATATTGAAATTATAGACATAACTGAAAGGTCTAAAGGGGAGGCTCAAGAAAAGAAACCAGCTGTACATATAGTTGATTCTAGAGGTAAAGAAAAGAACATTCCTGATTCAGAAGTACCTGCTATTTATACTCTTCCCGGCAATGCATTTATTCAGCTTAAAGATGGTCAAGATATTGAATTAGGGAGCGTATTGGCTAGGATTTCCCAAGAGTCTGCAAAAACCAAAGATATTACAGGAGGCCTTCCAAGAGTTGCTGATTTATTTGAAGCAAGAAAACCCAAAGAAGCTGCCATCCTAGCTCAAGCTAGCGGAGTGGTTTCATGGGGCAAACCTACAAAAGGTAAAGAAAGATTGATTATTACCAATGAATCTGGAGAGGAATTAGCAAATCTTATCCCTAAAACTAGGCATATAAATGTGTTTGAAGGTGAAAAGATAGAAAAGGGAGATATAGTTTCAGATGGACCTTTAAGCCCGCATGATATTTTGGAACTAAGAAGCTTGGAAGAACTTACAGAGTATGTCGTTAGTGGTATTCAAGAAGTTTACAGACTTCAAGGAGTAACTATCAATGAGAAACATATTGAAGTGATATTAAGACAAATGCTAAGAAAGGTAGAGGTAATAGATCCAGGAGATTCAGATTTTATTTTTGGGGAGCAAGCTGAGCTTTCTAAAGTTAGGGAAACTAATGAAGAGCTAGCCAAAAACAAGAAAGCAGAAATCAAATATAAAAGATTATTACTTGGTATAACGAAAGCTTCTCTTGCTACAGATTCTTTTGTTTCCGCTGCATCTTTCCAAGAAACAACTAGGGTTCTAACTGAAGCAGCGACTACAGGCAGAAGAGATAACCTAAGGGGTTTAAAAGAAAATGTAGTGGTAGGTAGATTAATTCCTGCTGGTACTGGCCTCGCTATGATGAAAGAGGAAAAAGTAGAAGAAGAAGTTGAGAGTATTGATCTTGAAGAAGCTCTAAGTCAGGCATTGAGCGAAGAAGAAATTGAGTAATTGATTGACGCAACTTATAGCTATACTTAAAATGCGCGACCTTAAATTCTGATAAGAAAAAAATGTCTACTGTAAATCAACTTATAAGAAAGCCTAGGAAAAGAAAAAAATTAAAGACAGATGTTCCTGCTTTAAAAGGATCTCCTCAAAAAAGGGGTGTTTGTACTAGGGTCTATACAACTACACCCAAAAAACCTAACTCAGCTTTAAGAAAAGTTTGTAAGGTCAGGTTAACTTCTGGTTTTGAAGTAATTTCTTACATAGGTGGAGAGGGGCATAATCTTCAAGAGCACTCTGTAGTTCTCATCCGGGGAGGAAGAGTAAAAGACTTGCCTGGAGTTAGATATCACACGGTAAGAGGAACTTTAGACACAGCGGGCGTAGATGATAGAAAACAAAGAAGATCCAAATATGGTGCTAAGAAGCCTAAATAGATAAAAGAATGTCTAGAAGAAAAGCAGCTCCAAAAAGAAAAATACTTCCTGATCCAAAATATGGAAATCTGAAGGTTGCTAAATTCATGAACCAAATTATGAAAAGTGGTAAGAAGTCTCTAGCTGAGGGTATTGTATATGGGGCTTTAAACGAAATTGAGGCCAAATCTAAGAAAGAGCCTGTAGAAGTTTTTGAAAAAGCTCTTGAAGAAGTTGGTCCGGTTGTTGAAGTTAAGGCTAGGAGAGTTGGCGGTGCAACTTATCAAGTTCCTTTAGAAGTTAGACCCACTAGGCGTCTGGCTTTAGCCATGCGCTGGCTAGTTAACAGTGCAAGATCAAGATCAGAAAAAACCATGACTCTAAGATTAGCCAATGAGTTGCTTGATGCTTCAGAAGGCAAGGGTGAAGCCATCAAGAAGAAAGAGGATACCCATCGTATGGCTGAAGCCAATAGAGCATTCTCACATTTTAGATTTTAACTACAAAAAAACATAAGAAAAATGGCTAGATCTACTGCTTTAGAACTGTACAGAAATATTGGAATTTGCGCTCATGTAGATGCTGGAAAGACCACAACAACAGAAAGGGTCCTTTTCTATACTGGCATATCTCATAAAATCGGTGAGGTACATGATGGCGCTGCAGTAATGGACTGGATGGAACAAGAACAGGAAAGGGGAATTACTATTACCTCTGCGGCTACAACCTGTTTTTGGAAAGGAACTAGTCAACAATACCCAGAACACAGAATAAATATAATTGATACCCCTGGTCACGTTGACTTTACTATTGAGGTAGAGAGATCTCTTAGGGTGCTAGACGGTGCTATTGTGGTCTTTTGTGCTAGTTCTGGGGTAGAACCTCAATCTGAAACAGTTTGGAGACAAGCTAACCGTTATGAAGTTCCAAGGTTAGCCTTTGTGAATAAAATGGATCGAGCAGGAGCGAACTTTCTAAATGTAGTAGATCAAATGCGAACAAGACTGGGAGCTAATCCTGTTCCCATTCAACTGCCTATAGGTGCTGAAGATGATTTTCAAGGAGTAATAGACTTGATAAATATGAAGGCCATTTATTGGAGCGAAGAAGATATGGGAACTACATTTACTTTAGAAGATATACCAGAAGAACTCGCCTCTGAAGCAAATGTATGGCGTGAGAATATGTTAGAGACGGCAGCTGAGGCAAATGAAAGTCTTATGGACAAGTATTTAGAAGAGGGAGATTTATCAGCAGAAGATATTAAAGCAGGTCTTAGAGAAAGAACTTTATCTTCAGAAATTGTTGTAACTTTATGTGGGTCTGCTTTTAAAAACAAAGGTGTCCAGACAGTATTAGATGCAGTTATAGACTTTCTTCCTGCACCAAATCAAGTAAGACCAGTTACAGGTCTATTAGATGATAAGGGAACTGAAGGAAGTAGAAAAGCAGATGATAACGAACCTTTTTCTGGACTAGCCTTTAAGATTGCAACAGACCCTTATGTTGGGTCACTAACATTTGTAAGAGTCTATTCTGGAACTTTAAATTCAGGTGATTCAGTTTTTCTACCTATGAAAGGGAAGAAAGAAAGAATAGGGAGAATGCTCCAAATGCATTCAAACAATCGTAAGGAAATAGATGAAGTTAGAGCTGGAGATATTTGTGCGGTTATAGGCTTAAAACAGGCTGTTACAGGAGAAACTCTTTGTGATGAAAAAAATAAAATAGTTTTAGAAGAAATGAATTTTCCGGAACCTGTAATTTCTGTAGCAGTTGAGCCAAAAACTAAAGAGGATCAAGAAAAAATGGGTATAGCTTTAGGAAGGCTAGCTCAGGAAGATCCATCTTTTAAGATGAGAACAGATGAAGAGTCAGGCCAAACCATTATTTCCGGAATGGGAGAACTTCACCTTGATGTTCTAGTAGATAGAATGAGAAGAGAATTTAGTGTCGAAGCTAATATGGGTAAACCTCAAGTTGCTTACAGAGAAACAATAAGAAAGTTAGTAGAACAGGAAGCTAAATTTGTTAGGCAATCAGGTGGAAGAGGTCAATATGGGCATGTTTATATAAAAATGGAGCCTCTAGATTCAGAAGAAGAAAATTATGAATTTGTTAATGAGATTGTAGGAGGTGCTATTCCAAGAGAATTCATTCCTGCGGTAGATAAAGGATGTAAAGAACAAATGGAAGCAGGTGTAATAGCCGGTTACCCTTTAGTTAAAGTTAAAGTTACCCTTTATGACGGATCGTTTCATGATGTAGATTCTAGTGAGATAGCTTTTAAGGTAGCGGGCTCAATGGCTTTTAAGGACGGAGCCTTGAAAGCAAATCCAGTTTTATTGGAGCCTATTATGAGCTTAGAGGTAGTAACTCCTGAAGAGTATATGGGGGATGTGGTTGGAGATTTAAATAGACGAAGGGGAGTTGTGGGAGGCATGGATGACAGTCCTTCTGGCAAGGTTATTTCTGGAGAGGTACCCCTAGCCGAAATGTTTGGCTATGCAACTGATCTTCGCTCGGCAACACAAGGAAGGGCAACTTTTACTATGGAGCCGCTAAAATATGCAGAAGTACCACCTAATGTTGCTGAAGCGGTTATTAATAAGAACGAATAGCCACATTGGTTAATCTAAAAAACCCTTTTAATAAAGGGTTTTTTTACATATTTGTGTTGACACTTAGGCGCCACAAATCTAGAATTTGCGCTCTTTTTTGATGGTTGGGCTCTAATCTTGAGTTTTTGTTGATTTGAGCCTTTTTTAATAGCAATTTTGTCACTTTTTATGGGCAAAATTTTTTTACTCTTCTTAACTGAAGTGGGAACGGGGTTGTGCAAAACCAAAGCATAAGAATTAGGTTAAAAGCTTTTGATCATAAGCTCATAGATAAGTCTGCGAAAGAAATCGTAGAGACGGTAAAACGAACAGGAGCAAAGGTTAAGGGACCAATCCCTTTGCCAGTAAAAAAACATAAAACCACCATCCTAATTTCCCCTCATAAAGATAAAGACGCCCGCGACCAATACGAAATAAGAACTCATAAAAGAACACTAGATATCGTGGAACCATCGGAGAAAACCTTAGATGCATTAACTAAATTGGAACTCTCCGCTGGGGTGCTAGTACAGATTAGTCTGGATGAGGTTTAATTATGTCTTTAGGTTTAATAGGTAAAAAACAAGGAATGACACGTTTCTTTACAGAAGAAGGGGGGTCTTTACCTGTAACTGTGGTTAGTTTTGATACTAATACGGTTATTCAAATAAAAACCCTAGAAAAAGACGGGTATAACTCTGTGCAGGTAACTACAGGTCAAAAAAAAGAAAAACACCTAAATAAATCAGCTTTAGGACATTTCAAAAAATCCTCTGTACTTCCTGGAGAGGGCTTATGGGAATTCCGCATTGAAAATGATGAAATAGAGAAATTAGAGGTTGGAAAAGCTATCCCAATAGAGTTATTTCAAGAAGGACAAGTTGTGGATGTTTCAGGCGTATCAAAAGGGAAAGGTTTTGCGGGCACAGTTAAAAGATGGAATTTCAAAATGCAAGATGCGACACATGGTAATTCCCTATCTCATAGAGCGCCAGGATCTATAGGACAGTGTCAAACTCCGGGTAGAGTTTGGAAAGGAAAAAAGATGTCAGGTCATATGGGATCCGAAAAAGTAACTATTCAGAATTTAAAGATTGTGTCTGTGGACATAGAGAATAGCTTGATACTTATTCAAGGTTCTATTCCAGGTGCAACTGGTTCTCGGGTGATACTGAGACCTTCAAGGGGTGAAAGAATAGAATTCCCAATCGAAGAAACCCATCCAGAAGAAGCCCAACCAGAAGAAACCCATCCAGAAGAAGCCC
>CAZTLP010000035.1:2867-10550 GCA_964614345.1 uncultured Gammaproteobacteria bacterium | reverse complement strand
GTAAACTACGATGTTTACACTGGTCTTTATGACAACAGAGGTAAAATTACCTACGTTAGATGGAAGCTTAGTCTGTAATCTCAGACAAACAAAAAAAGGGCGATTTTATCGCCCTTTTTTTTAGGGACTAAGTCTTTCTAAATTAAAATCTATAAGTGATAAAATAGAATCTCCTCAACTAAACAATAATTCTATTCAATGAAAAACATAAACATTGCTTCTTTACTTTTGGTTGTATTCTTAAGTGCTTGTGGCGGATCAGAGTCAAAAGTAGATTCGGCTCTTACTGAACAGATCCTTTATTTTGGAAATGGTACTGAACCAAAAGATTTAGATCCTCACACTGTAACTGGTGTGCCTGAAAGCCATATTTTGATGGCATTATTAGAAGGTTTAGTAATGCGGCACCCAGAAGGATTAGATCCTTTGCCTGCTGTTGCTGAAAGTTGGATTATTTCTAAAGATGGAAAAACCTATATCTTTAATCTAAGAGAGAGTGCTATTTGGTCTAATGGCGATCCTGTGACTGCTTCGGATTTTGTTTGGGCTTGGGAAAGAATGCTCTCACCTTCTCTAGGGTCTAAGTATCCAGACATGTTATATGATGTAGTAAACGCAGAAGAATTTAATAAAGGAATTATCACAGACTTTTCAAAAGTAGGGGTTAAGTCTTTAGGGGCAAAAAAATTATCAGTTAAATTAAAAAATCCAGCTCCTTACTTTCTTGGATTATTAGCACATTACACCACCAGACCTGTTCACAGGCCTACCATAGAGAAATTTGGAGAAATAGACACCATTGGAAGTAAATGGACACGTCCAGGTAACTTTGTTGGAAATGGACCCTTTACCTTAGAAGATTGGCAATTAAATAAAGTACTTAAAGTTAAAAAAAACACACTTTATTGGGATGCAGATAAAGTCAGATTAAATGGGATACATTTTTTTCCTGTAGACAATGCAACCAGAGAAGATTTGATGTTCCGAAATGGACAACTACATGTCACTAGCACTGTACCATTAGAAAAAATAGAAGTTTATTCAAAACAGTACCCCGATCTAATTCATATTGATCCTTATTTTGGAACTTATTATTTAAGAGTAAATGTTAAAAAAGCTCCTTTTGATAACAAGCTTGTAAGAAAAGCCTTATCTTTATCAATTAATAGAAAAGAAATAGTCGAGAAAGTTGCTAAGGGCGGTCAAATCCCAGCTTTTTCTTTTACTCCACCTGATCCAAACAGTTACTTCCCTTCAACTACATTAGAATTTGATCCTGTATTAGCTCAGTCCCTACTTAAAGAAGCAGGAGTTTCTCAAGAAAAACTTCCTGCCTTTGAGTATCTTTATAACACTAGTGAAGGACATCAGAAATTAGCGCAGGCTTTTCAGCAGATGTGGAAACAGAACTTAAATATTGATGTAGGGCTTGTTAATACAGATTGGAAGGTTTACTTATCTAGACAGAGTATAGGTGATTACACTATAGCTAGAGCAGGGTGGATAGGAGATTACCCTGACCCTAAAACCTTTTTAGATATGATGGTTTCAGGAAGAGGAAATAATCAGACGGGTTGGTCAAATGATGAATACGACAATCTGTTAATCAAGGCTGCACAAAGCACTTCGCAAGAAGAGCGATTTAAACATTTTTATAAAGCTGAACAGATTTTAATGGATGAGTTGCCCATAATTCCCATCTATACATACACTCGAGTATATATGTTAAATCAGGATGTAAAAGGATGGAGTCCAAACTTACTTGACGCGCATCCTTATCAATTTGTTTATCTAGAGAGATAGTTCTTTAAATGATTTCTCTCATTCTTAGACGTCTGGGGACAGCAATACCAGTTTTGCTTGCTGTAATAACCTTAACCTTTGTTATGGTCCATTCGGCACCTGGTGGTCCTTTTGATGAAGAAAAGGCAGTCTCACCCGAAGTCTTGGTTAAATTAAATGAAAGGTATAACTTAAATGAACCCTTAGTAGTTCAGTACTTTGATTATCTAGGTAATGTTTTACAAGGTGATTTTGGCCCTTCTTTTAGATATCCAAGCAGGTCAGTAACGGAACTTATTTCTATAGGGTTACCTATTACATTTGAGCTTGCTTTGTACGCCATTTTATTTGCTTTAATGCTTGGGATCATTGCAGGAGTAATAAGCTCCTTAAGACCTAACACAGCTTACGATTATGTTCCAATGACCATAGCCATGGCAGGTATTTGTATTCCTTCCATTGTTTTAGGGCCTTCTTTAACCTTAGTTTTTGGTATACAGCTTAGCTGGCTTCCAGTAACTGGTTGGGGAGATATTCCAGGAGATAAGATCCTTCCTACTATTACTCTGGGAACAGCTTATGCAGCCTATTGTGCTCGCTTGACTAGAGGAGGAATGCTAGAAATCCTGAATCAAGACTTTATTCGAACTGCTAGAGCAAAAGGATTAAGTGAATTTAGAGTAGTTGTAGTTCATGCTCTTAGAGGAGGCTTAACTCCTGTTATAGCATTCTTAGGGCCAGCTATGGCAGGTTTATTGGCTGGTTCTTTTGTAGTTGAAACTATCTTTGGCATTCCAGGATTAGGAAGATTTTATGTAGAAGCAGCTTTTAATAGAGATTACACAATGATACTAGGCACCTCCATTTTCTTTTCTTGTTTGATTATTTTTTTCAATCTGTTGTCTGACTTAGTTGCAGCAAGTCTTAATCCAAAACTAAGAGATCAATGAGTACATCTGAATCAAGTTTGTCTAAAAAGGCTTTTAATAGGTTAGTTTCTAACAAGCTATCTTTGTTTGGCGGGATATATATCCTTTTACTTATAGTCTTAGCAATTTTTACACCTTTGATTGCTCCCTATGATTACGCTTACCAAGATCTAAACTTAGGCCCTTCAGGGCCTTCACCAGAACATCTATTAGGCACAGATACATTGGGGAGGGATCTTTTAACCAGAATGATGTATGGAAGCAGAATTTCACTGATGGTTGGTTTTTTAGCAACAATGGTGGCTTTGGTGATAGGGGTTTTGTGGGGAACTATTGCCGGGTTTGCAGGAGGAAGAACGGACGCAATAATGATGAGGATTGTTGATGTTCTTTACGGCATACCGTTTATTATTCTGATTATCTTATTGATGGTTATTTTTGGAAGAAACCTAGTACTGCTGTTCATGGCTATTGGCGCAGTAGAATGGTTAACTATGTCCAGGATAGTTAGAAGTCAGGTAATGAGCCTCAGTCAACAAGAGTTCGTATTGTCAGCTGAGGCAATGGGAGTTTCAAAGAAAGATATTATTTCAAGACACTTAATACCTAATGCGATTGGGCCTGTAATTGTCTACGCAACATTAACCGTTCCTCAAATAATGTTATTAGAAGCATTTTTAAGTTTTCTTGGACTTGGAGTTCAAGCCCCTATGAGTTCTTGGGGACTTTTAATCAGAGATGGAGCCGTATCAATGGAAGAGTATTGGTGGTTATTAATATTTCCTTCCATAGCTTTCTCTTTAACCCTGTTCTCCCTTAACTTCATTGGGGATGGATTAAGAGATGCTTTAGACCCTAGAACGGGTCCAAATTAAAATTAAGAATCTACACCTGCCTCCAGGATTACTTTGATCACTTGACCTGGATATATCCTTTCAGGACTTTTTAGTTCATTCCATTCCTGAAGCTCTTTTACTTCGATTCCAAATCTTGCACCAATTCTAGATAACGTATCTCCAGATTTAACTGGATAAAGTAAAGTCCTGGTCTTTTTATTGGGAGTCTTTCCTCTAACTCTTTCATATTTAGAGAATATTTTGATCTCCTGTCCAATTTGTAAGGGAGTGGTTAAACCTAAATCATTCCATAAAGAAATATCTTGTATAGTCACTCCAAATTTTTTAGATATTCCCCAGAAAGTATCTCCTTTTACAACTTCATAAGTTCTTGCTTTAGGAACAAAAGTTTTAGCCCAAGCAGGGCCTCTGGGTACCATGATTTCCTGACTAGCGTAAATTATGTCACTATCCATTTGGTTAATTTCCATTAAGACAGGTACTTCAATGTTGTATTGCTTAGCAATTCGAGTGAGTGTATCTCCTCTTTTTATTTTATATCTGTCCCACTGGACAAGTTCTACTTCTTCAAGAGATGAAAGTTGGATCAAAAATCTATCTGCTACTCCTGTAGGTAAAAGTAAATAATGTGGACCACTTGGGTCAGTAGCCCATTGACTAAAACCTGGATTTAATTCATATATGGCTTCAGGAGTCATGCCAGCAAGATCAGCAGCTTGCATTAAGTCTACCTGACCAGGGGTTTCTATTTTTGTGAAGTAAGGTCTATTGGCTATTGATGGTAATGTCACGCCAAAACTAGATGGATCTTTAATCAGTTCACACAAGACCAATAATTTAGGAACGTAGGCTGATGTTTCTTTGGGTAGTCTTAATGACCAGAAATCAGTAGGCATACCCTTTCTTTCATTTTCTTTAATGGCTCTATTTACTCTGGCGGGACCTGTATTGTAGGCTGCTATTGCCAGTAACCAATCGTTATCAAATTTTTGGTGTAAATACTTTAAGAAGTTAAGAGCAGCTTCTGTTGATGCTATAACGTCTCTTTTTCCGTCATACCACCAATTAGTTTTTAAACCCCATTCCCTTCCAGTTGCTGGCATGAATTGCCAAATACCGGTAGCTCCGTATAGAGATTGAGCATAAGGATCAAATTCACTTTCCACAAAAGGAAGTAAAGCCAATTCAATAGGTACACCTAATTCTTCGGCACGCTTTACTGTATGAAATAGATAGCGTTGTCCAGATTTACTGAGCCTATTAACTGCGTGTTGGTTATTAACAAATCTATTTCTATATCTATCTGTATCAGCATAAGTTTCTGGAATAGTGAGTGTGAGGTCATCTCTTATTCTTTCCCACAGATCAAATGGCTCCCGATCTATAGTTACTTCAACTACTTTGGGAGAATCATCTGCTAGATCGGTATTTTCGACAAGAACTAGATCTTTCGATTGTAAGTTAACGCAACCGATCAAAAAACTAAAAATTAGTATTAAAATCCTTTTACTCATTTTTTCCTATTAGAAACTATTTTTCATCAAAGAATTATGCCAAATGTATACTACAATTAGGTTTATAACCATATGAACCGCATAGAAATATTCACAGACGGCGCCTGTAGAGGTAATCCTGGTAAAGGAGGTTGGGGCGTCATGATTAGGTCAAATGGGCTAGAAGAATCCTTATATGGAGGTGACATAAGTACGACAAATAACATCATGGAATTAACCGCAGCAATAAAAGCCTTAGAGCACATCCCTAAAAATTCTGATGTAGTTCTTACAACTGACTCAAAATACGTTATGCAGGGAATTACAGAATGGATCAAAAACTGGAAAGTAAGAAACTGGAAAACTGCATCAAAAAAACCCGTTCTTAATAAAGAATTGTGGATAAGGCTGGATAGTTTAACTAACCTTCATTCGATTGAATGGAAATGGGTAAAAGGTCATAGTGGACACAGAGAGAATGAGATTGCTGATCAATTAGCTAATAAGGGTATAGATGAGATTTAGTTATGGTTAGGCAAGTTGTTTTGGATACTGAGACTACAGGTATTGATTTTAAATCAGGTCACAGAGTAATAGAAATTGGATGCGTAGAAATTATAAATAGAAAGTTTACTGGTGCTGAGTATCAAACTTATTTAAATCCAGACAGAGACATCGACGAAGGTGCAGCTAAAGTGCATGGACTTACTCTAGATTTTCTTCAAGATAAACCACGTTTCATTGATGTAGTTGATGAGTTTTTAGAATTTATTCAAGACAGCGAATTACTGATACACAACGCAGAATTTGATGTGGGTTTTTTAAATAACGAATTAAAATTAATTCCAGGAAAAAATTCTTTGATAGATCAAGTAACCGAGAAGATTACAGATACCTTACAAATCGCAAGAGAAAAACATCCTGGCCAAAGAAATAGCCTAGATGCTTTAGTGCAAAGGTATGAAGTTGGGGGTTATGATCGTGAATATCATGGCGCTTTATTAGATTCTAAGATTTTGGGAGATGTGTATCTAGCTATGACAGGTGGTCAAAGCAATCTACTCTTTGAGCATAAAAGTAAGATCTCAGGGACGGAAAAACGAGACAAGAAAAAGAAAGTTACCAATGGTAAAAATAATAACTCTCTACTCACCAAACTTAGTGATTCAGAAGAAAAAAAGAACTTAGAGTATTTAAAGAAAATGCAAGAAGAGACTGGTACGAAACCCATATGGCTGAAGAATCAATGAGTAAAATTATTGGTAGATTTGCACCCAGTCCCACTGGGTTATTACACATTGGAGGAGCAAGAACAGCCCTGTTTGCCTGGCTTTACTCTAAAAGCTTAGAAGGAGATTGTCTTTTACGTTTAGAAGATACGGACTCAGAAAGATCTAAGCAAACCTATACAGATTCGATAATAGACAGTTTTAAGTGGATGGGTATTGAATTTGATCAAGAGCCTGTATATCAATCTAAAAACAAAGATAAGCATCTAGAAAAGGCTCAAGAGCTAGTTAAAAAAGGGAAGGCTTATTATTGCGATTGCTCACCTGAAAGATTAAAGAAAATTAGAGAGGAGCAACAAAAGAAAAGAGAAAAACCTAAATATGACGGGAAATGTAGAGAGATAGGCTTGGAGAAAGGACCTAATACTGTTATTCGATTTAAAAATCCTGAAGCAGGTTCAGTTACTTTTAAAGACTTAGTAAGAGGCCAGATGAAAGTAGCTAATAAAGAGTTGGATGATCTTATTCTAGTAAGAAGTGACGGAAGTCCTACTTACAATCTCTGCGTTGTTGTCGATGATTTAGGCATGAGTATTAGTCATGTTGTTAGAGGGGACGATCATATAAACAATACCTTTAGACAAATAAATATTTTTAAAGCTCTAGAGGAGCCGGTTCCAGTCTATGGGCATGTACCAATGATTCTGGGTGAGGATGGTAAAAGAATGTCAAAAAGACACGGGGCAGTGAATGTACTTGATTATAAAGATATGGGTGTTCTTCCTGAAGCACTTCTTAACTATATAGTCCGATTGGGTTGGTCTTATGGGGATCAGGAGATGTTTGAGCTGAAGGAGTTAATACAAATATTTAAAGATGGAAAGTTAAACAATTCCCCAGCGTCTTTCTCTTACGAAAAACTTCTTTGGTTTAATAGAGAATATTTTTTAAAAATGGAAAACAAGGCTTTACTTGCACTACTTGTGCCCACTTCAAATCAATTTAAGCATGATGATTATTCCACCGAGGTTATCAATTTGATTAAAGAAAGGTGTTCCTTGCTTTCTGAATTTGAAAATGAAGGAAGTTATTTCTTTGGTGACTCTGTAAGCATAGATGTTAAGGAAGCAAATAAAGTGTTTACCGAAGAAGCTTTAATAATCTTAAAATTCTTGGTTGAAGGTTTTAAAGAACTAACAAATTGGCAAGTTAGAGATATTAAAAATCTATTTAATGAGGTAATGGAAAAGAAAGAAGTAGGAATGGCTTCGGTAGGCAAGCCCCTTAGACTAGCTATAACAGGAAGGATGAATTCTGCTTCTGTTGATGAAACCTCTTTAGTTCTTGGAAAAGATAAGGTTATAAAAAGAGTTGAAGAGGTAATAAAGAGCTA
>CAZTLP010000035.1:0-2767 GCA_964614345.1 uncultured Gammaproteobacteria bacterium | reverse complement strand
TTAACTCCTAAGTCTGGATGTTTAGAAATCAGCCTAAAGGCTCTATCAAATCTGTATTTATCACTAGTAAGATTATTATTCTTAAAATCTTCTTCTATCCAACCCTGTTTTTTATCCCAATTGGGGGGTGAGAGAGGTAATTTCTTTAGCCAGGGTAGTAAAAGCACAATTAATTTTGTTACACGCTTAATCCAGATATTAACTTTCATAGTCAACATAGGCGCGCAAAGAATTAAAGCCTGATAATTGTTTTCACATTTAGTAAAGTTTGTTGCCAGTAAACAACCTCCCATCGAATGACCAAAGCCTATCCAGGGTTTAGGACATAAATGTTTATAGGTCTTTTCTACAATCGTTTCAAAATCTTTGTCATATTCTTCAAAACTATCTATATGACCGAGTCTAGGGTTATTCGAAGTTCGTTCTGATAAACCTTGCCCTCGCCAATCCATGGCTACTACACAAAATCCTCTGTCTATAAATCCTTGAACAACTTCATAATATTTTTCAATAAATTCTGTTCGCCCAGATTGAAGAAGAATAGTCCCTTTCTCAGACTCATGATTCCACAGGGCTATTCTTATTTTTTTATTATCATAAGTCTTAACATAGAAAGAATTTGAGGTTGAAGGACAGAGAAAATCATCAAGTCCAATTAAAGGAGCCTTTTCATGATTATTGATAAATGATTCTTTGTCGTCCACAATTACATTTTATAACCTATTAACGAAACCATTGAATAAGGAAATACTAAAAAGCATAGTTTTCTTTTGCTTGCTGCTTATTTTAAGCAGGCTGATTCCACATCCTCCAAATTTTACGCCATTGATAGCAGGCGCTATTTTTCTTCCTTATTTAATTAAGGATAAATGGTTGATTATCTGTTTACCTATCCTTTGTTTACTTATTTCAGATTATTTTCTCGGTTTCCATACAGTTATGATTTGGACTTATGGCTCTTTCTTGCTCATCGGGTTCATGGCCTCTCACTTTTCAAGCGCTAAATTAAGCTCACTGATTGGATTAAGTTTATCCGGTCCTACTTTATTCTTCTTAACCACAAACTTTGGAGTTTGGCTTGGGTCTTCAATGTACAGCCAAGATATTCAAGGCTTAGTGCAATGTTATATCTTAGCTTTACCCTTTTATGCCAGCAGTTTGTCCGCCACTTTCTTATTTGCAAACCTTTTTTACTTTTGTCGTAAATTTTTTATTAATAGAGGTTTACCTAACCAAGTTTAAAAATGTCTGAAGATCTTTACTTAGAACAGTTAAAGCTTGGTCCCATGGAGAACTTTATATATATCTTGGGGTCAAAGAGCACAAGAGAAGTTGCTTTAATCGACCCAGCTTGGGAGATAGATCTTCTCTTTAAACATCTTGAAGAGAAAGACTTGAAGCTTTCTTCGATTCTAGTTACGCACTACCATCCTGATCATATTGGGGGAGGAATGATGGGCCAATCAATACCAGGTATAGCAGAAATTATGACTAAGCAGCCTGTTAAGATTTATGTAAATAAACATGAAGCTGAAGGTGTGAAGAAAGTAACTGGAGTTTCAGATTCTGATCTTCAATTAGTCGATTCAGGTGACCATCTGCAAATTGGTGAGAACGATATAGAGTTCTTACATACTCCAGGCCACACACCGGGATCACAATGTTTCAGCGTAAATAAGAATCTAGTCTCAGGGGACACTCTTTTTATAAACGGATGTGGTCGTGTAGATCTACCTGGATCAGACTCAGACCAGATGTATCACAGTTTGCAACATCTATGTTCTTTACCGGATGACACGATTCTATATCCAGGTCATCATTACAGCGAAGAAAAATCAGCCAGCATGGCTGAAACAAAGAGTCAAAATGCCTATTTAAGTATCTCTGACATAGCTCGTTGGCGACAAATTATGGGGTGAGATTATGGAATATAAAGAAATTATTTATGAAACCAAAGACACAGTTGCTTTAATAACTTTAAATAGACCCGACAAGCTTAACGCTTGGACTCCAAGAATGTGTGAAGAACAAGCACATGCCATTGAGCAAGCTAATGCAGATAGTTCAATTGGCTCGATTATTATGACGGGTGCAGGAAGAGGTTTCTGTGCAGGTGCTGACATTGGAGACACTTTCCAAACACGACTTGATGGAGAGGATCCTGGAAACGATACTGCTGGAGGTTCAGGGGGAATGCCAGCTGGAGTTGACTGGATCAGTCTTGTTAGAGAATCTAAACCAATAATTGCTGCTGTAAACGGACCGGCTGTAGGCATTGGAGTCACTATGATTCTTCCTTTTGACATGATTGTGTGTTCTGACAAATCAAAATTTGGTTTTGTATTTGTCAAGATGGGTATTGTTCCAGAACTAGCTTCTACTCATTTTTTAGTCAGTCGTGTGGGCTGGGGTAGGGCTAATGAGATGATGCTTTCAGGTAGCCTGTATTCAGGAAAAGAAGCTTTTGACTATGGACTTGCAGAATATGTAGTTAATGAAGATGAGCTTTTAGATAAATCTTTTGAGTTGGCCAATTTATTTTCTGATAATCCAGATGCACAATTGAGAATGACTAAAAGACTTCTAACTGAAAATGCTGTTACAACTGATATCAAAGCAGCTGAAGAACTAGAAACAAAGCTGTTACAAGAGTGTTGGGAGAGAGACGAACATGCTGAAGCTGTCAGTGCTTTTATGGAAAAAAGAAAGCCTAAATTCAGGTAAAAAAAGGGTCAAAAAAAACTTAAAAAAAAGTTAAAAAAGGGGT
>CAZTLP010000034.1:0-12222 GCA_964614345.1 uncultured Gammaproteobacteria bacterium | reverse complement strand
AATGTTAGCGGCTATATTTATTTT
This sequence comes from uncultured Gammaproteobacteria bacterium, assembly GCA_964614345.1. Lineage (GTDB taxonomy): Bacteria > Pseudomonadota > Gammaproteobacteria > Magnimaribacterales > Magnimaribacteraceae > AEGEAN-183. The sequence continues at coordinate 12,198 of CAZTLP010000034.1, read as the reverse complement.
TCAAGATTTTTCTACATCCGGAAAAATGACTGACATCCTGGCCAGTATGGGGTTAGGTATTGTAATTTTGTTACCAATATTCGCTGGGTTGGCACTTTGGAAAGTTCCGGATCCAATGCCTAAAGTAGAAAAAAAGATTCCTTTAGTTGAAGGTCTTAAATATGCTGCAGAAAACCCGCTTCTTATTAGGATTTTATTAATCATATTCCTAGTTATAGCAGGAGAGTCATTTAGAAATACTTTATCTCTATGGTTTGTTAGAGACGTTATAGGAATTGAAACTGTAGGAGCGTCTTATGCCAGATACTTTATAGCTGGATTAATAGGTATACCTTTTTGGCTCTGGCTGGGGAAAACTTTAGGTAAGCACAAAGCTTTTTGTATTACTCTCGTAGGAACAGGTACAGTTAGTTTTTTATGTTTCTTCCTAGAAAGAGGAGATTTTAATCAATTCCATGCTTTATTCCTTATCAAAGGATTCTGTTTTGGTGGACTACAATTCCTGCCTGCCTCTATGCTTGCTGATGTAGTAGATCTAGATTCTCTTAAGACGGGAGGCAGACGAGCAGGTACTTTCTTTGCCTTAAATGGAATGATAGCAAAAGTTTCAGCAATGATTGCTGTTTGGGCAGCAGCCATATTAGTAGCCTTTTCAGGCTTTGTTCCCGGTACTGAAAATACTGACTCTGCAATGCTTGCATTAAGAATTTATTATTGTCTTGGATGCGCTGCTTTTTTTGTTCCAGCACTTTTCTTAACATGGTTTTATCCTTTAACAAAAGAAAAACATAAAGAATTAAGAGCTCAGTTAGAAAGTCAAAATGCAGAAACTGAAGTTACATCTGCAGACTGAATTAGACTCATTGATTATCAAGGTTATCTGCCCAGCTTAATACGATTCCTCTTTCATCTTTTTTAGCTACAAACTCTTCGCAAACCCACAAATCAGAAACTGCAGCTAACTGATTTCCTACATATACTAGAGGTATCCTGTCTCTTACCCAGGGAGGCACCCTATATTCTTGAAAAAGTTTTTTTAATTTTTGAGATTTAGATCTACCTTCGGGTTTACACCTTTCTCCTCCAATCCTTCCTTTAATAGAAATACCAGGCTCAGTTAACTGAGTAGAAATACCTTTACCTAAACTTAACTGCATAGAAAGGGTTCCAGTTGGTAGCTCCAAAGGATTATTTGTATTCCATTTCCAAACCTTCTTATTACTCAATGTTTCTGTTTCAGTTAAAGGCAAGTGACGAAGAAAATTATTAAACCTTCTAATTTGAAATGATCCACTTTCCCCTCTTTTTCCAAAAGTAACAACAGGATTAGAGTTCTCACCGGCAAGAACAATGCTCTTATACACTTGATCAGTTATTTTGTTGGAAACACCAAGATGAGTATTAATGCCTAGCCAAGTAAATAGAACATTCATTGCCCTTGCATGACTTAGCTCTTTTATTTTAAGTATTGAAAGCCTATCAAGAGATTCAGAGGCACATCTCTTTAAATCTAGAAAAGCTATTTCATCTAGAATTTCATTAGCTTCTTTTGCTTTACTTGATAAGTAAGAAATTGAATTCTTATATTCAGGCCAATTGTCGTTCTTCAGGTTTGGAATAACTTTTTTTCGGATAAAATTTCTTGAGATCAATAAATCTTCATTAGACTCATCTTCTATCCAGTTAACATTAAATTTATTCCCATAATCTAAAAGGTCTTTCTTAGAATAACTTATCAGCGGCCTTATAAGATCAATACCTTCAATTTGAGAATATTTCTCTATTCCTGCTAGACCTTTAATGCCTGTCCCTCTTAGAATCCGAAATAGAATTGTCTCAATGTGATCGTCTTGATGATGGGCTGTACATAAAACGTCGCCCTTTTTTAGGCATGAAAAAAGTGCCTTATAACGTGCTTGTCTTAAAATATTTTCATTGGTCTTTGAGTTCTCTAACTCTATTGTTAATGGAATAAAATTTACTCCTAAAACAGTACAAAACTTTTCACAATGTTTAATCCAAGATTTACTATTTGGGCTTAACCCATGATTAACATGGATTGCAAAAACTCTTTCCTTGTATTCAGGAATGTTAGCCAAACTGTGTAGTAGAACTGAGGAATCCAAGCCTCCAGAAAAAGCTACAGCTATTCGAGTGTAATTTTCTAAATTAATATCTCTTAATTGATCGGGAACAAACATGGTTCACTTATTCCCATAAGACATTAACCTTTGGTATCTAGTCTCTAAGAGAGAAGAAATAGGTTTTGTTTTTAAATTGTCTAGATTTGTAATTATTGACTTCTTTAGCATAAGAGCAGCTTGATCCGGATTCCTGTGTGCGCCACCTAAAGGTTCATCGATAATCTCATCTATTAATTTTAACTTCAGTATGTTCTCAGCATCCATAAGCATAGCTTCAGCTGCATCAGAAGCCTTTTCTGCATCACGCCAAACTATTGATGCGCAAGCTTCAGGAGAAGCCACTGAATAAGTGGCATATTTCATCATGGAAATGTGATCGCCTACTGCTATAGCTAAAGCTCCACCCGATCCTCCTTCACCAATAATATTTACTAGTACAGGCGTCTTAAGTGAAGACATAAGCATTAAGTTATTAGCTATAGCTTCACTTTGACCCCTTTCTTCACTATCTATTCCAGGATAAGCTCCTGGCGTATCAACTAGCGTTACTACTGGTAGGCTAAATTGTTCTGCTAATTTCATTAGCCTTCCAGCTTTTCTATAGCCTTCAGGTTGGGACATGCCAAAATTCCTTTTGATCTTATCATCAGTGGATCTGCCCTTCTCATGACCAATCAACACTAATCGGTGATCACCAATTTGCGCCAATCCTCCTATTAGAGCCTTATCATCTCCGTAATGCCTATCTCCATGAAGCTCATCAAAATCTGTACAAATCTTATCTACAAGATCAATAAAATGTGGTCTTTGTGGATGTCTGGCTACTTGAACGCACTGCCAGATGTTTAAATTTTTGTAGATTTGCTCAGTTAATTTAATAATAGACTCATTTAGTTTTGATATTTCCCTCCTTAAATCCTCACCTTGAGTCTGATCAGAAGATTGCAGCTCTTGAATCTTATTTTCCAAAGCACTAATTGGTTCTTCAAAATCTAAATAATCGTTGGGCATAGCAAAACATTAATGAATATGAGGTCGAGCATAATACACCAAATCAACATTACCCTTTCCACATATACTTTCTAAAGATCTGTAAGAAACATCGTCTACATTAATGGTTAACTCTCTAGGTAATTCAATATCAGCTTTTGCTTTATCTCCTGAGTAAGAAATAACTACTGGGCTTCCTGAGCCATTAGAAGACATCTCTCTTAACTGAGAAGTTAAGTAATCAAATTCTTTAAAGTTCTTATTAACAGAAATTTTAATGAATTTGATAAACTCTTTTCGTGCTTGATCGAACGAAAGAATTCTTTCTGCCACCATTTTGTATGAAGGGTTATTTTTGTCAGCAGAATAATTGTCTTTTTCAATCACCCCTTCAACTACTATGATTTGCCCTTTCTTCAATACGCTCCTGTAAGTATCAAATGCTTCAGACCAAACTGAAATTTCTAATCTACTTGTTGAATCATCCAAAGTAGCAAAAGCATATCGTCCATGCCTTCCTTGTCTAACATTTAAATGCATTAGCATTCCCGCAACCCTTTGTTTATGGGTTGCTTCTTCCAGTTCAGATATAAATAACCCACACATTTTTCTAACTTCTTCCCTTTTTCCTTCTATGGGATGCGACTCTAAATAGAAACCCAGGGAACTCCATTCATTAGTAAGAATATCAAAGTCTTCTTCTTTATTACCCTTTAGATCTATTTCTTCCTCTCTACTAAGGTCGTCACTAAATAGATCTTGTATTTGACTTTCTGACCGTTCTAAAGACTGTTCTGCTTTCTTTAAGACTGAATCTAATAGATTATAAAGTTTTTTTCTTTCTCCTATTGAATCCATAGCTCCAGATCCTATTAGAGTAGTTAGTACTCTCTTATTAAGCCTATTACTCCCAACTCTTAAGCAAAAATCATAAAGATCTTTGAATGGACCTTTCTCTCTTGCATTGATAATTGAGTTAACTAAAGATTCACCGACTCCTTTAATTGCACCCAATCCATAAAGAATAGTTTTTTCGTCAAGATCTTGAAATTCAAAAAAACTTAAATTTATATCTGGTTTAAGAACTTCTAATCCAATTGAACGACAGTCATCAACAAACATTTGTATTCTGTCAGTAGAGTCCAGTTCAGCAGAAAGTGTTGAAGACATAAACTCAGAAGGATAATGCGCTTTTAACCAAGCTGTCTGATAAGCAATTAAAGCATAAGGAACTGAATGACATCTATTAAACCCATAACCCGCAAACTGTTCTATTTGATCAAATAAATTTTCTGCATACCTTTTATTAACTTTTTTATTTACTGCGCCATCGATGAAATCCTTTCGCATTTTTTCCATTTCATCTTTTTTCTTCTTTCCCATCGCTCTTCTTAAAATATCAGCTTGACCTAGGCTAAAACCAGAAAGCTCTTGAGCAATTTGCATAACTTGTTCTTGATAGACTATAACTCCATAAGTTGAACTTAAAACCTTCTTCACAGATTCATGACCATAAGTGACTTCTTCACGTCCATGCTTTCTATCAATATATGAATCCACCATATTCATGCCTAGTGCACCCGGCCTGTAAAGAGCATTCATGCTAACCATGTCTTCAAAGTCATTAGGTTTTAACTGTCTCAGATATTCTTTCATTCCTCTGGATTCAAACTGAAAAACTCCAGTTGTTAGACCTTTTTGGAGAAGTTTGAAAGTCTCTTTGTCATTTAAAGGCAGATTATTAATATCTACAGGTTCTTTCTTTCTTTTTTTATTTATTCTTTTCAAAGATCTGTCTATCACGGTTAAAGTTTTCAAACCTAAAAAATCAAATTTAACAAGCCCGGCAGATTCAACATCTCCCATATCAAATTGTGTAGCTACTGTTCCCCTTTCTTGATCAACTACAAGTGGGGTGAAGTCTGTTAAAGCAGTAGGCGCAATAACAACACCCGCTGCATGCGTTCCAACACTTCTTGATAGTCCTTCTAATTTTAGAGACATATCGAAGACCTCTTTGCTCTCCTCATTTGCATCTATAAGCTCCTTAAATTCCTTTTCTTTGTATGCTTCCTCTAAGGAGATACCTAACACATCGGGTATTGCCTTAGCTAATCTGTCCCCAAAACCGTAAGGCTTTCCTAGAACCCGAACAACATCACGCAAAACAGCTCGTGCTGCCATAGTTCCCCTAGTGCTAATTTGTGCTACTGAGTCTTTGCCATATTTTTCTGTCACATATTCAAGAACTTTATCTCTTCCCTCCATGCAGAAATCAATATCGAAGTCAGGATTACTTACTCTATCTGGATTTAAAAACCTTTCGAAAAGTAAATCGTATTTAATTGGATCTATTGCTGTTATACCCAAAGCATAGGCAGTAATAGAACCGGCGCCAGAGCCACGACCAGGACCAACTGGAATCTCATTTTCTTGCGCCCAATTTACAAAATCAGCGACAATAAGAAAGTACCCCTCGAATCCAAGCTTACATATCATATCCAATTCATAATCTAGCCTTTTCATATAAATCTTTTCATCAATTTCGTAAAAATTAACTGATTTAGAGATCTCTTTAAGTCTTGCTTTTAGACCTTCAGTAGCTTTCTTCCTTAAATGATCTTTAGTGGTAATTTCTCCAGGCACTTTAAAATCAGGAAGGTAAAATTCTCCCAATTCTAATTCCAGATTGCATTTCTTTGAGATTAAGACTGTATTTTGGATAGCCTCTGGTATATCAGAAAATTTTTTCTTCATCTCTTCACCAGAAGAGAAGTATTGATCTTCTAGATATTCTTTTTTTCTTGTTGAATCAGATAAGATCTCTCCTTTTTGTATACAAACTCTTGCTTCATGTGCTTCAAAATCAGAGGGACTTTCATCATCTGGATCTATAGGCCTAAGAAATCTAACATCATTTGTAGCGACTATTGGTATAGCTAATTCTTCAGCTAAATTAACGGCTGAAAGGTTATACTGTTCTTCATCTTCCCTACCTATTCTTTGGACCTCTATAAAGAAATCATCTCCGTAGATATTTTTAAAATAATCGACCCTTTTCTTAGCTAAATTATTATTTTTCTGTAAAAGAGCTTGTCCAATGTGGCCATTTTGTCCACCAGATAAAGCAATTAGCCCTTCTGAATAATCTGGTAACCACTCGATCTTAACTAGAGGATTTCCTGTTTCCTGTCCTTCTATGTAAGCCTTAGAAACCAGTTTAGTTAAATTTGTATAACCTTTTTTATTTTTTACTAGTAACACAAAAGGTGCACCGTTACTTGCATCATCTTTAATTAATCTTATTTCACAACCCACTATAGGCTTTATGCCCTTCTCTCTTGCTATCCTATAAAACTTAACGAGACCAAAAAGGTTGGTTAAATCTGTTAAAGCAACAGCTGGAAATTTATACTCAGAAGAACGGTCTATTAGATCCTCTATTCTTATGATTCCGTCTGACAATGAATACTCAGAGTGCAGATGTAAATGAACAAAATCCTGTGATTGCATAATCGAAATTATTTATCTTTTAAAGGCCTAAATGATGCTCTATGTTGCTCACAAGGTCCATACAATTCTAGCGCATTGAAATGGAATTTTGTTGGGTAACCTTTATGCTTTAAAAATCCATATTGAGGAAATTTTTTATCTAATTTCTTCATAAACTTATCTCTGCTTACTTTAGCTATGATTGATGCTGCCATTATGCTTTTATGCTTTGTATCACCTTTGATTATTGTAGTGGAAGGTATATCTAAATCAGGCCGACTAATACCATCAATAACTACTTTATCTGGCTTTATTTCTAGACCTTCCACAGCCTTTTTCATGGCTAAGAGAGTAGCTTGTAGAATATTTATGCTATCTATCTTTTTTGATGAAATAAAAGCAATGTTCCAAGACAAGGCTCGCTCCTTTATAAGAAGACATAACTCTCTTCTTCGTTTTTCTGATAGAGATTTAGAATCAGCTAATTCATTGAATGAATAGTTTCTTGGTAATATAACTGCTGCTGCTACAACAGGCCCTGCTAAAGGCCCTCTACCTGCTTCGTCTACTCCAGCTATTAACTTCAAATCATATCAGCAATGACCTTAGCTGCAGTATCAGGACCATCTGCTTTGAGTTCTGAATGAATCTTTTCAAAAGCTGCTAGGAGATTATTACTATTATTGTTCTTCAGATCTTTGTATGCCTTAAAGAGGTTTTTATCTGTCACTTCATACTGAAGAAGTTCTGGAAGAATAGCACTGCCTGCTAAAAGGTTAGGTAAAGAAAATTGTTTAATCCTTAAGAGAGGTTTAACCAGCAAATAAGTGATCCAACTTGTTTTGTATACAACTATCACTGGTGTTTTAAAAAGTGCTGCTTCTAAAGAAGCTGTTCCAGAAGTTACTATGCCTAAATGAGAGGCTGAAAGAACATCTTGTGCATTTTTTTCAGAGAATTTTACCCAAGGATAATCCTCCCAATTAGGTATCAATTCTTTGTGTCTTATGTCAGCTAAAGGCATAAAAAACTTAGTATCCTCATCTGAGTCTTTAATTAAACTAGCTGTTTTTAGCAAAATCTCCCCTATCATTTTTACTTCTGACTTCCTACTACCCGGTAATAAAGCAATCATTTTTTCTTTGTCTAGATGAAATTTTTTATTTCTTAGCTCTACTTTATTAAGATCTATTGGGATCTTATGAGCCAAAGGATGGCCAACAAAAGAAGCCTCTACTGAGGATTCACTGTAAGCAAGAAGTTCAAAAGGAAACAAGGTTAAAACTCTATCAACAGATTTTTCTATAGTTTTGATCCTACCTTTTCTCCAAGCCCAGATAGATGGGCTGACATACTGAACTGTTTTTATCTCTTGCTTCTTTAAATGCTTAGAGATTGACAGATTAAAATCAGGCGAATCTATACCAATAAAAATATCTGGCGCTTCTACTGAAAGATATTCTTTGAGTTCTTTTCTTAAATTTAATAGTTCTGAGATTTTCATAAGTGGCTCAAGAATTCCCATAACTGATATTTTTTTCATCTCAAAAAAAGAATTCAATCCCTCTTCTTGCATTTTTCTTCCCCCTACACCAATGAAAGATGATGAAGGAAAAATCCGTTTAAGATCTTTGATAAGAGAAGCTCCCAGTTGATCTCCAGATTCCTCACCGGCTACAAGAGCTATTTTAATTTCTTTGTTTTCTTTGTTATCGATGTTGGAGGACATCAACGAACAATACCACGTGTGGATTTTCTTATAGTTTGACTAAATAATTTAACTTCTTTGTGTTTCTGTGCTGACGGTCTTAATTCTTTTAAAGCTTCTTCAATAGTCAGATTTTTTCTGTATATCGATCGATAAGCTGATCTCAATGCCTCTATGGCTCTTTTAGAATAACCTATTCTCCTTAAGCCAACAGTATTTATCCCATAGGGCTTAGCTGGATTTCCTCTAACCCTAACAAATGCTGGAATATCCTTATTTACAGTACTGCCCATAGCGCAGAAACTATAAGCACCTACTGAACAGAATTGATGCACAATCGCGTATCCGGCTAGAATTGCCCCAGTTCCTACTTTAACTGCTCCTGCCAATGCGGCTTGGTTAGTTAGAACAACATCGTCTTCTATCTCACAATCATGAGCTACATGCGAATAGGCTAGAAGAAGATTTCTATTACCTATCTTTGTTACCCCTTTTTCTTGGACGGTTCCTCTGTGGATGGTAACACCCTCCCTTATCTGGTTCTCATCTCCAATAACAAGTCTTGTGGGCTCTCCTCTGTACTTCTTATCTGGGCTACCATCACCTACTGTAGAAAATTGAAAAATATGATTCTTCTTCCCTATTCGGGTGTTTCCTTTAAGTATGACGTGTGATTCTAAAACAGTACCTGAACCTACTTTCACATTAGGGCCAATCACACAATAAGGACCAACCTCCACATCTTTATCCAATTTTGCTTTCGGATCAATTATGGCAGTAGGATGATGCATATTTTTATTTAGGTCTATCAGCACAAAGAATAGTAGCTTCGCCTATAACCTCTCCGTCCACACTAGCTGTGCAGTCAAATTTCCATATTCCCTTTTTGTTGGTTATTACAGTGGACTCTAAAATAATCTGATCTCCAGGCACAGCAGGCTGTTTAAAACGAAGTGAGTCTGCACCTACAAAATAATAAATTGAACCTTCCTCTGGTTTTTTATCCATTGTCTTAAAACCTAGAATCCCAGAAGCCTGTGCCATTGCTTCTAAGATTAAGACGCCAGGCATAACTTGTTTTCCAGGAAAGTGGCCCTCAAAATAAGGCTCAGATGTGGTTACGTTCTTATAGGCTTTTATGTACTTTCCTAACTCTAATTCAACCACTCTATCAACAAGCAAAAAAGGATATCTATGTGGTAAATATTGCTGTATTTCTTCTATGTCTATTATTTTTTCCATGATTTATTTCTTGATTAAATCTTTAAGTTTTTTAAAGGCAACAGCATTACGTTTCCATAAACTATGTTCTATTAGAGGTGTTCCTGAAGTATAAGTTCCAGATTCAGTTATAGATTTTGTTACAAGAGACCCCGCAGTTATATGTACAGAGTCTGTTATTTCAAGATTATCTATGATGCCACAAACTCCTGAAACAGTGCAGTTTTTTCCAAGTGTTGTACTTCCTGCTATGGCTGTATTTGCAGCAATTACTGTTGACCTTCCTAGATGAACATTGTGAGCTAAATGGACATTGTTATCGAGTTTCACTTGATCATCCAGCATGGTATTGCCTGCAGATCCACGATCTATAGAACAATTAGAACCAACCTCTACATTGTTGCCTAAGATCACTTCACCTAAATGTTCTATTTTTTCCCAATCCTCTCCATCTCTTGCAAACCCCAACCCATCTGACCCTATTACTGAGCCAGCATGGATAATGCAATCATCTCCGATTGTTACTGAATGATAGATTGAAACATTAGCTTGTATGACCGTCCTATTGCCTATAGAAGTTGACTCACCTATTACAACTCCAGAACCGACTATTACATGGTCTCCAATCTCAACATTTTCCGAAATTTTACAAAAAGAGCCGATTGTTGCATTGGGGCTAATTTTAGCCGATGAAGAGATGTCAGCTAGTTTTGAGATACCTTGCTGCCCTTGTTCTTGATTTATACCTTTAAAAACTTGTGTGGCTTTGGCATAAAGAAGATAGGCATCTTTACCAACAATAAGATTACCTTTACCTAGGTCTTTATCTGAATCACTAATTATTACAGCCCCAGCTTTTGTTGAATTAAGCTGTTTTGCATACTGTTTTCTTGAAAGAAAACTAACCTCATCTTGATTAGCTTCCTTAAGAGTTTTTATTCCATTAACTTTAAATTCTGGATCACCGATTAGCTTTGCATTAAGTTGTTTTGCAAGCTCACCTAAAGTTATGCTGTTTTTTGAAGACACAAAAAAGAATTACTCTTCGTTCTGATTCAGTAATTCAGTTACTTCAGGAGTCAAATTAAGAGTAGGATCTCCAGTATCAAAACCAAGGACAGATTGTCTATGAAGAAGTATCTTTATTCCTTTTGCTCTCATCAATTCTGAAACAACCTTTTGGAATTTTGGTGCTTGTTCATTTTGTATAAGCTGCATTAATTCATTTCTCATTGCCGTTAATTTCTGATTAAGGAAATTGGCATCTTGGCTGAGAGAATTTAATCTTTTTTGGGCTTCCACTTTTTCTTCATCAGACATAGTGGGGCCTTCCTTCTGAAGTTTTTCTTGTATTTCATTAGCTTCATTAATTTTTAGTTTTAGATCTTCTTCAACTTCTTTCCATTCCTTACTAGCTTGAAGTTCTTCAAACGCTTGCTTGGAAGCTTCAGTACCGTATATAGCAACTTCTACATCTATAACAGCAATCGAGCCTGCTTCGATTTCTTCAGCTTGAACTGAAAAAGGAATAAGCATTGAAGCTAGTAATACTATTAGTGATTTATTTAAATTCATAATCTCTCCTCATTCGGCTTTAAATCTAAACTTTGTGGCGCAGTTTACCGTTTAATGGGCCACTGTAGCCAGTTAATCTTTAAAATTGTGTTCCTATTTCAAATTGAAACCCTTCTGTTCTGTCCAAAGGACCTTCATTTCCAACTGCCGCCAATGCCAAAGACATGGGTCCTAATTGTGTAATCCAAGTAATACCTAATCCATAAGAATATCTGAGCTCTCCTAAATCAAACTCACTACAATTTACATTGCTTTCAGCTCCACAATCATGTGCAAAAACATTACCAGTATCAATAAAAAATGAGGTACGAACTGATCTTTGATCTTCAAGAAAAGGTAAACGAAAAATAAAATCAAACCCGCCTTCAATTAGGTAGGCTCCTCCGATGGATCTATCATCATTACGACTATAGCCGTAATATGGGTTATAAATTTGTTGACCGGTCTCATCTTGAACAGGGTTACCTTCAGCATCTAGAATAAATTCTGACTGAGTAGCTCTTGGCCCTAAAGTGTTAGCCTTAAAGCCTCTGACTGAGGTAATTCCTCCTGAGTAAAAATGCTCATAAAAAGGTGCAACTTGTGTATCTCCATAAGGTTCTAAAACTCCGATCTCGCCCCTTAACCCTAGAATAAATTTTCCACTGAATATTGGCCTGTAGTATCTAGTCCTATAAGTAGCTCTTGCGTAGGTGATTGAGCTTCCTGGTACTGCGAATTCAAATCCAACTGATTGGGATGTACCTGCTGTAGGGAAAAGACCCCTGTTAAGGGTAACTCTAGACCAAACGATTTGACTCTTTAAAGCTTCGAATTCAGTTCCTTCCGACTCAGTGAAAGATAAGATTTGAGATGCAGACATAGAGCCTACATCAATTGATGTGCTTTCATATCTTAAATTTAGCCCTATCCTTTCAATGTCACTTATGGGAAGTCCGAATTGTATACCTGCTCCATAAGAGTCGGAGGTATAGGCAGCAATATTGTACTGACCGTAATCAGACTCATTGAAAAAAATACTGTACCCTCTGCTCACTCCATCAATGGTGTAATAAGGATCTCCATAAT
>CAZTLP010000033.1:0-13560 GCA_964614345.1 uncultured Gammaproteobacteria bacterium | reverse complement strand
CCCAACCAAAAGAATCCCAACCAGAAGAAGCCAAAGAGTCATAATAAAATGAAAATGCAAGTCATAGATCAAAAAGGAGTAAAGAAGTCTGAGATAGATTTCCCAGAGATTATTTCTTCTCAAAAGTATAACTTTGATCTAGTTCATCAGTTAGTTACAGCTTACATTCATAACTCTCATGCCAATACCAAGGCTCAAAAGAACAGGTCAGCCGTCAGAGGGGGAGGAAGAAAACCCTGGAGACAGAAGGGAACAGGAAGGGCTAGAGCAGGAACAATAAGAAGTCCAATATGGAGATCAGGGGGGGTTACCTTTGCCCATGTCTTTAAACCATCAAAGAAAAAAAAGGTAAATAAGAAAATGTATAGAGCTGCTTTGAGATCTATACTCTCTAGATTAATTAATGAAGAAAGGCTGGTTGTTATCGATAGCCTAGAAATTAATGAACCCCCCAAAACTTCTGAAATCAAAAAAATAGTGGCTGGATTAGGATTATCTAATGCTGTTTTTGTTTTTAAAGAAAAGAACGCAAATTTCGAGATTGCTTCTAATAATTTATTTAATATAAGTTCACAAACTGTTAATTCATTAAATCCGGTTGATCTTATAAATGCTGAAAAGGTAGTTTTTACAGCTGATGCTATCAATTCTGTTTCCGAGGTACTTGCTTAATGAAAAAAGACTTCTACAGTACTATTAAAGCCCCTCACCTTACCGAAAAGGTTACTAATCTAATGAATTCTAGTAATCAGTATGCTTTTAAGGTAGATGTAAATTCCACTAAAAGAGAGATAAAGAAAGCCGTAGAAGAATATTTCTCAGTTGAGGTAAATAAAGTGAGAGTTGTACAGGTAAAAGGTAAATCTAAGAGGTCTAGGTTCAGAGTCAAGAAAAGACCAAATTGGAAGAAAGCATATGTGAGTCTTGCAGAAGGACAAACAATAGAAGTGGGAATAGAATAAATGGCCAATCAAATAAAAAAATCTAAACCTACTTCTGCTGGAAGAAGATTCAGATCTTGGGTTTCCAGAGAGGGACTTCATACAGGATCAGGTTACCAAGGTCTTCTAGAAAGCAAAAAACAAAGATCAGGAAGAAATAACAAAGGCAGAATAACTTCAAGACATAGGGGCGGTGGGCATAAGAAAAATTATAGAATTATTGATTTTAAACGTGATAAAGAATCAATAAAAGCACGTGTTGAGAGATTAGAGTATGATCCTAACAGATCTGCAAATATAGCATTGGTTCTTTATGAAGACGGAGAAAGAAGGTACATAATTGCTCCTGATGGTCTAAAAAATGGAGACGTTATAGAGTCTGGACCTTCTTCACCAATTTCTATTGGAAACTCTTTAAATCTATCCAACATTCCTTTAGGTACATCCGTTCACTGTATCGAGATGTTTCCTGGAAAAGGAGCACAAATAGCTAGAAGTGCAGGTTCTGCAGCTCAAATATTGGCGATTGAGGGTAGGTATACAACATTAAGATTGCGAAGCGGAGAAGTTAGGAAAGTTCTTTCTGACTGTAAAGCGACAATAGGTACAGTATCAAATTCGGAACATGCACTTAGATCTGTAGGAAAAGCTGGAGCTAAAAGATGGTTAGGCCGAAGACCAAAAGTAAGAGGAGTGGCAATGAACCCAATAGACCATCCACATGGAGGAGGAGAAGGAAAAACTTCAGGAGGAAGGCATCCTGTAACCCCTTGGGGGGTTTCAACAAAAGGATTTAGAACGAGAAAATCTAAACAACGAAGCAACCGTCTAATAGTAAGACGCAGATATCAATAAAGAATTATGCCTAGATCAGTAAAAAAAGGACCTTTTGTAGATTTACACCTACAAAATAAAGTGGATAAGGCAATTGCAGCAAATGATAAAAAGCCTATTAAAACATGGTCAAGAAGGTCACTAATCACTCCACAAATGGTTGGTCTTAATATAGCCGTCCATAATGGAAGGCAACATGTACCCATTTTTATTCAAGAAGATATGGTTGGCCATAAATTAGGAGAATTTGTTTTAACAAGAACTTTCAGAGTACATTCAGGTGATAGAAAGACAACTTAAAAGAGAAAATGACTGAAGTTAATGCAACATTGAGAAGTGCTAGAGTATCTAGTTATAAGGCTAGACTAGTAGCTAATCAAATACGAGGTAAACAAGTTGAAGAAGCTTTAGATATCCTCAGTTTTGATCTTCAAAAATCAGCACCAATCATAAAAAAAGTCTTGGAATCCGCAATTGCAAATGCCGAACATAATCAAGGCTTAGATATTGATAGATTATTTATTTCAAAAATACTAGTAGATGAAAGTTTCACCATGAAAAGGATAAGACCACGTGCACGAGGTAGAGCAGACAGATACTTAAAACGTAACTGTAATATTAAATTAACTTTAGAGGAAATAAACTAATTATGGGACAGAAGGTACATCCAATAGGTTTTAGGCTTGGTATAACCAAAGAGCACACTTCTCACTGGTATGCTGAAAAATCTAAATACACTGAAAATTTACTTAAAGACATAGAAGTAAAGGAGCATTTATTCTCTAAATTAGGTCATGCTTCGGTAAGTAGGGTTGAAATAGAAAGAACAGCAGATAACGCAAGAGTATTAATACATACCGCGAGGCCTGGTGTTGTAATTGGAAAGAAAGGTGAGGATATCGATAAGATGAGGGAAGAAGTAACCCTAATGATGGGTATTCCTGTTACTTTAAGTATTCAAGAAATTAGAAAACCTGATCTAGATGCAAAGCTTTTAGCTGATAGTGTGGCACAACAACTTGAAAGAAGAGTTATGTTTAGAAGGGCCATGAAGAGAGGTGTTCAAAATGCTATGAGACAGGGAGCTCAGGGGGTAAAGATCAGGGTTGCAGGTAGGTTAGGTGGCGCAGATATAGCCAGAGCTGAGTGGCACATGGAAGGAAGGGTACCACTCCATACTCTTAGAGCAGATGTTGATTATGGGTTGTCAGAAGCAAAAACAACTTATGGAATCATTGGAGTTAAGGCTTGGGTTTTCAAAGGGGAAGTTTTAGATAAGAAATCTAAAGATAATAAAGAAAAATAGTGGATTAATATGTTTCAACCTAAAAGAACAAAATATAGAAAGCAACAAAAAGGAAGAAATACAGGTAATGCTTTCAGAGGAAGTACTATCAATTTTGGAACTTATGCTCTCAAAGCCACTTCGCGTGGAAGTTTAACTTCAAGGCAGATTGAAGCTGCAAGAAGAGCAATGACTAGGAAAGTGAAAAGAGGGGCAAAAATATGGATAAGAGTTTTTCCTGATAAACCTATAACAAAAAAACCTCTAGAAGTAAGACAAGGTAAAGGTAAGGGTAATGTTGAATATTGGGTTTGCCCAATCAAACCAGGAAAGATTCTTTATGAAATGGAAGGTGTTGATGAAGAATTAGCTAGAGAAGCATTCGCTCTTGCTTCTTCGAAAATACCTGTTTCCACTAGCTTTGTAAAAAGGACTTAAAAATGGCTAAGAAAGAATCTTTTTTATCAAAATTAAGGGGAGAATCTTCAAATTTAAACGAAGAGCAAGAGTTAAGAAAAGAGTTATTGAATTTAAAGATTTCTCTTTCCTCGGGCCAGTTAAAGGAAACTCATAAGATTAAAGAGATTAAGAGATCCATAGCTCAATTAAAAACAATTCAGAAAGAAACTTTAAAAGAACAGAACAAAGATGGATAAAGAAAATAGAAAAATTACTGGAAAAGTTATTAGCTCGAAAAGAGATAAAACTATTACTGTTTTGGTGGAGAGGACAGTTAAGCATCCTATTTACAAGAAAATATTAAGAAGGTCCACCAAAATACAGGCCCATGATGAAGTCAATGAAAGCTCAGAGGGAGATGTGGTAACTATTGAAGAAACAAAGCCCATTTCTAAAACTAAAAGCTGGAAGTTAGTGGGCATAGAAAAGAAAGTTAAAGAAATTATTTAATAAAAATGATTCATGAACAAACATATTTAGAAGTTGCTGATAACAGTGGGGCAAGGAAACTTATGTGCATAAGAGTTTTGGGAGGTTCTAGAAAAAGATATGCCAAGGTAGGGGACATTATTAAGGTAACTGTTAAAGAAGCTATCCCTACGGGAAGAGTTAAAAAAGGTGAAGTTATAGATGCTGTAGTTGTTAGAACAAAAAATAGATTAAGAAGATCAGACGGATCTGCCATTAGATTTGATGAAAATGCGGCTGTTTTAATTAATGCTCAGAAACAACCCATAGGGACAAGAGTATTCGGGCCTGTCTCTAGGGAACTGAGAGGTGAAGAATTTATGAGGATTATCTCTTTAGCTCCAGAGGTTTTGTAAAAAATGATAAAGATAAAGAAAGGGGACGAAGTAATCGTTATTGCTGGAAAGGATAAGGGCAAGCAAGGTACCGTTTCGTCTTTGGAAGCTAATGGAAAATGTTTCGTTAGTGGTGTAAATATGGTGAAAAGACACACGAAGGCAAATCCTCAAGCAGGAGAACAGGGAGGTATTGTTGAGAAAGAATCGTTGATTGATATTTCCAATATTTCTATTTTTAACTCTTCTACGAAACGAGCAGACAAGGTAGCTATAAATACCTCGGAAGAAGGTAAGAGGATAAGGGTTTATAAGTCTACAGGTAAGGAAATAAAGTAATGCTTTCTCTAAAAGAACACTATTCAAATTCAGTAGTTAATGAGCTTAAACAGACTCTTAAATTGTCTACTGGAATGGCTGTACCAAAAATTACAAAGGTGACTATAAACATGGGGGTTGGTGAGGTAATAACTGATAAGAAAGTTTTAGAAAATGCGGTTGAAGATTTAACTTCCATAAGTGGACAAAAGCCTTTGATAACTAAAGTAAGAAAATCTGTTGCTAATTTTAAAATAAGAGATGGTATGCCTATAGGCTGTAAGGTAACCCTAAGAGGAGATCGTATGTATGATTTTCTACAAAGATTATTAGGTATTGCTATTCCTAGAGAAAGAGATTTTAGAGGCCTTGATGTTAGGTCTTTTGACGGACGTGGAAATTATTCTTTAGGAATAAAAGAACATATTATTTTTCCAGAAATAGATTATGACAAAGTAGACAAAATAAGAGGAATGGATATTTCTATCACCACTTCTGCTTTTAATGATCATGAAGGTGAGTTGTTATTAAGGGCATTGAATTTCCCGTTTAAGGATTAGAGGTTGATATGGCAAAAGCATCAATGATTGCAAGAGAAAGAAGGAGACAAAAAACAGTTCTTCGTTATTCTAAAAAGAGGACTGAGTTAAAAAAGGTTATCAAAAATCCTAGTAGCTCAGATGAAGAGAGGGCTGCGGCTCAAATAAAATTACAAAAACTTCCTAGAGATGCCAATCCTATTAGAATGCAAAGAAGGTGTGCAATAACAGGTAGACCTCATGCTGTTTATAGAAAATTTGGATTAGGCAGAAATAAATTAAGAGAATTAGCTATGAAGGGAGATATTCCAGGATTAGTGAAATCAAGCTGGTAATAAATATGAGTATGCAAGATCCAATATCAAGTCTTTTAACTGGAATAAGAAACGCACAGGCTAGAAAGAAATCAGAACTTGTAATTCCTTCTTCTACAAAAAAAATTGCTGTATTAGAGTTATTGGAAAGAGAAGGATACATTGATTCTTTTACCCTAGAAGAAGGAAAAAAGCCTTTAGTCTCAATCCTGTTGAAATATTATGAAGGTAAGCCAGTAATTAGAGAGATTAAAAGAATAAGTAAACCGGGATTAAGAGAATATGTAGGAAAGAAAGATATCCCAGAAATTAATGGAGGATTGGGCATTGCAGTTGTCTCGACAAGTAAAGGACTGATGACCGATAAGGAAGCTAGAGAAGCCGGCCTGGGCGGCGAATTACTCTGTTCAGTATTTTGATTTATGGCTAAGACATTTTTAAAACCAATTAATATACCCTCAGAGGTATCTTTATCTTCTGAAGATAAATCTATTTTGGTTAAGGGTAAATTAGGTGAGATGGAATTAAATGTTCACTCTGATGTGAATTTTTCCTTAGAGACAGAAAGCATTTCGTTTTCTCCTTCAAACGATTTGCCTTCAACCCTTGCTTTAACCGGAACTATGAGAGCCTTAACAAAAAATGTTATCGAAGGTGTAAGTTCTGGCTACGAAAAAAAATTAGAAATTAATGGTGTAGGCTACAGGGCTAAATTATCAACAAATAAATTAGAGTTAAGTCTTGGTTTTTCACATCCTGTCGAGTATCAACTGCCAGAAGGGGTAACAGCTGAATTACCAAGTCAAACAGAGATAGTTTTAAAATCAATTGATAAACAGAAGATTGGTCAAGCTGCAGCGGAAATAAGAAATTTTAGACCTCCAGAACCCTATAAAGGCAAGGGTGTGAAGTACAGCGATGAAATAATCAGAAGGAAAGAATCTAAGAAAGCGTAAAGATGAGTAAGAAGAATATATCAAGGTTAAGAAGGGCAAGAAAGACTAGATCAAATGTCAGATCAAAAGACATTCATAGGCTAACAGTCTTCAGGTCAAGCAATCACATTTATGCTCAAGTTATGTTAAATGATGGATCGGAGGTTCTTACGGCTGCCTCTTCAAATGAATCAGATATTAAGAGTAAAAAAAATGGAAATATTGAGGCTGCTACAAAAGTAGGTAAATTAATTGCTCAAAGATCTTTAGAGAAAGGAATAAAAGAAGTTGCTTTTGATAGATCAGGGTACAAGTTTCATGGAAGAGTAAAAGCCCTTGCAGAAGCTGCTAGAGAAACTGGGTTGTCATTTTAAATAAGGATTAGGAATGGAAAAAAACATAACAAATGAAAATCTTGGTTCTGAAGTTCTAGAAGAAAAGCTAGTTCAAGTAAATAGAGTAGCAAAAGTAGTAAAGGGAGGAAGGATATTTGGATTTACTGCTGTTACTGTTGTTGGTGATGGAAATGGAAAAGTTGGCTATGGAAGAGGGAAGGCTAGAGAGGTTCCAGTTGCTATTCAGAAGGCTCTGGATAACGCAAGAAGAAATATGGATTCTATCGAACTAAAGGGAAACACAATTTATTATCCTATTAAAGCCAAGCATGGTTCTTCAATTATTTTCATGAAACCTGCTGCTCCTGGAACAGGAATTATCGCTGGTGGAGCTATGAGAGCTGTTCTTGAATTAGCTGGAGTTCAAGATGTGTTAGCAAAATGTTATGGCTCAACAACTCCTGTAAATGTCGTACAGGCAACTCTGAAGGCTCTAAAAGAGATGGAATCACCAAAGTCAGTAAGTGAGAGAAAAGGAAATAAGTGAATTAAATGAGTTCAGAGATACAAGTCAAATTAATAAAAAGCTTAATAGGTTCCAAAAACTATCAGAGAAGCTGTATTAAAGGATTGGGTTTATCCAAATTAGGACAGGTAGTTTTAGTTAAAGATACACCTGAAAACAGAGGCATGATTAATAAAGCGAACCATTTGTTGGAAGTTAAAGAATAGAAAAGTAATTATGAAATGGTATACCTTAAAACTTAATAACTTGATTCCTCACAAAAGTTTATCTTCAAGAACCGCAGCTAAGCGTAAAAGAAGAGGGAGAGGGACAGCAAGTGGCTTGGGTAAAACAAGTGGAAGAGGACATAAAGGTTTGGGTTCAAGATCTGGTGGAGGAGTCCGCGCGGGGTTTGAAGGAGGTCAAATGCCTCTACAAAAAAGAGTTCCCAAGTATGGGTTCTTTTCAAGAAAAGGAAGGTTCTCAGAAGAGATAAGATTAAGCACTTTAATAAATCTTGAAAAAGAGGAAATAGATATTAACGTTTTAAAGCAAGAGGACTTAATTAATCAAAATACCCTTAAAGTTAAGGTTATAAAAGACACAGAAACGTGTCCAAAGTTAAACTTAAAAGGAATAAAAACAACTTCTTCTGTTAAGAATCTAATAGAAGGCGCTGGAGGAAAAATAGAGGTTTAGTTATGTCAGCAAATCTTTCTCCTCAAAAAACTAAAGGCCTTTCGGAGCTGTGGAAGAGATTAAGGTTTGTTTTATTTGCAGTTATTGTTTATAGAATAGGAACTCACATACCAATTCCAGGAATAGATCCTGATAAATTAGCTTCAATATTTCAACAAAATCAGGGCACTTTATTAGACTTATTTAACATGTTCTCTGGTGGGGCATTGGAGAGAATGAGCATCATGGCTTTAAACATTATGCCCTATATAACTGCTTCGATAAT
Organism: uncultured Gammaproteobacteria bacterium; assembly: GCA_964614345.1. Classification (GTDB taxonomy): domain Bacteria; phylum Pseudomonadota; class Gammaproteobacteria; order Magnimaribacterales; family Magnimaribacteraceae; genus AEGEAN-183. Next base: position 5,328 of record CAZTLP010000033.1, on the reverse strand, counting down.
CATGAGTTTAATGGAAGGAACTAATCCTGCTTTAAAGAAAAGATTTAGAGAGGAAGGAGAGGAAGGGAGAAGGTTAAGGACTTCCTATGTGAGATATGGAACAGTCGCATTAGCTCTTCTTCAAGCTAGCGGTTTAGCATTAGGCCTGCAGAACCAAGGCCTAGCATTAGATCCAGGCCCCTTGTTTCAACTTATAGCAGTTGTATCTCTAGTAACTGGGACAGTGTTTTTGATGTGGTTAGGAGAGCTAGTTACTGAAAGAGGAATAGGAAATGGGATCTCAATTATAATTTTTTCAAGTATTGTTGCCGGTTTACCTAGAGCAATTGGACAAGCATTTGAAGGAGCCCGTCAAGGAGATATAAATCTACTCCTTTTATTGTCTATAGCTTTAGTGGCAGTGGCAGCTGTTGCATTTATAGTGTGGGTTGAAAGAGGACAAAGAAGGGTTACTGTAAATTATGCAAGAAGACAGCAAGGAAGAAAGATGGTTCAGGGCCAAACTTCTTACCTTCCAATGAAATTAAATCAAGCAGGAGTTATACCTGCTATTTTTGCAAGTAGTATATTACTTTTTCCAGCTTCAGCTTCTACCTGGTTTGGCCAAGGCCAAGGTCTAGAGTGGCTACAAGAAATAGCACTTGCTTTGGGCCCAGGCCAACCTTTGTATGTGATTTTATTTTCAGCATTAATAGCTTTTTTCTGCTTCTTCTATACCGCGCTACAGTTTGATTCTAAAGATATATCTGAAAATTTAAGAAGATCTGGTGCTTATTTACCTGGGATTAGACCAGGAGAGCAAACAGCTGACTATATTGACCAAGTGATGACAAAATTAACTGTTTGGGGTTCGGGTTACTTAATCTTAGTATGTTTAATGCCCCAGTTTTTAATTGTTTCTGCAAATGTACCCTTTTATTTAGGTGGAACGTCTTTATTAATTGCTGTTGTAGTTGTTATGGATTTTATGGCTCAAGTTCAGTCACATTTGATGTCCCAACAGTACGAGTCTTTACTTAAGAAAGCTAATCTAAAAGGGTATGGAAATAATCCTTTGAGTGGAAGATAGACATGAAAGTTAGAGCATCAGTAAAGAAGATTTGTAGAGATTGCAAGTTGGTTAAGAGAAAAGGAAGACTCTATGTAATTTGTGATTCTGAACCTAGGCATAAACAGAGGCAAGGATAGGAGTAAATATGGCACGTGTAGCAGGTATAAATATCCCAGATAATAAACATGCTGAGATTTCGTTAACTTATATTTTTGGAATAGGTAAAACTAGAGCATTAGATATTTGTTCTAAGGCAGGTATTTCACCTTCCACAAAAATAGGAGATTTAAAAGAAGATGAACTTGAGTTAATAAGAAATGAAGTTGGTCAATATTTAATAGAGGGAGATTTAAGGAGAGATATAGCAACAAACATTAAAAGACTCCAAGATTTAGGGACATATAGAGGAATAAGACATCGTAGGCATCTCCCTGTAAATGGTCAAAGAACAAAAACCAATGCAAGAACTTGCAAGGGGCCTAAGAAACCAATAAGAAGGTAGGATTTATGGCAAAAGGTAAAAAAGGTACAAGAAAGAAGGTAAGTGAAGGCATAGCTCACATTCATGCTTCTTTTAATAATACTCTAATTAATGTAACTGATAAGCAAGGAAATACTCTTGCTTGGTCAAGTGCAGGGGGCCAAGGATTTAGAGGTTCAAGGAAAAGCACACCCTTTGCGGCTCAAAAGGCTGCCGAAATAGTAGGTGAACAGATTAGGTTAAATGGAATTGAGAGTTTAGAAATAGAAGTAAGGGGACCGGGCTCTGGAAGAGAGTCTGCTATAAGGGGTTTAAATTCTATGGGCTTTAAAATAACAAAAATTACAGATGTAACTCCTATACCTCATAACGGTTGTAGGCCACCTAAAAGAAGGAGGGTTTAGTATGGGCAGATATTTAGGTCCTAAAAGCAAGCTATCGAGAAGAGAAGGAAGAGACTTACTTCTAAAAAGTGGAATAAGAAGCTATGAATCCAAATGCCGTTCAGAAACAGCACCTGGGTTACATGGCAGAAGAAGAGGTCGGATTTCAGATTATGGAATTCAGCTTAGAGAAAAGCAAAAAGTAAGAAGACTCTATGGGGTTATGGAAAAACAATTTAGAAATTATTATAAAGCTGCTGCCCGAAAGAAAGGAGTAACAGGCGATAACCTTCTTCAGATGCTTGAAAGCAGATTAGATAATGTGGTTTATAGGCTTGGATTTGCCTCTACTAGAGCTGAAGCCAGACAACTTGTAAGTCATAAGGCGGTTGAAGTCAATGGCTCCACTGTTAACATCCCGAGTTATCAATTATCACCCGGAGATTCTATTAACCTCAAAGAAAAAGCTAAAAAACAAAAAAGAATTCAAGAAGCACTGGAGATTTCTTCATCTAGACCGGAATGTGAATGGCTAGAAGTAAACAAACCAGACCTTTCTGGAGTATTTAGTTCAGCTCCTGAAAGAAATTTATTAGATTCTGATATTAATGAGAATCTTATTGTTGAACTTTATTCAAAATAATTTGAAGAGGAATAAAAATGACTGATAATTACGACATAATCAAAGATTTTCTTGTACCGACTGAAATTTTGGTAGAAGAGCTAGGGCCAACAAGATCAAAGATAATCCTTGAACCTTTAGAACAAGGTTTTGGGCACACTTTAGGAAATGCCTTAAGACGAATCATGCTTTCCTCAATGCCAGGAACTGCAGTATCAGAAGTAAAAATAGATGGTGTTTTGCATGAATATACAACTATTGAAGGAGTTCAAGAAGACGTTATAGATATTCTTCTAAACCTAAAAGAGCTCTCAGTAAGATTACTAGAGTCCGAAGAATCGGAGTTAAAGGTTTCTAAGAAATCTAAAGGCAAGTTAGTTGCTGGAGATATTGATACTCCTGCTGGAGTTGAAATAATAAACCCTGATCATCTTATAGCCACTCTTACAGATAAAGGATCTATTAATATGACCTTAAAAGTAACGAGAGGAAGGGGATTTGTCCCAGTTAAACCACTTTCAGAAGATGAAGGACAAGAAGCTGGTCTATTAAGACTAGATGCTACTTATTCTCCAATAAAGAGAGTTTCTTATTCTGTCGAAAATGCAAGGGTAGAACAAAGAACAAATTTAGATAGGTTGATAGTTGATATTGATACTGATGGAACACTTGATGCCGAAGAGGTTTTAAGGATATCTGCAACTATTCTACAACACCAACTTTCAGCTTTTGCTGAATTAGGAAGATTAGAAGAGGTAATAGAGGAAAAAGAAGAAGCTAAGATAGATCCTGTAATGCTGAGACCTGTAGATGAGCTAGAGCTCACTGTCAGGTCAGCAAATTGTTTAAAAGCTGAAAATATTCATTACATAGGTGACTTAGTTACCAGAATGGAATCTGATCTTTTAAGAACCCCAAATCTTGGGAAAAAATCTTTAAATGAAATAAAAGAAGTATTAGCATCAAGGGGGTTATCTTTAGGATTAGTCTTAGAGCATTGGCCACCGGAAGCAACCTAAAATTTTAATAATGAGACACAGAAAGGCAGGAAGAAAACTTAATAGGAATAGCTCTCATCGAATTGCTTTGATGAGAAGTTTAGCAATTTCTATTATTCTTCATGAATCAATTAAGACTACTCTAGCTAAAGCAAAAGAAATAAGAGGCTTTCTGGAGCCTTTAGTAACTCTCGCAAAAGAAAATAATGTAGCAAATCAAAGAAAAGCTTATGCAAAGTTGAGAGACAAGGCTGCTGTAGCTAAGTTGTTTAATGAATTAGGTCCTAGGTTTTCTGAAAGACCAGGTGGTTATCTAAGGGTAATTAAGCGAGGGCACAGATCGGGAGATAAATCCCCAATTGCTCAAATTGAATTCTTGCAAGAAGAAGCTGAAACAGCTCAAGAGGAAATAACTGAAGAAGCAACTAGTTAGCTGCTCTCTTAATGCCTTGTGATTTTTTAGTTTTTAATATTTCCTTAAGATATTTACCTGTATAAGAAGTTTTAGATCTTGCAACTTGTTCAGGAGAACCTTCAGCAACTATTTCACCACCTCCTGAACCGCCTTCTGGACCAAGATCAATAATCCAGTCTGAACATTTTATAACTTCCATATTGTGCTCAATAACGACTACTGTATTGCCATTATTCCTAAGTTTCTCAAGTACTCTTAATAATAATTGAACATCGTGGAAATGTAGTCCAGTAGTCGGTTCATCCAAGATATACAGAGTGTGGCCAGTACTAGATTTAGATAATTCCTTAGCAAGTTTAACGCGTTGTGCTTCACCTCCAGATAGTGTTGTAGCTTGCTGTCCTAACTTTATATATCCCAAACCTACTTCCATCAAAGTTTTAAGCTTGTTATTTATAGAAGGGATAGCACTAAAGAAGTCCAGTGCATCTTCAACCGTCATATCCAAAACTTCAAATATATTTTTCCCCTTATACCTAATATCCAAAGTTTCTCTGTTATACCTCTGTCCACTACAGGCATCACATTTTACGTAAACATCAGGAAGAAAATGCATCTCAACCTTAATGAGACCATCTCCTTGACAAGTTTCGCACCTTCCGCCTTTTACATTAAAACTAAATCTCCCTACTTTATAACCTCTAGATCTAGATTCTTGGGTCCCAGCAAAAAGTTCTCTGATAGGGGTAAATAAACCAGTGTAAGTAGCCGGATTTGATCTTGGTGTTCTACCTATCGGGCTTTGACTTATTTCAATAATCTTTTTAATTTTTTCTGCTCCTTTAATATCTCCATAAGGTTTTGCATTAAGCTTTTCTTTCATATTAAGAACATTAGAAACTGCGGGAAGCAAAGTTTGATTTATCAAAGTTGACTTGCCGGATCCTGATACACCGGTGACACAAACAAATAGACCAATAGGTAATTTTAAATTTAAGTTTTTTAGGTTGTGACCTGTAGTTTTATTTAAGAATAGCCATTCTCCATCTACGGTCTTGTTTCCTGGCTTAACTCTTTCTTTAGGTATCTCAATTTGTTTCTTCCCAGAAAGATAAAGACCAGTGATTGAAGTAGTTGATTTAGATATTTCTTTTGCAGTCCCTTCAGCACACACTTGTCCACCATTAATTCCTGCCCCAGGACCAATATCCAAAATATAGTCAGCAAAATGCATTGTTTCTTCATCATGCTCAACAACAAGGACTGAATTACCAAGGTCTCTAAGTTTTTCAAGAGTCTTCAGAAGCTTTTTATTATCTCTTTGATGAAGTCCGATGGAAGGTTCATCCAATATATAAGTAACGCCAACTAATCCTGC
>CAZTLP010000032.1:0-13740 GCA_964614345.1 uncultured Gammaproteobacteria bacterium | reverse complement strand
TCTTTCCCTTCCCATTTTTCTTCAAAATTAGGAATCCTTAAATTTGAAACACTAAAACCGCAAAGACCTGCTTTTGGTTTCGCTCCCCTTCCAGTGGCACCTTCATCTCTAATTTCTCCACCTGAACCCGTGGAAGCACCTGAAAAAGGCGAAATGGCAGTTGGATGGTTATGCGTTTCTACTTTTGTTACCAAATGTATTGGCTCTTCTTCAGCTTTATAGATAGAAGCAGGATTGGGAAAAAACCTCTTAGCTTTATGGCCCTTTAGTATTGCAGCGTTATCTTCATATGCCGAAAGAACTCCATTGGGACTTTTTTTATAAGTATTACGGATCATATCAAAAAGGCTCATTGAATGGGTTTGACCATCTATTTCCCACTGAGCATTAAAAATCTTGTGTCGACAATGCTCAGAATTTGCCTGAGCAAACATCATGAGTTCAGCATCAGTCGGATTTGAATTTTTTTCTAGGTAACTGTTGTACAAATAATCTATCTCTTCTTCACTTAAAGCCAAGCCCAAAGAGCTATTTGCTTCTTGTAAAGACTTTTTTCCTTTTACAAGAATATCAATTCTAAGAACTGGCTTCGGTTGAGTTTGTTTAAATAATTTCTGAGCATCAGAAACTTTTGTTATGACAGCTTGGGTCATTCGATCATATATTTTTTGACCTATTTTAATAATTGATTTTTCATTCAAATCAGATTGAGTCTTCAAGGAAAAACATAAACCTTTTTCAATTCTTTTAAGTGGTTTAAGACCTGCATTAGAAAGAATGTCTGTAGCTTTTGAAGACCAAGGCGAAATAGTTCCTATTCTAGGAATCAAAACAAATTGATTCGCCTTTAACTCTCCCTTAATGACTTTAGCCTTTAAAATTTTACTCAGTCTATCTTCTGTTTGAATTCTTAATTCATTACTCTCATCTGCTAAGGAGCAAAAGAAAAAATCTTTACAATTTATTGATTGAATGTCAGAAAAATCTCTTCTGATAAGTTCTGCAAGAGCTTTTAATCTAAACTCAGAAAGACCTTGTTGCCCCTTTAAAGCAACGAATGAAGAAAGCTCGTCTTTCGTTGTAACCATTAAGTTTTGAGGGGCGTATTATAGATTAAGCAAAGAAATACAAAAACCACTTTATATTGTGTTGTTTTAAGTTATTGAACACAATATATAGTGATTAATCATAAATTGTTATTTATAATTACCCGCCCAAGAGGGGTATTTTTTGTTTTGAACAAGATAAGATTGTTTTCCTTTTTTGGTATTCTAGCTATTGCCTTATTAGGTCTTGATAATTCTGTTGTTTCGTTCAATTCTAACAACACAGTTTATCTAGAAGAAGAGTTAAATCTAATTTGGAAGGAACAGGACCCTGCCGGAAAAGAGATCTTCGAAGCACGCATGAATCAAAGGCTACCTGAGTGGGTAAATTTATTTAAAGAAGCCGCTAGCCAAACAGATCAGCACTGGACTCTTCTAGCCGCAATCAGTTATCAAGAATCGCATTGGGATCCTAAAGCCATCTCAAAAACTGGGGTCCGGGGACTAATGATGCTTACTCAAAAAACAGCTAAGGAGGTAGGTATCACTAAAAGAACTGATCCGAAGCAAAGTGTGATGGGTGGCTCTATCTACTTTCAGAGTCTTTTAGAAAGACTCCCTGAATCTATTCCAAGGCAAGATAAACTTTGGATGGCAATTGCTGCTTACAATTTAGGTTTTACCTACTTAAAAGAAGCTAGAAAGAAAACACTAAATGCGAATGGAAATGCTAATAGCTGGACTGAAATCTGCAATACTTTAATTATTATGGCAAAAGAAGAAGATGATCCTTCTATGGTCATCAGAATTAATGAGGCTGTAGACTATGTACAAAATGTTCAGCTCTACTATAGGACTCTCTCGGTTAATAAAAGGAATTCTTCTATTTAGCTGGGTTAAGACATAAATAATTTTTCTTTTAGTTCAGTTACCCTATCTCTGTGAGCGGCAGCTTCTTCAAATTCTAGATTTTTAGCATGTTTATACATCAGGTCTTCTAAAAGTGTAATTTCTTTTTTCATTTGATCGGAATCTTTAAGTTCCTCAAGAGGAGTAAATTTAAATGTATCAAGCGACTTCTTGCCCTTAGCTTGCCCTCTCTTTCTTGTTGACCTTGCTCCTTCCATAATGTCTAGTACAGATTTTTTTATTCCTTTAGGAGTTATGGAGTGTTCCTTATTAAAGTCTTCCTGAACTTTTCTTCTTCGACTAGTTTCTTCAATAGCTCTTTGCATTGAGCCAGTAATCTTGTCAGCATAGAGAATGGCTTTGCCAGAAATATGTCTTGCTGCTCTTCCAATTGTTTGTATAAGAGAGACATCAGATCTTAAGAATCCTTCCTTATCAGCATCTAAGATAGCAACCAAAGCAACCTCCGGAATATCTAGGCCTTCCCTTAGTAAGTTGATGCCCACAAGAACATCAAATTCTCCTAGCCTGAGATCTCTAATGATCTCTATCCTTTCCACTGTGTCTATGTCGGAGTGCAAATACCTAACTCGAATTCCATTTTCATCTAAGTAGTCAGTCAGGTCTTCTGCCATTCTCTTGGTTAGCACAGTAACTAAAACCCTTTCATTCTTAGGTGCATATTTATGAATTTCTGAAAGTAAATCATCCACTTGGTTTGTGGCCGGTTTAATCTCAACTTCAGGATCTACCAAACCCGTTGGCCTAACCAGCAACTCAACTACTCTTCCTGATTTTTCCTTTTCATATTTTCCTGGCGTCGCGGAAACAAAGATCCTTTGACCTGATAGCATTTCCCATTCATCAAACCTTAACGGCCTATTATCCAAAGCGACTGGGAGACGGAACCCATAATCAACTAGAGTTTGCTTTCTAGAACGATCTCCTCGAAACATACCGCCCAATTGTGGTAACGAAACATGAGATTCGTCTATAAAAACCAGAGTGTCTTCAGCAAGATAGTCATATAAAGTTGGTGGTGGCTCGCCTGGTTGTCTATCAGAGAGAAATCTAGAATAATTTTCTATTCCTGTACAAAATCCGAGTTCTTGTAACATCTCTATATCATATAGAGTACGTTGCTCCAGCCGTTGTGCCTCAACCAGTCTATTTTCTTTGTTTAACTCGTCTAGTCTGGTCACCAATTCTTCTTTAATAAATTCAACCGCCTTCAAAATTCTATCCCTAGAGGTGACGTAGTGAGACTTTGGATAAATTGTTGCTCTAGGAACATCCCTAATAACTTCTCCAGTCAATGGATCAAAGTATTTTAATGATTCTATTTCATTGCCAAATAGCTCTATTCTTAAAGCTTCTTTTTCCGAATCAGCAGGAAAGACATCTATGACATCTCCTCGCACTCTGTAGACAGACCTCCTAAAGTCGGCTTCATTTCTTTCATACTGCAACTCGGCTAGTCTCCTGATAAGTGCCCTTTGGTTTATTTGCTCTCCACGATCTAAGTGAATGACCATCTGGAAATATCTTTTAGGATCTCCTAAACCATAAATAGCCGATACTGATGCAACTATCACAACATCTCTTCTTTCCATCACAGCTTTAGTTGCTGATAGGCGCATCTGGTTTATGTGTTCATTTATGGAAGCATCTTTTTCAATGTAAATGTCTGTGGTAGGAACATATGCTTCAGGTTGATAGTAGTCGTAATAAGATACAAAATACTCAACTGCATTGTTTGGTAAAAACTCTTTAAATTCTCCATACAATTGAGCAGCTAAAGTTTTATTGTGCGCCATAACAATTGCAGGCCTCTGAAGTTCCTCTATTACTTTTGCCATAGCAAATGTTTTCCCTGATCCAGTAACGCCCAATAGGGTTTGATTAAGAAGTCCGCTATTGACTCCCTCAACTAACTCTTTAATAGCCTTAGGTTGATCTCCTGCAGGATTAAAATCTGAAATAACTTGTAGTTCTTTAGACATAAGCTTTATTAGAAATTTATTATAAGCTTTGAAGTAGTTATAATTAACATATTCCCCGATAGCTCAGTTGGTAGAGCAAATGACTGTTAATCATTGGGTCGCTGGTTCGAGCCCAGCTCGGGGAGCCAAATTGTAAGGGGCCTAGTATTTAAGGCCCCAAAATAGAAAAATGCCTTCAAGACTTTTTAATCCGAGTACAGAAGAACCATTCACTCTTAGTAGATCTAGAGTAGATAACTTCCTCGAATGCTCAAGATGTTTTTATTTAACTAACAGACTTGGAATAGCCAGACCTTCAACCTTTCCATTCAACCTTAATAACGCAGTTGACGAACTTTTAAAAAATGAATTTGACGGTTACAGAAAGGAACAGAAACCACACCCAATCCAAGTAGAAAATAATTTAAATGCTATCCCCTATGAACATCCAGAGCTAGATAATTGGAGAGAATCTCTTAGAAACGGAGTAAAAAGATTTCATGAACCTACAAATCTAATTCTGAGGGGAGGTATTGACGACGTTTGGATAGATAAAAAAACAAATAAACTAATTGTTGTGGACTATAAAGCTACCTCTAAAAAAGGCGAAGTAACTTTGGACGCCGACTGGCAAATTGGCTATAAGAGGCAAGTGGAATTTTACCAATGGCTATTTCGAGGAAATTCTTTCGATGTATCTGATACAGCTTATTTCGTTTATTGTAATGGGATAAAAGATAAAAGTGAGTTCAATAACCGACTAGAATTCAAAGTTAAGCTAATTCCTTATATAGGAAATGATGAGTGGGTTGAGCCCACTTTGAAAGACCTCAAGTATTGTCTTTTAGCTGAAGAGCCTCCAAAGGCTGCTGATAATTGTAGCTACTGTAGATTTGTTACTAAAAACCTTACCGTTTAACTATCTTCTTCTCCAGAAGGTACCTTCTCTGGAATCTTCCAAAATAATGTTTTTTTCCAATAACTGATCTCTTATCTCATCTGCTTTTGAATAATCTCCTTCATCTCTTGATTTTTCTCTTTCATCTATAAGTGCTTGAACTTCTGATTCGTTCATATCTACACCTGATTTAAGAAATATTTCAGAGTCTTGCTTCAATAAGCCTAAAGAATTAGATAAATTGACTAATTCCTTAGCTAATTCTTTAGCCTTTTCTATATCGCCACTCTCTTTTAATTTATTAATTGTTTTAGCTAGATCAAATAGAACTGATAAGGCTTCAGGAACATTAAAATCATCGTCCATAGCTTCTTGAAACTGATCTGTATGCGAACCTTTAGAATGTTCATCTGTTAAAGAAATATCAAGATCATGAATTGCGGTGTAAAGCCTCTCCAAAGCTGCTTTAGATTCTACTAATGCTTCTTCTGAGTAGTTTATCGGACTCCTATAATGACTCGAAAGTAAGAAAAATCTAAGGACTTCATAAGGATAATCCTTTAAAGCATCTCTTATGGTAAGGAAATTATCTAAGGATTTAGACATTTTTTCTTTGTCTATTCTTAGAGGACCCGTATGCATCCAGTACTTAGCAAAGTTGTTTCCTGTAGCAGCTTCTGATTGTGCTATTTCATTTTCGTGGTGTGGGAATTTGAGATCTGAACCTCCTGCATGAATATCAAAGGTATCACCTAAGGCATCCATACTCATAGCAGAGCACTCTATGTGCCAACCAGGTCTGCCCTTTCCCCAAGGCGAATCCCAAGCTAGATTTTCATCTCCTTTTTTCCACAATACAAAATCTGCAGGATTTCTTTTTTCTTTGTCTACTTCAATTCTTGCTCCTGAAAGAATTTCATCCATCTTTTGGTTAGATAATTTTCCGTACTCCGGAAAAGACTCCACTGAGAAGTAAACATCTCCGCCTTCGTGGTAAGCATAGCCTCCCTCTATCAACCTACTGATCAGGTCCAGTATTATTTGGATATTTTCTGTTGCTCTTGGTTCCTTGTCAGGTGAAATCATTCCCAAGGCATTAAAATCAGAGGTCATTCTTTCAATATATCGATTAGTTAAAACAGAAGGTTCTTGGTTTGTTTCTTTGGCTCTTTGCAAAATTTTGTCATCGACATCAGTTATATTCCTGATGTAATTAACTTCTATATTTCTAGATCTAAGGTATCTAACAATCATGTCAAAGGATAAGAAAGTTCTAGCATGGCCTATATGACAATCGTCGTAGACTGTCATTCCACAGACATAGATACTGATTTTTCCTTTTTCAAATGAATCTAAATTTTCTTTTTTTCCGGTTAAAGAATTAAAAACTTTCATGGTCTATTAGTGCTTATCCAATCAATATAATGGAAGCAAGTCTATAAAGTTCGTATTATATCGCTCCAGATTAATCAATTTGGTAGAAAATGAAGCAACTAGCGTTAATTATTGGCCTAATCTTACTAATTTTAGGTATATTTTGGCTTGTTCCGTTATTAGAAAAAGAAAAGGAGATAAAAGTGGTAACTTTTGAAACAACTATGGGCTCTATCGTTATAGAGTTATTTGAAGACGATGCACCCATTACGACTAAAAATTTTTTAGATTATGCGAATAGTGGTTTTTATGATGGAACTCTTTTCCATAGAGTTATACCAGGCTTTGTAATTCAAGGAGGAGGATTAGAAACTGGAATGAAGGACAAGTCAGGAAACCCTCCTATTCAGAACGAAGCAAATAACGGACAAAAAAACTTAAAATGGAGTCTGTCTATGGCACGTACTAGCGATCCACATTCGGCTACTTCTCAATTTTTTATAAATCTTGAAAATAACCCTAATCTAGATCATACCTCTGAAACTCCACAAGGATGGGGCTATGCTGTTTTTGGTACTGTAATTGAAGGTTTTGAAACTGTTGAAGCCATTGCGGCAGTTGCAACAGGCAGCTCAGGTGGTCATCAAGATGTACCGCTTGAAGATATAACTGTTCAAAAGACAAAGGTAACAAAAGAGTAAAACTTATGGCTTATTGCTTCATTTCTGACCTTCATCTTCAAGAAGAAAAGCCTGAAGTGACAGAAGCTTTTTTATCTTTTTTGGATTCAACTGCTAGAGAAGCTAAACACCTTTATATTCTGGGTGATCTTTTTGAAGTATGGATTGGAGATGATTTTAAGAGCGAGCTTTCACATTTAATAAAAGAAAAGTTATTACTTCTTAAAACTACTTCTACATCTGTTTTTGCTATGCATGGAAATAGAGACTTCTTAATGGGTGAGAGATTTTGTGAAGATACTGGAATAACTCTACTTGATGATCCTTACAAGCTAGATCTTTTCGGAAAAGCTACCTTGTTGATGCATGGAGATTTACTTTGCACTAAGGATGTAGATTACCAAGAATTTAGAAATACGAGCCGCAATCCGCAGTGGAGAAAAGAATTCCTAGACAAGCCTATTGAAGAAAGAGAGAGAATGGCTGAGGCATTGAGATTAGATAGCAAAGAAGCTACCAACTTAAAGAAAGACGAGATTATGGATGTGTCTCCCGAAGCTGTAGAGGAAATTATGACCTTGCATAACGTAGAACTTCTAATTCACGGCCACACTCACCGCCCTAAAGTTCACTCACTTGAAATCAATGAAACCCCGGCACAAAGAATTGTTTTGGGGGATTGGGATAAATCGGCTTGGTATATCTGGATGGATAATAAATCTTGTGAACTTAAAGAGCTTCCTATTGCTTAACTCTATTCTGTAGAAATAATCCCAAAATAATTAAAATCAATGCCAATAAAAGTCTTGGGTCACTAAGATAAAGAGCTGTTTCAACAGGATAAGCTATGGTTTTCTCCAGTGCAGCCACTTTAAAGTCATGCTTACTTAGCATATCAGGGTGCGTTACCACTTCCATAAAAGCCCTTCTGCTCTTATACCTCATTAAGGCAGCTTGATCCCATATCTCTGCTCCCTCTATTCCCACTATATCCATTGAAGGGTGAATCGCGTAACCTGCAAAAATAGGGTGACTAGCTCTTTTAAGAAGTTGCGGATACATATGTTCCATATATCGATCAAGCAAGCTTTCTGCTGACTCTCCAGGTTCTGCTCCCTCAACATCTTCCGGATCTTCATCTATATCAATATTATTAACCATAAGAAATTGCCTACCGGTGTCTTCTTCCATAAAGCGCTTAATTAAGCTGATCTGTGTCCTTGAGTCGTCAGAGTTAGCAGAAGCATTTTCTTCTAGTTCTTCTAAGAAGATCTCAATTTCTTCTTCGTCTAATTTACCTCCAATATCTGTGTACCAGAGAAAAAATCCCGCATAAATAACTAAAAGACTTATCCAAACTTTCATATCCCTATTCATGTTACTACAATCTTTTTAAGTTAAAAGCTTTACAAAATGTGTCGTTAAATATACTGTATATATATACAGTATTATTTTAACTGATCCTTATGGTTGTAAAGTATCTGGGCGAAACTTCAGAGGGAGATTTTCCCCTTGCAGAAATCCCTTATTTTTTAAATAAAGTTCGTGTTGGGTGGCCAAGTCCAGCTGATGATTATGTTGAACGCCCTATTGATTTAAATGAATATTTAATTAAAAACCCAGCAGCAACCTATTTCGTGCGCGTCAGTGGAGATTCCATGGTAGGTGCATTTATCGGTGATGGCGCCATACTGATTGTCGATAGAAGTGCAGAACCCAAGCATAAAAGTATTGTGGTTGCCGCTATTAATGGATCTTACACATGTAAAAGACTCTTAACTAAGCCAAAAGTTTGCCTTGCTGCAGAGAACTCTAAGTACCCCCCCATATTCATAAAGGAAAACGAAGAACTGGAAATTGCTGGCGTTGTAATTGCTGCAATAAATACTTATTAGACCATGACTTACGCTTTGGTTGATTGCAATAGTTTTTATGCCTCTTGTGAAAGAGTATTTAGACCTGATTTGAAAGATAGACCAATTGTTGTTCTATCAAATAATGATGGCTGCGTTGTGGCACTTTCTAAAGAAGCAAAGAACGTTGGTATAAAAATGTGTGAACCTTGGTTTAAGATAAAAGATTCTTTCACCCGTCAAGGAGGAGTAGCATTTTCCTCAAACTATGAACTGTACGCAGACATTTCAGCCAGAGTCATGCAAACCTTGGAACATTCTGCTCCTAGAATTGAGATATACAGTATAGATGAAGCCTTTCTAGATCTTAGTGGCGTCAGCTCTTGTACTAAACTAGAGCAATTTGGTCGTGAATGCCAAGAAAAAGTTAAATGTTGGACAGGCATGCCAGTTCGCGTGGGGATAGGCCCAACAAAAACTTTGGCCAAGGCTGCCAGCTATGGCGCAAAAAAATATTTAGCCACAGGCGGTGTTGTTGATTTATCAAAAAGGAAAAGGCAAAGAAAACTTATGTCTATCATGCCCATAGAAGAAATCTGGGGTGTGGGAAGTAGGCTAAAACGGCACCTTAATAAAATGGGTATCACAACAGCTCTCGAGCTAGCAGATACTGACACTAAACTAATACGAAGAAGATTCAGTATTGTCTTGGAAAGAACGGTAATGGAGTTAAGAGGACATCCTTGCATTGGTTTGGAAGAACACCCATCAACAAAAAAGGAAATAGTGGTTAGTAGGACCTTTGGTAAAAGAGTGACTACTCTAGAATCTATCAATGAGGCCGTGAGTGATTACGCAGCAAGAGCAGCAGAAAAACTGAGACGTGAAAATCAGTATTGTAGGGTTGTCTCCGTTTTTGCTAGAACAAATCCTTTTAGACTACAAGATCAACAATATAGCAATATCCTTAGTTACAAACTCAATTTACCCACAAACGATACCCGCGACATCCTACATGCTACTAAGATGCTCTCAAGAAAGATTTATAAAAGTGGGTATAACTTCATAAAGGCTGGCGTAATGCTAAGTGATTTTTATAATAAAGGCGTTTACCAATCAGACTTCTTTATACCTGATTCCAGACGACCAAAAAGTGAGAAGCTGATGAAAACCATTGATAAAATTAATGCCACTAGTGAAAACAGAGTAACTTTTGCTGCCCAAGGGTTAAGAAAGCCCTGGTCAATGCAGAGACATTTTCAATCACCAAAATACACCACCAATTGGGATGAGTTATTAGTTGTAAGCTGACCTAAAAGCCACTATGAAACCTGAATAATGAATCAGGTGTGGTAATTAATTTTGATTCTTGCTGAGCTAGTGGTTTTAGCCTTGGTTTACAATCTTCTTCAAATAAATCTTGATACAGTTTTAAGTAAAGATCACAGTGTCTTGATTCAGCTTCACACAGTTTAGTGTAAAACGAGGCAAGGGACTTTTCTAGATAATTAGCTAAACTGTAGAAGCGCTCACAAGACCTTGCTTCAATTAAGGCACAAACAAGCAATGAATCTTTAAGTTTGTGTGGTTCTTCAGTCGAAATCTTGTCATGCAAACTATGTGCATAACGTCCAGATTTTAAATTTCTATAAGGGACCTTTCTTCTCTCCAATACCTTTAGAACTTGTTCAAAATGTAAAAGTTCTTCACGGGCTAAAGGTGATAGTCTTGAAGTTAAGTTTCTTTCTGGATACCTATGAATTAAAGATATAGCAGTAGTAGCAGCTTTCTTCTCACAATGGGCATGATCAAGTAACAGCACATCTAAGGAGTTTAATGCCCTATCAATCCAAGATTTTGGTGTTTTGCAAAGAAGAATCTCTTCCCAAGGTTCAGGCACGATAATTTTCTTCTAAAGCGAAGTACCTTTGGTAGTGAGCATCGGAGAGTGTAAATAATTCATCTTCAATTATTTGCTTAAGATCTACCAGTTCTAAATTAGATTCGAAGAGTGGCTTTAAACCGAATTCACTTAAGTCGCTTATGGATTGACTTGCTTGTTTGATCAGATCAAATACCCAACAATAAGGATCGACCTTATCGTAATAAGATATTTTGAGAGAATCTAGTTTAGATTGGAGCAAAGTTGTGTCTTCTATTGAAATTTTTGATTTCATAATTAATACTTTTAATGATTCCAACCGATTCCAAACAGTTTCTTTCTGAATATCTGTATAACCATTCCATTCAATTACTTCATGATGAAATCTTTTGCACCCTCTGCATACATGATCACCAAACACTGTGGAACAAACTCCGACACAAGGTGTTTTAACCTTTCTTTCCATAGATTAACATCATATCCAGAACTCTTTTCAACGCAACTTCTTATATCTTTTCTATGTTAAAATGAGCTCCCACCAAAACTTTACCAGTAGGTTTCTGTGCTGAAAGAATATAGAAAGCATGAAGAAGAAAGACGCGCTCAAGGTATCCCTGCGCTTGCCTTAAATGCAGAACAAGTAGCGGATTTAGTTGAATTAATTAAAGAACCTCCTGCTGATGAAGACGAATTTATACTTGACCTATTCACAAACAAAGTTCCAGCAGGTGTAGATCAAGCAGCATATGTTAAAGCAGCATTTCTCGCTGATGTTGCTAATGGAAAGGTCTCTACTCCTCTTATAACAACTGAAGCAGCAACAAAACTGCTAGGAACCATGTTAGGGGGTTACAACGTTCAACCTTTAATAGCACTTTTGGATAATGAAGAGGTTGGGGATATAGCTGTAGATGCTTTATCAAATACTTTATTAATTTTTGATGCTTTTCATGATGTCTTTGAGCTTTCAAAAAGGAACGAAAGGGCCAATAAAGTTCTTTCATCTTGGGCTGAAGCTCAATGGTTTTTAAATAAACCAGCAGTACCCGAGTGTATTACGGCTAAAGTCCTAAAGGTTGATGGTGAAATTAATACTGATGATCTTTCTCCAGGACCTGAAGCTTGGTCAAGACCTGATATCCCGTTACACGCTTTATCAATGCTCAAAAATACAGACTTTAAAAACCCTATTGGCACTATCAATAAATTAGAGGAGTCTGGACATCCGGTTGCTTTTGTTGGTGATGTAGTAGGAACAGGGTCTTCAAGAAAATCAGCTACTAATTCACTCTTATGGCACATAGGTGAAGATATACCTTACATTCCAAATAAAAGAACTGGGGGCATCTGCCTAGGAGGGAAAATAGCACCAATCTTTTTTAACACTTTAGAAGATTCAGGAACTTTAGCTCTTGAATGTGATGTTACTAATATGGAACAGGGAGACACTATAGATATCTACCCTCATGAAGGGAGAATATGTTCCAGTGGATCAGATAAAGAAGTAAGCTCTTTCAATCTTAAAAACCCTACCCTTCTAGATGAAGTAAGGGCTGGAGGAAGGATTCCTTTAATCATAGGCCGATCACTAACTGATAGGACCAGAGAAGCCCTTTCTAAAAAAAGTTCGACTGTGTTTGTACGGCCAGAGAGTCAAGAAAAGAGTGATAAAGGTTATACCCTAGCTCAAAAGATGGTAGGAAGAGCTTGTGGAGTTGAAGGTATTAGGCCTGGAACCTATTGTGAACCAAGACTTTCTACTGTAGGAAGCCAAGATACTACTGGGCCCATGACAAGAGATGAACTCAAAGAACTGGCATGTTTAGGGTTTTCAGCAGATTTGGTTATGCAATCTTTTTGTCATACAGTGGCCTATCCAAAGCCTTCAGATATTGAGACTCACCATACTTTGCCGGACTTTATACAAACCAGAGGAGGAGTAGCACTTAAACCGGGTGACGGAATAATTCATTCTTGGATGAATAGAATGCTACTACCGGACATGGTAGGAACAGGAGGAGACTCACATACACGATTTCCATTAGGAATAAGTTTTCCTGCTGGTTCAGGTTTGGTTGCTTTTGGTGCAACTTTAGGCTCAATGCCGTTAGATATGCCGGAATCTGTACTTGTCAAATTTACGGGTACCATGCAGCCTGGTATTACACTAAGAGACCTTGTAAATGCTATCCCTTACGCAGCTTTAAAAACTGGAAATCTAACTCTAGAAAAAGAAGGGAAAATAAATGTATTCTCTGGTAGATGTATGGAAATTGAAGGATTGCCAGATTTAAAAGTTGAACAAGCTTTTGAACTCTCAGATGCATCTGCAGAAAGATCTTCATCAGGATGTACCATCAAACTTAATAAAGAGCCGATAATTGAATACCTCAATTCAAATATTGTTTTAATGAGATGGCTTATCTCAGAGGGTTATGGAGATGAAAGAACTATTGAAAGAAGAGCTCAAGCAATGGAAGCTTGGCTTAAAAAGCCTGAACTACTTGAAGCTGATAAAGATGCTCAATACGCTGAAGTAATTGAAATTAATCTTGATGAAATAAAAGAACCTCTACTTGCTTGCCCTAATGACCCTGATGACATTAAGCCTTTATCAGAGGTGGCAAATACAAAAATAGATGAGGTTTTCATAGGTTCTTGTATGACAAATATAGGACATTTTAGAGCAGCAGGTAATTTACTAAGCGAAGCTAAAGATGTACCAACAACACTTTGGATAGTTCCTCCAACAAAGATGGATGAACATCAATTAAAAGAAGAGAATTACTATGAAATTTTTGAAAGGTCAGGAGCTCGAACAGAAGTTCCAGGATGCTCTCTATGCATGGGAAATCAAGCTAGAGTTGAAGATAATTCCACTGTGGTCTCAACTTCGACTAGAAACTTTCCTAACAGATTAGGAAAGGGTGCAGATGTATTTCTTGCTTCCGCTGAATTGGCTGCCATATCTTCAATATTAGGTTATCTGCCTTCTATTGAAGAATATCAAAAATATATGGAAGAAATAAATACTATGGGTCCTGAAGTTTACAGATATCTAAATTTTAATGAAATTGCTTCTTATAAAGAAGCAGCTGAAAATGCAGTTCTTCCTA
>CAZTLP010000031.1:4951-14303 GCA_964614345.1 uncultured Gammaproteobacteria bacterium | reverse complement strand
GATGAAGTCCGATGGAAGGTTCATCCAATATATAAGTAACGCCAACTAATCCTGCCCCTATCTGACTAGCTAGTCTAATTCTCTGAGCTTCTCCTCCACTTAAACTCTCTGCACTCCTGTCCAAGGTTAAATAATTTAATCCCACATCTATTAAGAATTCTAATCTTTCCTTTATCTCTTTGATGATTCTGTCCGCTATTTCTTTTTTTGTGCCTGAAAGTGATACCTTAGAAAATAAATTAAAGGCCTCATCTATCGTTAGACTGGTGATTTCTGGAAGTCTACTTTCTTCAATGAAAACGTTCCTAGCTTCCTCTCTCAGTCTGGTGCCTTCACATAGTTGGCAGTTTTTAAGGCTTATTAATTTTGATAGCTCCTCTCTGATGTAACCTGATTCTGTTTCTTTATACCTTCTATTAACATTATTAAGGACACCCTCGAAAGGAAAGAACCTTTCCACTAACCTGCCTCTTTTATTCCTCCAACTGAAATTAACTACTTCTCCCTCTGTTCCTAAAAGGACTAAGTCTTTAACTTTTTTATCTAAATTTTTAAAAGGCTCATCTAATGAGAAATCATACTGTTTGGATAGACATCTTATTAGGTGAAAATGGTATCTATGACTAGAGTCCCATCCTCTTATAGCACCTTCGCTAAGACTAAACTCTGGTTCATGAAGTACTTTGCCTTCATCAACGTAAGGTTTTACTCCTAGACCTTCACATTCAGGGCAAGCTCCTGAAGGGTTATTAAACGTAAATAGTCTTGGTTCTAACTCGGGGATGCTATACCCGCATTCAGGACATGCCATCTTAGAGGAGAAGGTTATTTCTGAATTATCTTCTGAATCTAAAAGTTTTAGAATTCCTTCACCTATATTTAGGCCATGTTCTACTGATTCAGACAATCTTAAGATGAAGTCTTCGTCCTTTGTTTTAGAAGGAATTTGAAGTCTATCTATTACAGCTTCAATTGTATGTTTCTTATTCTTATTTAGTTTTGGCGTGTCATCTATATCTACAATAATTCCGTTTACTCTAACTCGCACAAAGCCTAAAGCTTTTAGTTCCTCAAAGACATGAAGATGCTCTCCTTTTTGGTCTATCAATAATGGGGCTAAAATTACTGCTTTGCTTTCTTTGTTATTTTTTAATATTTGATCAGTTATTTGTTCTACAGTTTGGCCTTCAAGAGAAATTTCATGGGTAGGGCACTTAGGGGTTCCGGCTCTTGCAAAAAGAAGTCTCAAATAATCATAGATTTCGGTAACCGTTCCTACTGTGGATCTAGGATTATGAGACGTTGATTTTTGTTCAATAGATATAGCAGGAGAAAGTCCTTCGATGTGGTCAACATCAGGCTTTTCCATAATAGATAAGAAATTTCTAGCATAAGAAGAAAGAGATTCAACATACCTTCTTTGACCTTCTGCATACAGCGTATCAAACGCAAGAGAAGACTTACCTGATCCTGATAGACCAGTTAAAACTACAAGTTGATTTCTCGGAATATCTACATCTATATTTCTAAGATTATGCTGTCTTGCACCTTTAACTTTTATATGTTTCATTTAGTGAAAACTTTTGGACTGAAAATTTAAAAACTGATTATAATCTGTTACAGAAGAACTAATAAATTAATTTAATTTAAGGATAGTAATGGCAAGAAGTGGAATAAATAAAGTAATCATAGTAGGAAATTTAGGACAAGACCCAGAAATTAAATATACAGCGGGAGGAGCGGCGGTGACTACTTTAAGTATAGCCACTTCTGATTCATGGAAAGATAAAGATTCAGGAATGGATCAAGAAAGAACTGAATGGCATAGAGTGGTACTTTGGAGAAGATTAGCTGAAATTGCAGGTGAATATTTAAAAAAAGGATCCAAGGTTTACATTGAAGGTCAGCTACAAACTAGAAAATGGGAGCAAGAAGGGCAGACTAGATACACGACTGAGATTATAGCTAGAGATATGCAATTCCTAGATAGTAAAGGAAGCTCAAATGCTTCATCAACCCAGAAAAGTCCTGAAATGAATGACCAGTCTGCAGCAGATGTTCCAGATAGTGCTATCGATGATGACGATATCCCTTTTTAGGTATATCTCTCAAATATTAAACAGGCATTAGTTCCGCCAAAACCGAAGCTATTACTCAAGACCCTGTTTACATCAAATTCTTTATTTTCAAGCAGGATGGGTGCATCTTTGATCTTTTCATCTAAAGTATTAATATTAGCTGAACCCACAAGGAAGTTTTCCTTAAGCATAATCAAACTGTAAATAGCTTCATGTACTCCAGCTGCACCCAAAGAATGTCCAGTTAAAGATTTTGTAGAACTTATGTAAGGTATTTCTTTAGCAAAAAGTTTTTTGATGGCCTCAATTTCAACAACATCTCCTGCTGGAGTGCTAGTACCATGAGCGTTTATATAATCTATTTTCTTTTTGTCAGCCATAGACCAAGCTATTTCCATACATCTATAGGCACCTTCACCTGAGGGACTTACCATATCTTCTCCATCTGAAGTGGCTCCGTAGCCTACCAATTCAGCATATATATGAGCACCTCTTTCTTTTGCGTGATTTAGTTCCTCTAGTATTATCACTCCTCCACCGCCGGCTATAACAAATCCATCTCTATCGCTATCAAAAGCTCTCGAAGCGGACTTCGGATCTTCATTGTATTTTGTTGAAAGGGCACCCATTGCATCAAATAAACTAGAAGTGCCCCAGTGCTCGGCTTCTCCGCCACCAACGATCACTACATCTTGTTTATCTAATTGAATTTGTTCCATACCTGAACCAATGCAATGAGAACTTGTTGAGCAAGCTGAAGAAATTGAATAATTAATTCCTTTTATACCTAAGGAAGTGGCTAGACATGCAGAAACTGTACTTCCCATTGCTTTTGTAACTCGATAAGGTCCTATCCTTTTTAAACCTTTAGACCTCAATATATCTGCTGCGTCTATCTGGTCTTCTGAAGAGGCACCCCCAGACCCCATAATTAAACCAGTCCTATTATTAGAAATTTCTTCCTCTCTTAATTTTGAGTCCTCAAGAGCTTGTACTGCACTAAGATACCCATAAGCTGCAGCATCTCCCATAAAACGATAAACTTTTCTTTCTATCTCTTCTTTTAGATCAATGCCTTTAATAATTCCAGAAATATGACTTCGAAGGCCCATCTCCTTATTTTTCTGATTAATATCTATTCCTGAAGTTAAAGATTTAAGAGAATCTGTAACCTTAGTAATATCATTACCTATACTTGAGATAATACCCAAGCCCGTAACTACTACTCTTTTCATAAAATTTAGAAGGAAGAGGTATCTGAAAATAAACCCACTCTTAGGCCTTTTGCCGTATATATAATCCTATCATCTACTGCCATAGTTCCATTACCTATTCCCACGACAAGCTTCTGCTTTAATATCCTCCTCATATCTATCTCATAGGTAACTTTTTTTGCTGTGGGTAGAACCTGACCTGTAAATTTAACTTCTCCTGAACCCAAGGCTCTACCTCTACCAGAGTTATTTATCCAAAGAAGAAAAAAACCAACAAGTTGCCACATTGCATCGAGTCCGAGACAGCCTGGCATAACTGGGTCTCCTTTAAAATGACAGTCAAAAAACCAGAGGCTTGGATCTATATCAAGTTCTGCAATTATCTTTCCTTTATTGAATTCTCCACCTTCATTAGAAATATGATTAATTCTATCGAACATCAACATATTTGGAGTCGGTAATCTCCCATTAGAATCTCCAAATAATTCTCCTTCACTGCAACTCAGAAGTTCTTGTTTATCGTAGCTATCTTTGGCTATAAAGGTCATAGATATTTTCTAGGCTGTGCTTAATTTCAATCTTGAGGATATTTTATCAGTATAAAAGATATTTAATTCTAAGATTTTATTTATGTAGACCTTTCTTTTAAGTTAATTACTATAGTTTCGAGGCTTTTTTTGTAGATGGAATTATCAAATTTATTTAATAAATTCAAACACTTATAGGTATAAGTTTCTGTTTCTTTCTGAACCACTTCTATTGCTCCAGATTTTTCAATTATTTGAGTAGCCTGAGGTAAGTCTTTTGCATCACCTTTTTCAAAAGCACTCTTTAGAAAATCCGATTCTTTCCTTTCAGCTAGTTCTAGAGCCTTGATTAAAGGTAAAGTAACTTTACCTTCTAAGAAATCCTTACCTATTTTTTTCCCTGTCTTAGTTTCTTTTCCAGAATAGTCTAATAAATCATCTCTAAGCTGAAAGGCTATACCCAAAGAGAAACCAAACTCACCAGCAGCTTTTATTGTTGTTTCGTTAGCACCTGCCAAAATTGCAGCTGTAACAGTTGAAGCCTTAAAAAGTTCTGCTGTTTTTCTACCAATAATCTTAAAGTACATGTCCTCATCGAATGCAGAAGACTCAAGAAAGTTTAGCTGTAGAACTTCTCCTTCTGAAATTCTGTTGGTTGAATTTGCCAGAGTTTGAATTAATTTCTTATCAGACAAAGAGGCCATTAATTGAAAAGCTTTGGAATAAACAAAATCTCCAACCAAAACTCCATGAGCATTATCCCATTTGTTATGAATGCTCTTCTTTCCTCTTCTTATTTCACTTTGATCAACTACATCATCATGAATTAAAGTTGCAGTATGAAGAAGTTCTATCGCTGAGGCTAGATTAATTAATTCTTGTCCTTGGTAGTTTAGAGCTTTTGCTATTAGAACGGTGAGAGTAGGTCGAATCCTCTTGCCACCAGAGTTGACTATATATGAGCTTACCTCAGTTGCTAGCTCTACTTCTGAGTCTATGGATTGTTGTAAAACTTGCTCTAGTTCATTTAGTTCAGCTTCAATTTGTAAATAGGGACTTGCTTCCATAATCTTTTATATTCTAGAGTATCTTAAACTTAGATTCTTTTATTGCGATAAGTTTTTCTTTTTCGTATAGTGCGCACCCTCACATTTCCAGTTTTAGAGGTAAAAAATGTTTGCGGTTATAGAAAGCGGAGGGAAACAACATAAGGTTAGTGAAGGAGATTCACTTCAAGTTGAGCTTTTGGCTGAAGAAGAAGGCTCGAAAGTGGAGTTTGATAAAGTCTTAATGATCTCTAATGGGAAAGACTCTAAGGTTGGTACCCCTTATCTAGATAAAGCTAAAGTAACCGGGAAGGTTGTAAGGCATGGAAAAACTGATAAATTAATAGTTTTTAAGATGAAAAGAAGAAAAGACTATCGTAGAACACAAGGACACAGACAAAATTTTACTGAGGTCCTAATAGAGGCAATAAACTCTTAGTTTATATATTAGTTATGGCACATAAAAAAGCAGGTGGAAGCAGCAGAAACGGAAGAGATTCTAACGCTAAACGTCTAGGAGTTAAGAGGTTTGGTGGGGAAGCTGTCTCTGCGGGCTCAATTCTAGTTAGACAGAGGGGTACAAAATTTCACCCAGGAAAAAATGTAGGCTGCGGTAAAGATCATACTCTTTTTGCTAAAATAGATGGCAGGGTTTCTTTTACAAAAAAAGGAACAAAACTTCGCCAATTTATCAACGTAGAACCCTCTTAGGGTTTTACCTTTCTTCACTTATTTTAAGTTAGTTCGATGGATTTCATTGATGAAGTACATATTGATGTTTCTGCGGGAGATGGTGGCGATGGTTGTCTAAGTTTTAAAAGAGCCAAGAATTTACCTAAAGGCGGACCTGATGGTGGAGATGGAGGTTCAGGGGGTGATGTTGTCTTTAGAACCAATGCTGGCTTAAACACTTTAGCTCGATTTAGATATGAGAAATATTTTGGTGCTCAAGCAGGAAAAAGAGGTTTAAGTAACAATAAAAGTGGTGCTGACGGAAAAGATCTTGTTATAGAGGTACCCGTAGGAACAATTATTTATGATGAGTCTTTTAAGGATAGGGTAGCTGACCTATCTAAAGATAATCAAGAGTTTGTTGTTGCTAAAGGAGGCAAGGGAGGTTTTGGTAATCTAAGATTTAAAAGCTCAACTAACAGATCCCCAAGGAAAATAACGCAAGGTAAGGAAGGTGGCTCCTTGTCACTCAGGTTGGAATTAAGACTATTAGCTGATGTAGGGCTTTTAGGGAAGCCAAATAGCGGTAAGTCTTCTTTGGTTAAGGCGGTATCAAGTGCTAATCCGAAAATAGCAGATTATGAATTTACTACATTAAAACCAAGCTTAGGAGTTGTCGATTATAGTACTGACAAGAGCTTCGTTATTTCTGATATTCCTGGCCTGATAACAGGTGCTTCAAAAGGAATAGGTCTTGGGTTCCAATTCCTAAAACACCTATCCAGGACTAGGTTGGTTTTACTTCTTATTGATGTAGATAGAAAGGAAAGTAAAGATATAGAGGAAGAGAGCAAAGATTTATTAAGAGAGCTTGAAGAATATGATCATAATTTAACCGAAAAGGTTAAGTGGTTAGTTTTAAATAAAATGGATCTAATTTCAAAAGAAAAGCAAAAAGAGCTCAAAGAGTACTTTGGTAAGCAGAAAGATTTAGAGGTTTGCCTAATTTCCGCTAAGAATCGACAAGGCACTGAAAACCTAATGAAACAAGTCGGATATAAGCTAGAGAAGATTAGTTAGTAAGTAACTATAGAGATTTTATTCTTTTACTTAGACGAGATTTAGTTCTAGAGGCTTTATTGGCATGAATAACCTTCTTATTTGCCATTGTATCCAGTACTTTTTCAGCCTTTTTAAAAGCTTCTGAGGCAGATTGTTTATCTCTTGAGTCTATCGCTGTATTTACAGCCTTAACAGCTGTCCTAGTTAACGCTCTTTGAGAGCTTTTTAAAGCATTTCTCTTTGTATTCTGCTTGGATCTTTTTAATGCAGATTTAATTCTTAGCTTTTCTCTGTTTGCCATAAACTTGTCTTAGATTAAGAGTCGCGCATAATGCATTCTGGATTGACCAGTGTCAAGCGAGTTTCAATAAATGGTGGAGAAAACACAAAGATTCCTACTAGCCGTTCTTAGATTTCATGGAGATGTTCTTCTAACTACTCCTATGATTAGTGAAATCAAAGAAAATTACCCAGATTCCGCTATAGATTTGCTAGTTTACAAAGGTACTGGTTCTATCCTTGAATCAGATCCTAGAGTAAATGATATTATTGAAGCGGTACCTTCCTCTAGTTCCAACTTATTAATGAGAATTTTTAAAGAAATTCAATTATTAAGAAAATTAAATAGGACTGATTACGATTTTGGTGTATTTCTAACTACTCAGTGGCGAATGGCCTTGATGGCGAGATGCTTGAGGGGAGCTAAGACAGCCGGAGTGGATGATATGAAAAGACGAAAGTCTTTTTGGGTAAAAAGCTTCACTTTTATTTTTCCTGAAGTTGGAGAAGGCCATATTATTGAAAGAAATCTTAGCGCTTTAGAAACCTTAGGATTGTCTAGTATAAAAAAGGAAACCAGATTAAGTTTAAACATCCCTCAAGAAGCTAATGAGATAAAAGAGAAATTCGCTATTGGAACTAATTATTGTTTATTCCACCCTGTATCAAGACGAGAAACCAAGTTATGGAAGAAGGATGCATTTGCTAAATTAATTGACCACTACTCGAACCAAGGGTTAAAGGTAGTTTTGACTTCAGGTCCAGATCTATCTGAAATTCAATATTTAAAAGATATTGAAGAGTTAGCAAATACAAAAGTAATTAATCTAGGCGGGAAAACCAGTTTAATTGAATTAGCCGCTTTAATTAAAGAGTCTAAATTCTTTATTGGATTGGATTCGGTAGCCTCACACATAGCAGCAGCAGTAGGAGCAAGCGGAGTGACTTTATTTGGTCCAAGTAATTCAGTGAATTGGAGACCTTGGTCCGATAAAGTGTCAATTATTGTTAGAGGCCAAGAAGAGTTCTGCCAAACACACGGGCATATGGAAGGAAAGTACAAGAAATGCCTTTGTTATATTTCCACAGAAAGAGTTATCGAGCAGGTTGATAGATTAATTAACTAAAGGGACTTAATGAAATCTATTTTATTTAAATAATCGTCCAGATCTTCATAAGGTAAACCACAAACAATTCTCTCTATTCCCATATCTTCAAATTTCAATAATTTCTCTTTACTTAAATTTTTATCTTCAAGATCTAGTCTGCTTACCACACTAATTTGGTCGCTGGGTTTGTTTTCAGAGTCACAGAGATCTCGATAAATTTCTAAACTTTCTTCAAACTCTTCAGGTGCACCCACAATAGGGATCCAGCCGTCCCCATGCTTTACGGCCCTTTTAATTGAGTAATCTTTAGATCCTGCTATGTAAATAGGCGGTTTAGGGGGTCTGGGTTTGAATAAAAATTTTTGTTCATTTAATTCGACCTCATCCTGATTAAAAGCTGTATTTAAAAAAGTTAATAGTTCGTCCGTCTTCTTTCCTCTCGTTTTCCGATCAACCCCAAGTGCTTTGAACTCTGCATCCATCCATCCAAGGCCGATACCTAATAACAAACGATTGCCCGATAGCTCCTGGATGCTCGCGATTTGTTTCGCTGTCGGTAGGATTTCACGATAAGGTGCGATCAAAACACCGCTCCCTAAATTGATTGTTGAAGTTAATCCAGCCAACCAAGCTAAACTGCTCAAAATATCGACATAACGACCTCCTGAGCCCTCTGAGTCTTCAGGAGGGATGGCAATATGATCTACCACCCAGATAGATTCAAATTCCCTTTCTTCGGCTGCCAATGCTGCTCCCGCCATGATTTCTCTGGTCGATTGATCGCCCATGTTTCTAATCATTAAACCAATATGCATATTTCTTTCCTTAGGTTTGATTTATAGTTTGCTTTAATAATACGGATAGGTAAATATCCGTTTAAGTATTGGGAGGAAATTAAATCATGAGCAAGAAAACAGAAGTCCTGATTGAGGGCCTAACTTTTACCGAAGGTCCTAGGTGGCACGACGGAAGACTTTATTTCTCTGATTTTTTTACGCATAGGGTTTTGGCTGTAGATACCGAGGGTAATATGGAAACCATTGTTGAAACACCCCAACAACCTTCTGGTTTGGGCTGGTCTCCAGATGGCTCTATGCTTATCGTTTCAATGAACGATCAAAAATTATTATCTTTTAGTAATGGAGAATTATCTGAGGTAGCAGACTTAAGTCAATTAGCCACGCATTTTTGCAACGATATGGTTGTTGATAAGAAGGGTAATGCTTATGTGGGAAATTTTGGTTTTGATTTACATGAGGGAGAACCAATAAAGCCAACTAATCTAATTTTGGTTAGACCCGGAGAGGAGCCATGTGTAGTTGCTGAGAATGTTTTTTTTCCTAATGGAACTGTTATTACACCAGA
>CAZTLP010000031.1:0-4851 GCA_964614345.1 uncultured Gammaproteobacteria bacterium | reverse complement strand
CCCCGAGCTGGACTGCCTTAAAGAAGATCTAAAGCTCTGTAGGAATCCCCTGTACCCTTTAACGTATCTTCAATTGAGTAAGTAGAAAGACCGAGCTCTTCTATCGCTAATGAGCAGTAGGATCTAGGAGAATCATAAGTTTTCTCTTTAGGCTGTCCTTCTTCCATTTCTTCACCACCAATATTTTCAATTTCAGGAAACAACTCTTTTAGTTTAGCTTGAAGCTCCCAAGTGAACATTTCGCCTGATCTATCGGTTGCAGAAAGAATGTATCTTGAACCATTTTTTGCATTAGGACTTTCGGTACCTAACCTGTGTGCTCTTGCTACATCTCTAACATCCACCATATTCCATAACATGGTGCTGCCTCTAAGCTTCTTGCCATTGATATAACCAAAATCTTCTCCTTTCAGTAATTGCCCAATAAAAAACTGCCAACTAAAGAATTGGTTATGATTTTCAGTCATTAAAGGTCCAACGACATGCAAAGGGTTAATGGAAACAGCCTCAAAGCTCCCGTCTTCTTCAGCAGCCTTATAAATCATTTTTTCGGTATTCGCCTTGGCCATAGCGTAAGCTATATCACGGTTTTTGGAGATGTTTTCTTCGGTCCAAGCACCTCTGTAGCCTTCCACATTGTCCCCGCACCAATCTTTCTCCGTGAATACATAACCTTCCTCTCTGGGGTGGCCCACTGCAGCAAACGAACTGGTAAAAACAAAGCGTTTTACAGTTCCGGCTTTCTTCACTGACTCAACCACGTGCTCATTTTGGGTAAAACATCCGTCGTATACTTCCTGTGGGGTTTCTCGATTGAAGCCAAGAGCCGCTCCCGCATGAATGACTCCTGCACAGCCTGAAAAAGCCTGATCGTAACTACCTGGATTTAAAAGGTCGGCTTCAAATAATTGCACACTGCCATCAAGCCCTTGTCCATTAAGGTTGAGGAGATGATCAACTTTCTTTCCATTGCTTTTATCTCTGACACAAGCATGGACTTCATAGCCTTGTTGCATTAGGTCTTCTACAACCCTTGATCCAATGTATCCACTGGCACCCGTTACGGCTACCGGACCATCAGTTTTTGTTATTCCTGTCGTTGAAACATCCGTGTCAGATTGGGAAGAAGGTATTTCTTCTTCTTTTTCTTCTTCTTTTCCTTCAGCAAGAAATTGAATAAAGTCTATCCATATCCAAACTATAAGAAATAAAGCTAAAAGACTTAATAAAATAAATTCCAACATGAATTCAAATCTACATTAGTTCTTGAATTTAAGCAATTGAGGTAACTCCGGGTCAATCCAAGCAATTCAGTTTTCACAATTCTAGCCTAATAAAGGCCGATGCTAGATGTACATGAACGTTTAGCGATTCTAAACAATTGGCCTTAAGCTCTAGTTCTTGAAAGTATTCCGAAGGTCCGTAGGCACTTTTAACGGCAGAAGCGACAAAACCAAATTTTTTGTAGTAATTAGGGTCACCTAAGAGGAATAAGGCATCCAATCCCTCATTCATGCTCTTCTCAATTACAGCTTGCATAAGAGCACTGCCTATTCCTTTGGATTGAAATTCAGGAAGCACAGACAAAGGAGATACTTGACCACAAGACAAACCTACATCTGGTTCCAAAGTAACGGGGGAGACAAAAACATGACCCACGATTACTGAGTCTTCTGCTACTAAATTAACTATATCGTCATTGTCTTGAATAAGTTCTTTGACTAATCTAGCTTGGATAATTTCTCCATCCCGAACATTTTCCTCTCCCTGGAAGGCAAGTGACACAACTTCATAAATACTATCTATGTCTTTATTTATTGCATCCCTAATAATCACTGCCGCAGTCATCTTATGGCATCAATAAAATCTCTGATATCTTCCGCCGTTCTTTCTGGGTCTTCGTACATAGGTAAGTGACCTATATTAGAATAAATCTTTACCGCTACATCAGGAATATTCTCTTCAAAATGCTTCGAGCTCTCTACGTCAATTAAGTTATCCTCCTCGCCATGAATAACCAATGTAGGAGCACTAATTTGTTTAAATATTTCAGGGGTTTCATTGCCATACCTATCACCCGAAAACATTGAAATAATTGCTTCCCGGGAACCTTCTAAAAGAGCTAATTCATGAAATTCGTTGGCCCATTCTTCGGTAGCCAAATCTTGATCATAAACTGATGTTTTTAAGCCTTGTTCGGCAAAGAATTTTGGGGTAAAAACTAATAAGATCTTTCTTGTGAAGTTAGAAAATAATAATCTCCATACCAAAGGAGAACTTTCATCCTCATCAGCTTCCGCTTCTTCTTCTCCTGCGACCCTTACGCTTGAGGAAGCTATCAATATGAGGCTATTAATTTGTTCTGGATGTTGGAGTGTGTATCTCCATGACACTCCACCTCCCATGGAATTCCCTGCAATTGAGAATTTTTCTATATTTAAAGAATCAACAAGCTGATTAATTGTTTTCATAAATCTTTCCGTTGAGTAGTCTCCTGATGGTATTGCACCAGTAAGACCAAAAGCTGGAAGATCTAGACTAACTAGCCGATAGTCTTCAGATAAATACGGAACAAGTCTTTCAAAATTAAACAAAGACCCATTGAATCCGTGAACAAGAACAATGACTTGACCTTGCTGGTTTCCTTCATCTCGATAATGAATACGGGAACCGTCATCTAAAGTTAGAAATTGAGAAGCCCCAGTAGCATACTTAGCCTCTAATTGTTCTCGAGGAATATCTAAATAAGTTCCTAAATAGATAATACAAATTAAAAAAGCCAGTAATAACAGCCCAGCCCATTTAAATAGTCTTTTCATTAAATACTAGGCAGGAACCCAACTACCGTGGAAACCGAATGGAACTCTTTGAGGTAATTTAACTTTTGCTCTAGGACCTGATTGAATACTTTGAGCATCAAAGATCACTAAATCGCTCTTATCTGATTCCTTGTTATAAACATAAAGCATTAAGTAGCCTTCATCTTCACTTCTTTGGTTTTCTGCGGGTATGAAAACGGGTTCTGCTCCTTCCATTTTCTCACTCAATTCATATACCTCATTGGTGTTGTTAGAAAAGTCATACTTAATAATCCTTCCGAAGTCTGGCTTTAGACCTGAACCAACACCCAACGCATAGCCATAGCGGTTAACCTTTCCATTTAAGTCGGGATGCATCCTAGGAAATTCAGCAGGAAGGTCATCTAACTGCTGCTCTAAAGCATTGCCCGTAGATAAATTAAGGGACCATCTGGTTAGCATGGGAGGAAATTCAGTGAAAGGACCATTCCAGTCTTCATCGAATATTTTTTGGTATCTCATGGCATCTACGATGACATTGCCTCTTTCATCTTCGTAAGCATTTACTGTATGAAAGAAATAACAAGGATCTATGTTGAACCACTTGATAACCCCATCATTGGTTCTTCTGTTGAGCAGCCCAATCCTTGCCTGATGATCGTTATTCCAAGAAAAAGGGAAGTACCCTCTACCTAACTTCGAAAAACTGAAAGTGATGGAAAGGTCAAAAACCAAGACATAATTTTCAGTGATAGCACATTCATGCAGCATAGTTCCACTAGATAGGGGTAATAGATCGGCTCTATTAATTCTTCCATTTTTACCAACCACAACATGATGAGCTTCATAAGCGCCTCTTGGAAAATTATATGTAATGCCATGTAATTCTTTAGACTCAGGGTCTAGTTTAGTATGGGCAGTAAAGCCTGTTTTTAGGGTTCCATAAAAGGGCTCTTCATTTAAAGAGTTAAGTTCTTGGTCTATTTCAACTGGACTTCCACCTGCTTCAACTATGGCATAAATTTTCTTAGCGTGAGAAATTACATGTGTGTTGGGATTATTTCCTCCCACAGGTCTATTTCTATACCAAACTGCTTTACCGCCATCAAGCCTAACTCCATGTAGCATTCCTTCTCCACCAAACCAATGATATTTTTTTGTGTTTGGAGGACTCATTGGATTAGGGCCATTTCTTAAATATAAGCCCGATAAATCCTTGGGAATGTTTCCTACAATCTCGAGTCTATCTTCAGTGATTATTTCTTTTACGGGAGCAAAGTTTCCTTGAAGATAATAATTTTCTCTACCTAAGATATTGAAGCGATTAAAACCCCAACCCAGCAAGGTAGCAGAGCCTAAACCCAGTCCAGTAAACTTTAAAAACTTTCTTCTATCCATTTTTTTTCCTGTATTAATGTATACTAAGTATACATTAAGAATGATATGAGTTACCACAAAAAAAATCTGAAAGAGAAGTTGGCTCAAATTGCTTGGGAAATTTGCAAAACTGATTCTTGGCAGAAAGTTAATATGAGACTTGTAGCCAAGAAAGCTGGTGTATCAACGTCCGCCTCCTATAGACATTACAACAATAAAAATGATCTAAAAGCTGAGGTGATGCGAAGAGGTTTTCAGTTTTTATATAAAGGTATGAAGGATTTCCAAGCTAGTGAAGATGCTTTTGTATCTTACGGAGCCCATTACATAAGATTTGGACTGGAATATCCGCATATTTATGATTTGATGTTTGGAAATACAGATATAGACATGTCTCTTTATCCAGATTTGGAAGCTCTATCTAGAGCATCATTTGACGGATTAGTTCAAGGAGTAAAAGCTACCATGCCTAACAAACCTCAGAAGGAAATCTTAATAAAAGCATATAATATTTGGTCTTCAGTTCATGGGATAGTTGGAATTCTTAGGCGTTCGAAATGGCAAGGCACCAAAACCGAAACTTTAGAATGGATAAAAGAAAATATTGAAGACTATTTAAAGATAACAAGTTTTAGTTAAGAAAAGTTAATCACTAACGGAATATATGATGGTGGAG
>CAZTLP010000030.1:0-14671 GCA_964614345.1 uncultured Gammaproteobacteria bacterium | reverse complement strand
ATGGTAGGTCCTTGGCAAGTTCCAGTGGCAGATAATTCTGTAACTCTTTCTGGT
Source organism: uncultured Gammaproteobacteria bacterium (assembly GCA_964614345.1). GTDB lineage: Bacteria > Pseudomonadota > Gammaproteobacteria > Magnimaribacterales > Magnimaribacteraceae > AEGEAN-183. The sequence goes on along the minus strand of CAZTLP010000030.1, from coordinate 14,617 downwards.
TTTTCCTCCTCCACTGGAGAGGCAATGGCAATTGGTGAAAAAACCCCTTGTGCAATTATTAACTCGAAAGCTGCTTCTAGGATGGCAGTAGGTGAAGCAGTTACCAATATTATATCTTCAGGAATAGAGAAACTTTCAGACATAAAAATTTCTGCAAATTGGATGGGTGCACCAGATAAGTTAAAAGGAGATCAAGATCTTTATGAAGCAGTTGAGGCAGTTGGCATGGATCTTTGTCCTAAATGGGATATATGTATACCTGTAGGTAAGGATTCTTTATCCATGGCTACTAGTTGGCTTGATGAAGAAAAGAATGAACATTCAGTCACTTCTCCTCTATCCCTAATAGTTTCAGCTTTTGCCCCGCTTAAGGAAGTAAATTTAGCAATCACTCCACAGATTAACTTAACATCCTGCAAATCTTCTGAACTAATTTTTATTGATCTAGCAAAAGGAAAGAAAAGAATGGGGGGAAGTATAGCTTTCCAAGTATCTTCTCAGTTCCTAGGATCAGTTCCGGATGTTGAATGTGTAAATGAAATGCCTAATTTAGTAAAAGTTATTCATCAACTTATTAAAGAAAAGAAGATTATCTCCTACCATGACCGATCTGACGGCGGTTTAATTTGCAGTCTCCTAGAGATGGCTTTTTGTGGAAGAAGTGGGCTTGATATAAAGCTAGACGAAATTTGCGAAACTAATAAACAAATACTAGATTTCTTATTTAATGAAGAATTGGGAATGGTAATTCAAGTTCCAACCGAAAATACAGAAGAGGTTATCAATTTAGTTTCTGAAGCAGGTTTAAAAGATCATATTTACAGAATTGCTTCACCAAATGAGTCAAAGGACATCAAAGTTTTTCAAAATGAGATTTTGGCTTTCGAATGGAAGTTAAGTGATCTTCTTAAAGAATGGAACTTCGTGAGCTATAAAATGCAATCTCTTAGAGACAATCCTAAGACTGCTGAAGACGAGTATTTGTTTGATACTGACGACAAAAGAGAAGGATTAAATCCCAAGGTTTCATTTGAAATCCCAAAAAAATTAATAGCTTCATCTAGAAAACCTCAAGTCGCAATACTTAGAGAACAAGGTGTTAATGGGCAAGTAGAAATGGCAGCTGCTTTTGATAGGGTGGGATTCTCTTGTATTGATGTTCATATGACTGATTTAATAAAAGGTAAGAGAAAGTTAGAGGAATTTAGTGGCTTAGTGGCTTGTGGAGGATTTTCTTACGGTGATGTACTAGGAGCAGGGGAAGGTTGGGCTACTAGTATTCTTTACAATGATAAATTAAGTCGAGATTTCATAAATTATTTCAATCGAGACGATGTATTTACCTTGGGAGTTTGTAACGGCTGTCAAATGTTGGCACTTCTATCAGAGCTTATACCTGACACTGATTTGTGGCCTAAGTTTGTAAGAAATGAATCTGAAAAATTCGAAGCACGATTAATCCAATTGCTGGTTAATAAATCACCTTCAATCTTTTTTAAAGATATGGAAAATTCGGTTATGCCCGTAGCAGTGGCACATGGAGAGGGACAAGTTAGTTTAGCTAGAAGTGAAATAGATAAATTAATTCATCAAGGATTAGTGCCTATAACTTATGCTGATGATGAAGGCCAGACAACAGAAGCTTATCCAAATAATCCGAACGGCTCTTTAGCAGGTATAGCGGGACTAACAAATACTTTAGGAACAATAACTTTAATGATGCCACACCCAGAAAGATCATTTTTATCTGCACAACATTCTTGGAAACCTGAGGATTGGGAAGAATACAGTCCTTGGATTAAATTCTTTTTAAATGCCAGAGAGTTTATTGGATAGGTTTTTTAGCTGGCCTTTCTATGGTCTCTATTCTTAAATCAAATTTGTTATTTTTCTTGTCATTCAGATAATGCTTAAGGACCAAAGGCACAAATGGGAAAGCAAGTTCTTCCCAAGGAATGCTGTCTTCTTCGAATAATCTTACCTCAAGACTTTCGGAAGTTGGACCAAAGTCTTCTTCAATAACCTCTGCTAAAAAAAGCATATATATTTGACTGATCTGAGGTATATTAAAAATTGCATAAAGATGATCCATCTTTACCTCAGTACTTGTTTCTTCAAGAGTTTCTCGGAAGGCTCCCTGCTCTATAGTTTCTCCATTTTCTAAAAACCCTGCAGGCAATGTCCATAGACCTTGTCTAGGATGAATAGCCCTTTTACACAAAAGAATTGTTTCTTCTTTTATGGGTAAGGTGCCAGCCACAATTTTAGGGTTTTGATAATGAATATCATCGCAACTTGTGCAGCAATATCTCGGCAGATTATCACCTTCTGGAATCTTAAGCTCGACCTCGCTGCCACAACTGCTGCAATATTTCATTTATTAAGGATTATTTTTGATTTGATTTTCGGAAGTATAAACTATTATGTAAATTAAAAATTAACTATCCATGCTCAAAAAAATAGAGGAAAACCTAAATAATAAAGAATCAACTTGGCTAGATCAGCTGTCATTGAAACAATCTGATCCTAAATTAGATTTACCTAAAGCAGCTGTACTTATAGCCCTAACAGATGAAGAAAACCCTGAAGTTATCTACACTTTAAGGTCAAATAAGGTTTCTTCTCATCAAGGAGAGGTTTCTTTTCCAGGTGGAATGCGAGAAGAATCAGATACTTCTTTGATAATGACAGCTTTAAGAGAATCAGAAGAAGAGATAGGTTTACCGCAGAATTGTGTAAAAATTTTAGGATCTCTAGATACTATGGTTAGTAGGTTTAATATCAGTGTTACACCATTTGTGGGTATTATTCCTGGTGATGTTGAACTTAATACAAGTTCAGAAGAAATCGAGGCATGTTTTAAAGTGCCACTTTCTTTTCTTCTAAAGGACAAAAGATATAGAAATGACGAAGTGAATAGAAACGGAGAAACTTTTTATATGCCTGCTTACAAGTATAGTTCCTACGTAATTTGGGGCTTAACCGCTATGATTACAGTTAATTTTTTGAATAGAGCTCTAGATGCGAAGATTGATATGTCTTTACCAAGTAAAATAGAAGGAGAGGAAGGATGAAGTTTAACCTAGGGGAATATTCTGTTGAGACAGACGGAGATAATTTTTACATTGCTGAGACGGCTATAGTATTAGGCAAGGTCAAGTTATGTAGAGATGCCAGTGTCTGGTTTGGTGCTGTTTTAAGAGGTGATACGGAACTGATTACTGTGGGAGAAGGTAGTAATGTTCAAGATGGAGCAGTCGTTCATACTGATTTGGGTTTTCCAGTGGAAATAGGAAAAGATGTAACAGTAGGTCATCAAGCTATGCTTCATGGATGTAGCATAGGTGATGGGAGTTTAATCGGTATAAACGCAGTGGTGTTAAATGGCGCAAAAATAGGATCTGGTTGTTTAATTGCATCCAATGCTTTAGTCACTGAAGGCATGGAAGTTCCTGATGGATCTGTTGTCATGGGTTCGCCAGGAAAAATTAAGGGCTCCCTTGACGACGAGAAAAAGAAGGGATTATTGCTTTCTGCTCAGTATTACGTGCAGAATTACAAAAGATTTAAAGTAGAATTAACTAAAGTGGAGGACTAATTTATGAAGACAGAAATAGTTAATTACCAAGCCAAGAACATTGACTTAAAGGGCTATGTAGCTTTTCCTGATGAAGAGAATGCTCCTTTAGTATTAATCGCCCATACTTGGGCTGGCAAAGATGAATTTGTTCATCAGAGGGCTGAAGATCTTGCTGCCTTAGGGTATGTTGGATTTGCAGTAGATATGTACGGAAATGGAAAAGTAGGAGCAGATACAGCAGAAAATGAATCGCTGATGACTCCTCTAGTAAGTGATAGAGACAAGTTGAAGGACCGTATTGTTTCTGCTTTAAATTTTGGAAAGAACTTACCAGGAGTCGATTCGAGTCGAGTTGCTGCTATAGGGTACTGCTTTGGGGGATTAGTTGTGCTTGATCTGGCTAGGGCTGGAGAAGATTTAAGTGGAGTAGTGAGTTTTCATGGTCTTTTGATGCCGTCTGATATTTCAGAAAAAGGAATTAAAGCTAAAGTTTTAGTTTTGCATGGAGAAAGAGATCCAATGGTACCTCTTGATATGGTTGATACATTTCAAAAAGAAATGACCGAAGCCAATGCAGATTGGCAATTACATAGTTATGGAGGAACCTATCATGCTTTTACCAACCCAGATGCAAATGATCCAAGCCTAGGTACTCAGTTCAATAAGTCTGCAAATGATAGGTCTTGGCAATCTATGAAGAACTTCTTTGCGGAGATTTTTTAGAAGTTTAAACTTTTGAGATTAGTGTGAAAGCCAAGCAAATAAGAAAAACTTACCTTGATTATTTCAAATCAAAGGACCATGAATTAGTTGATAGTGGTTCTTTAATCCCACAAAATGACCCCTCATTATTGTTTACCAATGCAGGTATGGTTCCTTTTAAGGATGTCTTATTGGGAGTAGAAAAAAGACCTTATACAAGAGCTGTTAGCTCTCAAAGATGCTTGCGAGTTGGAGGAAAGCACAACGACCTCGAGAATGTAGGCTACACAGCTAGGCACCACACTTTTTTTGAGATGTTAGGAAACTTTAGCTTTGGAGATTATTTCAAAAAAGAAGCTATAGAGTTTGCTTGGGATTTATTAATCAACAAATACTCTCTTCCTGCCGATAAACTCTGGATAACAGTTTTTAAAGATGATGATGAATCTGAAGCCATATGGAAAGAAGAAATAGGGATACCTGCAGACAGAATTTCAAGGCTAGACGAAGAAGAAAATTTTTGGACAATGGGGGATACAGGTCCTTGCGGTCCATGTAGTGAAATATATTACGACCATGGACCTCATGTGGAAGGTTCCCCACCTACAGTGGGCGCGGATCCGGGCGATAGATTTATAGAAATATGGAATTTAGTTTTCGCGCAGTATGATCGTTCAAAAGATGGAACTTTAAGCCCACTTCCAAACCCGTGTGTGGATACAGGGATGGGTTTAGAAAGAATGGCGGCTGTGTTACAAGGAAAACATAATAATTTTGAAACAGACTTGTTTGCACCTTTAGTCAAAGAAGCTGCAAGTATCTGTGGTACTAAAGACTTAAACGATCCTTCTTTAAAAGTTATTGCAGATCATTTAAGAGCCAGTGCTTTTCTAGTAGCAGACGGTATCAGTCCTTCTAATGAAGGAAGGGGTTATGTGTTAAGAAGAATAATAAGACGTGCATTAAGACATGCTGACAAGTTAGGGTCAAAACAACCGGTACTGTCTTCAATGGTGCCAACTTTAGTGAAACAAATGAGTAGTGCTTACCCAATTCTGAAAAAGAATAGCAAACTTATAAAAGACAATGTTCTTCAAGAGGAGGAACAATTTGCTTCAACTTTGGTCCAAGGTATGAGTCTTTTAAAAGAAGAAGTTAATAGCCTAAAAGGAAAAACTATTCCAGGAGAGCTCATTTTTAGGTTATATGATACTTACGGGTTTCCCTCTGATATGACAGCAGATTTTGCTAGAGAAAATAACCTGAAGGTTGATTTAAAAGGATATGAAAAGGCTATGGCTAAACAAAAAGAAAGAGGAAGAGAAGCAAGTGCTTTTGGATCAGTAATTCCAGAGTCATTAAATTTAAAAGGCAGCACTAAGTTCGTCGGATATGAAAAAGATGAAGTTAAGGCAAAAATAGTAGAATTGGTCTCTCTTTCAGACGGTAAAGCACAAGAAAAATTAAAGAAAAACCAAGAGGCTGTTGTAATTCTGGATAAAACATCTTTTTACGCAGAATCGGGAGGTCAGGTTGGAGATTCTGGAGTGCTGACTGGAGATAAATTTGAATTTGAAATCAAAGACACACAAAAGATTGGAGATCATGTTGGTCATGTTGGATCCTTGTCTAAAGGAAGCGCTTCTAAAGGAGATTCAGTAGTTGCGAAGATAAATCAGCAGGCTAGAAATAAAACTGTATTAAATCATTCTGCAACTCACCTCCTTAACTCTGCTTTAAGAACTGTTTTGGGCGATCATGTAGAACAAAGAGGGTCTTTGGTAAATGAAGACAAGCTAAGGTTTGATTTTGTTCATAAAAAACAAGTTTCTAAAAAAGAGATAAAACAAATTGAAGCAATAGTTAATACAGAAATAAGAGCCAACAGTAATGCTGTCACTGAAATCATGTCCATCAAAGAAGCTGAAAAGAAAGGAGCCTTAGCTTTCTTTGGAGATAAATATGGTGATCAGGTAAGGGTATTGTCTATGGGTGGTGATTTTTCTGTGGAACTTTGCGGCGGTACTCACGTTACACGTACTGGTGACATAGGTTATTTTAAGGTAATTGAAGAAACTAGCATTTCTGCAGGTGTACGTAGAATAGAAGCTCTTACAGGGGAAGCCGCTCTAAATCTTTCACAAGAGAGCCATGACGATTTAGACTCACTAGCACTGCAACTGAATACTTCTTCAGAACAGGTTTTAGAGAAAGTTTCTCAACTCATTGATACTAATAAATCACTCAAACAAGAAGTAGACAAGCTTAAATCAAGTAATTTGTCAGCTACAGCTTCAAGTTTGTCACTTGAATCAGAAGAAATAGAAGGTATAAAAGTCTTTAGACAAAAGATGGAGGGTCTAGATTCTTCTGCGTTACGAGAAACTGCTGACCAGCTTAGAAATAAAGAGAAGAATTCTTTAATTGTGCTGATTTCTATTTTTGAAGATAAGATTCCTGTCGTTATTGCTACACATAAAGATTTAGAAAAAGTAGATGCAAGAAAAGTGATGGATCACATGGTAAATTTCCTTGGTGGCAGTGGCGGCGGACGTCCAGATTTTTCTCAAGGCGGTATAGAGAATGTTGAAGATATAGACATTGCTTTAGCCTCTCTTTCAGAATTTCTGGTTTCTTTAAATTCTTAGTGCTATAGAATACGCACCCTTTTTGGGTTAACAGCTATGGAAAAACTGCTTGTACAGAAATTTGGCGGCACTTCGCTTGCAGATGCAGGACGCATTGAAGTTGTTGCAGATATTATTGCAAACACTATTTCAGAAGGACATAAAGTTGCTGTTGTTCTTTCAGCAATGGGAGAGGAAACGGATAGGTTGATTGACCTTGCTAAATCAATCCATGCAGAACCGAACCCAAGGGAATACGATGCCTTGGTTTCAACTGGAGAGCAGATATCAGTCGCTTTGATGGCCATGGCACTGGGTAAAAGAAATCTAAAAGCTAAGTCCTACACCGCCTACCAACTGGGTATAAAGACCAACAAAATGCATGGTAGAGCCAGAATAGTCGATGTAAAAGTGGAAAAATTAATTAAACAGTTAAACAAAAATGTCATACCTGTAATCACAGGGTTTCAGGGAATGAATGAAGAAGGTGATATAACAACATTAGGTAGAGGTGGTTCTGATACTACTGGAGTGGCCATTGCAGTCGCTCTTCAAGCAGATGAATGTCAGATTTACACTGATGTAGATGGTGTATTTACAACTGATCCAAGAATTTGCTCTAAAGCTAGACTTTTAGAACAAGTTTCTTTTGATGAAATGTTAGAACTCTCAAGTACTGGAGCTAAAGTTCTCCAGTTACGTGCGGTAGAATATGCCAGTAAATATGATATGCCGATTAGAGTTCTTTCAAGCTTTTCAGAAGGTAAAGGCACAGTAATTGAGGAGAAAGAGGACATGGAGAGACCAGTAATTTCAGGTATTAGTAGCATAGACTCGGAAGCTAAATTAACAGCAAGGGGGGTTCCTGACCTTCCCGGTATTGCTGCAAAGATCTTAGGCCCTGTAAGTGATGCTGGAATAGATGTTGATGTGATTGTTCAAAATATTAGTGCTGATAATACAACTGACTTTACGTTTACAGTTGACCAAAGTGATGCTTCTTCAGCTGAGCAGATCTTACAAGATACCTCTGAATCCTTGGGCGGTGGTTCTATTGAAGTAGATGACGACATAGCTAAAGTTAGTGTAGTAGGTAGAGGTATGAGAGGCCAGTCAGGTATAGCAAGTAAAATGTTTCAGGCTCTAGCAGATCATGAAATTAATATTCTCATGATCACAACTTCTGAGATAAAAATATCAGTAGTTATCAAAAAAGACTTAATGGAAAAGGCAGTCAATGCCCTTCATGATACTTTTCAGCTAGATAAAAATTTAGACACCTAAATGGGAATATTAGAACTTGATCAGGGGGTGATGCGAGGATTCATCTTTGGTTTAGTACATGTCAGTATTTTAATCATAGGTTATTACAGCGGTTGGAGTATAAATAGACTTCTTAAACTAGCTTCGAATGGCCATATTGCCGGCATCATCGGGGCAGTTATAGCGCATATCTTTGCCGACTTAATAGCAGCAGCTTTGGATCCAACTATGCGTTCAGCAGCACTCGGCATAGTTTTTGGGGGAGCAATTCCTTTACTGGGTATCCCTCTATTAGAGAGGTACGTAACCAAGAGTGAACAACACATTATGGTAGGTGATCACGAAGACATAGAAAAAGACCTTCATAGTTCACACGACAATTAAAAACTTGCCAATTAAATAATAATGATTACCATTCTCGTTTGTGAATGAATTTATCATTACATTTAGAGAAACCTTAGAAGCTGCTCTGATTGTAGGAATAATTTATACAGTTATTTCTAAACAAGGGCTTAAGAAAGAGGTGCTGCAACTTTGGTATGCAGTCGGAGCCTCAATAGTAGCAAGCCTTTTGGTAGCTTTATTTCTAAATAGTATAAAAGAGTCAATCGGTAATGCTTCCATAGAAAAACTGGTTGAAGCTACATTGATGTATATAACTGCTGGCTTGCTGTGGTATGTAATTTTTTGGTTGGCAAAGAAAGTAAGTGATAGAGAAGTTCTTGAAGATCAAACTTCTAGTGCATTAAAAACAGCAGGATGGGGAGTATTTTTTCTAGTCTTTTTCGCTATTCTTAGAGAAGGGTTTGAAACAGCTATATTCTTAATGGGTAGCTTTTCCATTCTTGGAAGTTTTTCTTACATTGGTTTCTTCTCAGGAATGATCTTAGCTATCTTCTTAGGTTACCTAGTGGTGGTGCAGGGAAGAAAAGTAGATCTAACTTCTTTTTTTAGAATCACAACACTTCTTCTTGTCTTTTTTGCTTCCGGGATGGTGGCCTACGGAACGCACGAAGCAGAGGAGTTTCTCGTAAAAGGGGATCACCTTGATTGGGTAGGCCTTAAAGATAAGCAACTAGAAGATGGCACGACCCTAAAAGCTAAAGATCAAATTATCAGAGTTTGGAATGTTCATACCCCTAAAAAGGCTCTAGATGAAAATGATAAAGAGGTTTTTTATAGTTATAACCTTCACGGTAAGGATCAATATTCTCATTGGCTCCATGACAAGGGTAGAGTAGGTGTTTTTCTAAAAGGTTTTTTTGGCTATAACAGTAATCCCAATTGGTTAGAATTAATTTTGTGGAGTTTGTCTTTACTTTTCGGCTTGAGTCTTTGGCGTAAATTTTATTTTTCATCTTAAGCAACTTTATACTTGTAAATAGTAATCATTCTCATTTAAAATGAGAATGATTATTATTAACATTTGATTACAAGCGTGAAAAGACTCTTCTTATTTCTATTTCTTACTTTTATTTCTTTTTATGTTGCTTCGGATGATGCTGCCTCTGAAAATGTAGAAATAGAAGTTATTGAAATTATTGGATCACAAGAAGAAGCTCTAGAAATTGCTGGTTCAGCTTCTGTGATTACAACTGAAGATCTTAAGATTTATGAATACACAGATATCCATAAAATTTTGTCAACAGTCCCTGGTATAAATTTTCGTCCTGAAGAGGGTTATGGCCTAAGACCAAATATTAGTATCAGGGGAACCTACGCAGATAGATCAGGTAAAGTCACCTTGATGGAAGATGGAATATTAATTGCCCCAGCTCCTTATGCCTCTTCTTCTGCTTACTACTTTCCTACGACGCCAAGATTAGCAGGTATAGAAGTTTTGAAAGGGCCAGCAGCCATTACTCAAGGACCCTATACAGTAGGGGGTGCTATAAATTTACTGAGCACACCTATACCTGATGGCACTGGAGGTTTATTTAATCAAGAGATTGGTGAAGATCACACTAGTAGAACTCATTTTCATTATGGAGTTGTTCAGGACAATCTAGCTTTCCTAATCGAGTCTCACTTATGGAAGACCAACGGTTTTGATTCAATTAAGAATTCAAACGAAGACACCGGTTTTGATAAAGATGATGTCGTCTTCAAATTGAGACTAAATTCAGATCCTCAGTCAGAAGGAATCTACCATGAATTAAACATCAAATATCAAGATTCCGATGAATCATCAGATCAATCTTATATTGGATTAGCCAACGATGATTTTAGAAGGAACCCGCATGTAAGATACGGACTAACTGCTTATGACAACATGGATAATGCCCACGATACCATTTCTTTAAACTATATAGCTGATATGGGAGATTTCGAATTTAGTGCCACAATTTATGAGAATGATTTTGCAAGAAATTGGTTTAAGGTAGACAAGATAGATAACGGTAAAGTTTATGGATTGGGTAATGGAATTAATAACATAATAGCCTCTGCCAATTCAGGAAATCTTGATGCCATATCTATATTGCAGGGGACCAATTCTCAGGCTGTAGAAATAAAACTTAAGAATAACAATAGAGCTTATATTTCAGAAGGAACTGACATAGAAATTCAATACAGTACTGATAAGCAGACTTTTACAGCTGGATACAGATCAACAGAAGATTCAGAAGATCGTTACCAAATATATGAATATGCTACTTGGTCAGGAGGAAATCTGAGTACTCTAAGTGAAGGTTCTGCCCCTGGTTATAGCTCTAATAACAGGGTTACTGAAGCTGAGGCAACTGCTTTTTTTCTAAGTGAAGAAGTAAATATTGGATCTTTATCATTAAACTTTGGGTTTAGAAGAGAAAACTGGGAGATTAACCAAAAAAGGTATGTAGACTCAGTTAGAAGCTCAGTAAACACTGAAAAAGGATATCCGAAGAAGTTAGTTGATTCAGATAATAGTTTATTTGGTTTTGGTGCAACTTATGAAGTAAATGGCAGTACTTCCGTATTCTTAGGATTTCATGAAGGGTTTACTCCCACAAGTGGAGGAGCAGATCCAGAAGAAGCGGATAATATGGAGTTGGGCATAAGGTACATACAGGGCTCTACTTTCGTTGAGCTAGTATATTTTGATACTGATTATCAAAACATGTTTGGAAGTTGTACTGCATCTGGAGGCGCTGTAGGAGAGTGTGAAATTGGTGATTCCTTCAATGCTGGAGCGGCTTCTATAAGTGGATTGGAATTAACAGCTCAAACAGAAATCATTTCAGAAGCTGGAGTAACTTATCCAATCAGTGCCATCTACACTTCTACGGATGCAAGCTTTGATAATACTTTCTCCAGTTCATTCTGGGGCGATGTTTATGCAGGAATGGACATTCCAGATTTACCTGATTCCCAGCTAGCCATAAAAAGTGGTTTTAGAACTAATTCAGGATTTAGTGGCGATGCCACTTTGTATGCTTATGGAAGTACTTGTTCTGTTGCAAGTTGCTCTTCAGGAACAGAAATAGATTCATACAGAATTGTAGACATGTCATTATCAAAACAGATCAATGACAGCATGGATGTCTACCTGATAGTTGAAAACATTTTTGATCACGAAGATATTATTGCAAGGGCCCCTAAAAAAGGAGCAAGAGCACAAAAACCACGGACAGCAGTTTTCGGTTTAAGAATAAAATTATAGTTATTTTTATTAATAAAAAATTTATAATGCCGCCTAAAACCCAACCCGTGTTAACTTTTTTAAAAAATAAATAGGATTACTAATGACAAAGATGCTTAGGGTTTTTTCTTGTTTTTTACTGTTAGCTTTTACATCAATTTCAGCTGATGAAGAGCACTTGGAAAGTGTTGACGAAGAGCTAATAGTAATCTCTTCTCGAATACCTACTGTTGCGAGTGAAGTTATAGGATCAGTTGATTCAATAAGTTCGCAAGACCTTGATCTCATGATGATTGATGGCCTGGCCGAATTAGTAAGATTCATTCCAGGAGTTTCAGCACATAAAGAAAACCAATATGGACGTTCTTTCACACAGGATTTACATATAAGAGGTATCCACGGTGGTGCTATCTATCTAATAGATGGTCAAAGAATATCTGATTCCTATACAGGCTACGGTAGAGATATCGTTGATACAGAACTGTTGAAGAAAGTAGAGATTATGAAAGGACCTAGTTCAGTAGAATATGGATCCGATGGTTTAGCTGGAGCTATTTCATATGTCACAAAAGATCCCTCTGATTTAGTTGAGGAAGGCGGTAGATACTTCTCGGTTAATGCATCTACACAACAATCAAATAAACAAGAAAAGATTAACTTTATGGCAGCTGCAGCTGGAGAAAATATTGAAGGTCTTCTTCAGCTTGTCCATAGAGGCCTTAACGAAACAGAAATACATGATGACTTTAGTCTAGAAGCTAACCCCTTTAAGGGTAATCAGAAGAGCCTATTAGCTAAGACTATTTTTCATTCTTCAGAAACAACTATTCTTAGCTTAGTAGCTGATATACAGGAGTGGGATGGGGATTGGATTGTTAATACTGAAAAGGGGTTTGTTTACTTCCCAGCTCCAAGAGCAGTTTCCTCTTCTTTAGGAGAAGATGAAGGCTCAAGGGACAGAGTTAGTTTTAAAATTGATTTATCCCCAAAAAATTCAAACTTATTGGATACAGGAGGAATTGCTGTTTATAAACAAGACACTGAGCAGAGACAACTAACTATACAACAACAAGTCTCTTTTCTTAATGGAATGCAGGCAGCTCCTACTCCAACAATGAGAATTAGTGATTTCGAGTTTAATCAATCACTAAGTGGAATGACTTTACAGGCCTATAAGACCTTAACAAAACACCAAATGGTTTATGGCTTAGATTACGAGAGAACAGAAACAACTAGGCCAAGAATGAGATCTGAGACTAATCTGATTACAGGCACAGTGTCTTTTGCAGTTGATGGAGAGAATTACCCTAATAAGACTTTTCCAGATTCTGAATCAGTTCGAAAAGCTTTCTTTTTTAATGACCGTATTAACCTTTCTGATAGTCAGGTACTTTCATTAGGTTTCAGATATGATGATTATGAACTCAATACTTCTATAGATTCTTACTTTCTAAATGGTAATTCTTTGGCATATCAGGTTAAAGACGTAGGGGATTCAGAAACTTCGCTCAAGGTAGGTTACCTCTTTGACATTTCTCCAGATTTAACTTTTTACAGTCAATACAGTGAAGGATTTAGAGCCCCTGATTATGAGAGCGCAAATACTGTATTCACTAATTTTGCATACAGGTATACGGTTAGGCCTAATCCAAATCTAAAATCTGAAACAAGCAAAAGCTATGAATTGGGGTTGAGAGGTCAACAAGATCAAGGAGAGTGGGAATTAGCTATTTATAAAAATAAAGTTAAAGACTTTATAAATGCAGAGGCGATTGGCTTTTCGCCACTGGGTTTGGTTATCTATGAGTACGATAATCATGAAGGTGTTGAGATTGAAGGCATTGAATTTGAGTATGACAGAAAAATTTCAGAAAACCTTAATGCTAAATTTGCTGGGTCAATTGGTTCAGGAAAAAACGATGAAGGAGAAGATATAGCTGAAGTTGATCCCAAGGAAGTGATTATTGGTTTGGACTGGATATCATCAAATGAAAAGTGGGGTATACAAGGATTAATCAATCTAGTTGATTCAAGCAAAGATGGCTTAGAAGGTGTGCCTACTGTGGGATTTGCTCATCATTGTGAATCTTCTGAGGAATGTACGCCTAGGGCTTCAACATCAGGCTACGGTCTAATTGATCTATTTGGTTTCTACAATCATAGCGATAATTTTCAGCTAAGAGTCTCTGTTGAGAATTTAACTGATAAAAAGTATATAAGATGGGCTTCAGTAGCTGAGTTACCTGAAAATGATGAAGAGTTGGATTTATTTGGTGAGCCGGGGAGATCTATAAGTGCTTCTTTTAGATATAAGTTCTAGGTCTTTGTTGCTGGTACTTTAAAGAATACAAATAAGAAACCGATAAGGCCAATTAGTCCTACCAAGACCTTTATTTGTTTAGCTTCTATGGCATAAAAAACTGCAAAGCTAACAAAAATAACTATCATAGATAAAGCTAACACTTTAGCCCTTAGTGGAATTCCTTTGCCCTCTCTGTAATCTTTTAAATAAGGACCAAAAGTTTTATTGCTGATTAGCCAGTCATAAAGCCTTTGAGAAGACCTAATAAAACAAGCTGCTGCTAAAACTAAAAAGACAGTTGTGGGCATCCCTGGGACTACAGCTCCAATTGCCCCTAAGCCTACAAAAAGGCATCCAAGTCCGACCCAAAGGAATCTTAATAAAGGATTTTTTACTTCCTTGACCTTGTGAATTTCTTGGTTGTTCACTATTAAGCTAATGAATTTTTATATTTCAAAAATTAAAATATAGGTAGAATCGGCATTGTAACAGAGACCCAACGGCTTTTTTTGAGTATAAATCAC
>CAZTLP010000029.1:13972-15037 GCA_964614345.1 uncultured Gammaproteobacteria bacterium | reverse complement strand
ACATCAGGGACAACCGGTCATCCAAAAGGAGTTCAATTAACTAATAACAATTTTTCAAGTGCAAACATAATGGCTAAACATGGCTATTATCGACAGTCATTTCGTGAAGAATCAGTGAATTTAGTCTGCATGCCTGTCTTCCATGTGGCCGGAACTAATATGGGGTTAGCTGGGTATGTATTCGGGTGTAAAAGCATCATTATTCCTGAAGTTGATCCAACACTAATTTTAGAACTGATTGAAAAAGAAAAAATAGAGAACACACTGTTTGTACCAGCTGTAATCCTTTTCTTAATTCAACATCCGGAAGTTGAAAACATAGACTGGTCTTCTTTAAAAACGGTGGTTTATGGTGCTTCACCAATAGCACAAGACACCCTCGAAAAGGCCATACAAATTATGGATTGTGAGTTTTGGCAAGTTTATGGTTTAACAGAAACTAACGGCGCTGTGACCTTTTTGTCACCTGAAGATCATGATCCTTCAAAAAATAAACTTAGGTCTTGTGGAAAACCAGGTTATGGGGCTGAGATCAGAATAGAAGATGAAGATGGCAAAGAGTTAGCTGTCGGTGAAGTTGGAGAGATTGTTATTAAATCTGACAATAACATGAAAGCTTATTGGAACAGACCTGAAGCAACAGCAGAATCTGTTGTAGACGGATGGTTTTATTCAGGAGATGCCGGTTTCTTTGATGAAGATGGCTTTTTATACATTCATGATAGGGTGAAGGATATGATTGTTTCAGGAGGAGAAAATATCTACCCAGCTGAAGTAGAGAATGCCTTAATGAGTCATGATGATATTCTTGATGCTGCAGTTGTAGGTATACCAGACGATAAATGGGGTGAAGCCGTCAAAGGTTTTGTAGTAATAAAGGAAGGTGTTGAGTTGAAGGAAGCAGACATCATCTCATACGCGAGAACTCAAATTGCTGGGTACAAATGTCCAAAATCTATCAACTATGTGAGTGAACTACCTCGTAATCCTTCTGGAAAGATTCTTCGTAGGGAGATAAGAGATCCTTTCTGGGAAGGTAAAGAAAGAAAAGTTTCAGGAAATTAA
>CAZTLP010000029.1:0-13872 GCA_964614345.1 uncultured Gammaproteobacteria bacterium | reverse complement strand
GGAGATAAGAGATCCTTTCTGGGAAGGTAAAGAAAGAAAAGTTTCAGGAAATTAAGAAAATGGAAAATTTTGAACCAGACTCTTTTGAAGAGAAACCCCATCCTTACTCCATCAAGAGACTTAGTCCAACAATTGGTGCTGAACTTTTAGACCTAGACTTAAAACAACCTCTAACAGACTCTTTAAAGGATGAAATTTACAAAGCTCTATTGGTTTATAAAGTTATCTTCTTTAGGGATCAGGATTTAACCATTGAAGAGCATATGGATTTTGCTAAAAATTTTGGGGAGCTGGAAATCCATCCTTTTGCGAGTAATGATGAACAATACCCAGAAGTTTTAAAGATTACACATAACGAAAAGAGTAAAGGAAGAGAAAATACATGGCATTCTGATGTTACTTGGAGACTTGAGCCTTCTTTAGGCTCGATCTTGAGGATGAAGGAATCACCCAAAGTAGGAGGCGATACCTTATTTGCTGATATGTATGCAGCTTATGAAGATTTAACAGATGAAGTTAAAGAAAAGCTAGATGGAGCTATGGCAGTTCACGATTTTGTAGGTTTCAGAAAAAGATTACAAAAAAATGGAGCTAGCGAAGAGGAGATAGAGGTCTTTAACAAAAAATACCCTATGCCTGAGCATCCTGTTATAAGAACTCATCCCGACACAGGGAAGAAGTTAATCTATGTTAATGCAGCTTTTACTCAATATATTAAAGATTGGGATCCCGATGAATCATCAAGAATGTTGAGATTTCTTTATTCAAGAACAGCTACACCAGAATATCAGTGTCGTTTTGTGTGGGAAGACAACTCAATAGCATTTTGGGACAACAGGGCAGTGCAGCATTATGCCTCTTCAGATTACTGGCCCCAAGTTAGAAGAGTTGAAAGGGTGACGATCATAGGAGATCAGCCCGTATAACAAAAACACAACCTATACCTAGTGTCTTTTAGGGCATTTTTAAGTAAGTGAATAATTTTTTTATAAATATTATTTTAATTATAGCCATTGGCTTAACATGGGGAGCTTCCTTTATGTTTACTAAAATTGCAGCCCCTGTGGTAGGCCCTATAGATTTAGTTACTTCAAGGTTAATAATCGCAGCAGCTTTTTTAGCCCCAATTTTTTTACGAAAACGCCATTTTCAGGGGTTCAGAAATCAATTAAAGCCACTAATTATTTTTGGAATATTTAATGCTACTTTGCCTTTCTTCTTATTTGCTTATGCTGCTTTAGCTTTAAATGCAGGGACACTTTCAGTAATGAATGCCACTTCACCTTTATTTGCTTTTGTCATATCTATTCTTTGGTTAAGGTTTGAGTTTAGTTGGATACAGCTAGTGGGTTTAATAATTGGGTTTGCTGGTCTAATTGTTTTTGTTGGTTACGAGTCTCTTCAATTTTCTTGGATTCCTTTTATTTGTTGTTTATTAGGTGCCTTTATGTACGGAGCTTGCTCTAATTACCTTTACAAACTTAGCCATATTGACCCGGCCTATCTAGCCACCATGACTTTAATAGTTGGAACTATGATGTTTTTACCCTTTAGTGTTTATGAGGGTGGGGTTAGTTTTGAGTTACCCAGAAGGGTATGGATTAGTATTCTTTTATTGGGATTTCTCTGTACAGGCTTAGCTTATGTCGCCTTTGTAATTTTAATAAGAAGGATGGGTCCTGTAGGCGCATCTTCAGTTCTTTTTATAGTTCCAGTTGCCGGAATGGTCTGGGCTAATATATTTTTAAATGAATCGATAACAATCTCTATGCTTTCTGGTTGCTTCCTCATTCTATTGGGGGTAGGCATGACCAATTTTTTTGGACCAGAATTAAAAGAAGATAAATTGTAAATCCTCTAGATTTTATATACATTGAATTCTTCAATTAAGTGGAGAGTTAATGTGAGTGAAAGCAGAGATTGGCGTAAAGTCAGAGCAGAAGTTAAAGACTTTGTTGAGAACGAAGTTTATCCAGCTGAAGCAGTTTTAAATCAAAGAAGCGAGGAATCTAACCAGAAATTAAAAGAGCTTATGGATAAAGCCAAAGAAAAGAATCTTTGGGCTTTAGGACATCCTGTAGACATAGGAGGACAAGGGATGCCTTTCATGGAATACGTGTATGTAAATGAAGTTGTAGGACGGTCTTCACCTGCGATGGTCGCTCTAGGAACTCATTCTTTACAAGATTCCATTATGTTGAGGGAATTTGCTTCAGACAGATGGAGAGATGCCTATTTAGGGCCTTTAGTTGCAGGTGAGATATTTCCTAGCTTCGGTATGACTGAACCTGACACTGCCAGTTCGGATCCTACACAATTACAGACGGCTGCTGTATTAGAGGATGGAGAATGGGTAATAAATGGAAGAAAGTGGTTTACCAGTGGGGCAGCAAGGGCAGCTTATACTACAGTTATGGTTCGGACCGAACCAGATACACCGGGTCACGGAGCTTTTAGCATGATAATAGTTCCTACTGATAATCCGGGTTACAAAATAGTAAGAGAAACACCAGTTCTCGGGATTAATGGCGGTCACTACGAAGTTGAATATGACAACGTAAGAGTCCCAGAAGAAAATCTTCTAGGTCCAAGAGGGCATGGTTTTATTATTGCCCAAAGGAGACTTGGTCCAGGAAGAATATTTCATTGCATGCGATGGCTAGGCCAAGCACAAAGAGCATTTGACTTATTGTGTAGACGATTACACGAACGAAAAACATTTGGTACTTCTTTAGCTGAGAAACAGTTAATGCAAAAGTTTGTATTCGATAGTGCTTGTGAGATCCAAGCAAGCAGGCAACTAACTTTAGATGCAGCTAAGCGTATTGATCAGGGCGATGATGCAAGAATTGAGATAGGGATGATTAAAGTAGTTGGGGCTGAAATGCTTCACAATGTTATAGATAGAGCCATACAAGCACATGGTGCCAAAGGCCTAACTGATGATACTCCTTTAAGCTTAATGTATCGTCATGCCAGAGAGGCCAGAATCTATGATGGGCCTGATGAGGTGCATGTTCAATCTGTAGCGAAAAGAATTCTAAGAAATTATGAAAATAATGGAGCTGGTTGGGACTTTGGTGAAAGAGATGCCAGCTTAGAAGAAAAATAAGGAGATAAAGACATGACGGAGAATATAGACCCACTAGCGAATATTTTTAATGAAAGGGTACCCAAAGACATAAATGACTTTAGGAATATTCTAGAAGAAGCAATAGAATCAAGTGGAGCAAACAAAAACCTTCCGGAGATAGGCAATTATCTTACTGAAGTCGAGATTTCTGAAAAAGAAGATCATTCACTAACTACTGATATTCATATACCTAAAGGTGAAGGACCTTTCCCTATTTTGGTTTATTTCCATGGCGGTGGTTGGATATCAGGAAGTCCTAAATCTCATCGGAAAATCTGTCATCGATTTGCGGAGGCAGGGTTCTTAGTTTTTAATGTTGATTATGCTTTAGCCCCTGAAAATCCTTTTCCGCAGGGCTTTGATGAATGTTGTGAGTCACTCAGATGGGTTGTAGCTAATGCCGAAAAGTACAAAGGAGACTCAAATAGATTGTCAGTGGGAGGCGATTCAGCTGGTGGCAATCTGACTGCTGCATGTGCTGCCTCACTAGTAGATGACAGTGAAGTTGATATAAAGAAAATACTTCTTATCTATGGGGTTTTTGACTTTTCATCTATGGGCCAAGCATCTGATAATATTGTTGACACTCAAGCTTCCGACCTAATGATGGAGATGATGGTGGGCTCTTATCTAGGATCAGAACGCGATGAAGCTGTACTTTCTGATCCGAGGGTTAGTCCAATTCATGTCTCAGATAAACTTCCCCCAGCTCATATTCTTTGCGGCACTTTAGATGGACTTATGGCAGGTTCAAAACTTTTAGCCGAGAAATTAAATTCTCAAGGTATAAAAAACGAGGAGTTTTATTATGAAAACATGCCTCATGGCTTTCTTCACTTTGAAGATTTCTTCCCTGAGTCTAGACAGGCCATAGATAGAATGGTCGAATTCTTGAATGGATAATTCTTATTGAGGACCAGAATCTTTAATTATTTCTCTGTGTGCACTCCAAGTATTAACAATAGCTTCTGGAGTTCCAATTCCAGCTGATCTTGGGTCACCTGAAGGTCCGAACCAATGATTTTGGGGTGCTCCTGTTGTTCTAGCTCTCATTCCAGTATAAGTAGTTCCATTTATGGTGTTAGCTAATATGTCTTGTTGGAAGAAAGTATCATTACTAACTATAGCGGCAGTTAAGTTTTGAGTGATTTTTTCAAGAATTTTCTTCATTTGATCTATTTCTTTATCTGAATAGGAAACTATTACCTGAAAAGGACCGAAGAGTTCTTTAGTTATCAGTTCAAAGTTAGTTGTTAAAAGCTCTTTAATGGGAACTTGGACAGCAGTCGGCTGAATAGATCCATAGGAAACCGGTATTGAATGATCGCTTAGTTCTTTTCCACCAAATAACAATTTCGATCCCTTTATTTTAAGTAAAGAATCAAGATGTTCTTTTATCTGAGAATTCGACCAAGTCAGTACAGGTCCAATATCTAGATCTTTAAGTTTTCTATTAGAAGCTAGTTCAGCTATTCTGGGAATAAGATCTTTTTCCCAGTTTTCGTGAACAAATAAAATACTTTGAGCTGAACATTTTTGCCCGGAAGCGTTATATGCATCTTCATCAGCTTGCCAAGCTACATATTCTGACCATTCAGGGTCATAATCAGGGCCTATAATTTTCCAATCGAAACCTGCGTCTTCTATTCTAATTTTACCTTTAGTTTCAACGGCTAATCTATTAGCTACTTCCTTTGAACCAGTGAATTGTAGAAGTCTAATTTTATTTTCGCTTTTTTTAACCAATTCACCCATTACTTCGCCTTTGCAATTGATGAAATCAACATCCTCAGCAGGCAAACCACAATAAATCAATAATCTTAAAAGTTGTTCGAATACCACACTAACTTTTGAATCAACTTTGACTAAAGGCTTATTCCCCATAAAAAGCGCACCCATCAATTGCAGAGCAGGTATTTCTAATGGGAAGTTAAAAGGCGCAATAATACAGACTTGACCAAATGGCCATCTATAGCCTGATGATTCTTGACCTAAATGATCTCCAGGATTAGAAAAACTTCTAGCTAAAAACCTTACATTATCACCTGAGAAGTTTTCAAAGAAGACTCTAGTTACAGTTACTTCCCCAAGGCATTGAGAGTCGCTTTTAGGCATCACTCGCTGGATTAGTTTAGTAAAATATTTTTCTACTTCATCTTCCCTTAATATTTCTGCAGTTTTTGCACATACTTTTCCCAACATCAAATACCGTTCTACATTCTTTAATGGATTGTGTAGACCGCTTTTAGGACATGAATCCAGATTATTAATGAATTCTTCGTATTCAGTGGTATCCGGGACATTTAAAAAATTCTCTCCATTCATTGGATCCGGTATGTCTTTTCTAAAAACCTCTCCTTGAACCCATTTGCCTTTAAGGAGGTTGCAGACTTCACCAGGTACTTCTTGGTTCATCCCCTTAAAAGGATCTACTGTAAATATTTTTTTAAGTTCTGGAGTCATTATTTAGTACAAGGTCTTCGCAGATAGACGACACTATTTTTTTCGAAATCATTAGTACCTATTTCTTCAAATCCCATTTTGTTGTGAAAAGCCATTGAAGTTTCATTCGAAGGTTTAGTGTTTACTTCACAAAGAATATCTAGGTTATTTTCTTTCCCTTTATCTATAACCTTTGAATAAATTTTTTCAGCTATGCCTTTTCTTCTAAACTGTTCTTGCACAGCAATTCGATCAACATAAAGAAATTTATTGAAACGGTTTGATATATATTCATAGTTTGGAGAGTTGTAAGTTTGTCCCTCTCGCATACAGAGCACAAATGCCTTAATCACATCCTCGTATTTATATACAAAGATAACCTCAGACCAGTTTACACGCGCCCAGAAATCTTCGAGCTCAGACAAACCACCAAGCTCTGGAACGTTCTCTTGATTGATGACGTGCATTTCCTTAACTTCATTCTCACTAGGAGGTTTAGCGAGGGTAAGAATATGCACAGAAAATTCTTTTTACAGTTTATTGTTGAGTTAATTCAAGACCTTCAAGGTTACCTTTAGATCTCCATTTCTTCATTAGTGCAAAAAACTCTATTGGACCACCACCATACATACCGTTTTGAGGTTTCTGGTTTATTTTCCCTTCATTATTGTAGTAACCCGGAGTACATTTTTCTTGAAAGTCTGCAGTAATCCTAGCCTTATCAATTATAGTTTGAACCCATTTATTTTCAGCTTCTTGACTAGCTTCAATCCTTGAAACCCCTTTCTCTTTTGCTGACTTAAGAATATAAGCTAGATGTATACTCTGTTCATCGAGAGAGTAAGTGTAAGTAGCAGTAAAACCAGATTGAGCTGGCCCAAAGAAGAAACAGTTTGGGAAACCCTTTGAATGCATGCCATGGAAAGTTGCTAGGCCATCTTGCCATTTCTCAGATACTGAAACACCATCTACGCCGTATATTTGGTAACCACATCTTCTGCTGTAATCAGTTCCTACTTCAAAACCAGTTGCAAAAATAATACAGTCCACTTCGTATTCTTTACCTTCAAAAATAATACCTTTTTCTGAGATTTCGCTTAACCCTTTACCATCAGTATCTATGAGTTCCACGCCGGGAAGGTTAAAGGTTTGTAAGTACTCATCATGAAAGCAAGGTCTCTTACAGAATTGGTTATAGTAAGGTTTTAAAGACTCTGCTGTATCCTTGTTTTGAACCACTTCATCAGCACGAGATCTTACCTTTTCCATTTTTTGATAATCGGCCATTTGCATGGCATTTCTTATATCCATATGCGTCATGGCTTTATTTGTCATGTACTGCTTGAGACCTAATCTGTACATGTCTGGAGAAGCTATAGAAGTCACTGCCCAAGAGAACATTCTTAATTTAGAAGGGGCTTTACTTCTTACACTACCAAATAAAAGTCTAAATGCCTCTGTCCAGCCGTCAGATACTAAGTCTTCTTTAACGGGTGCACCGGTTAGAAGTGATTCAAAGTTATTTCTCCTTTCATTATGCCATCCTGGTTTTTGGTTAGTTAGCCAATCTGAATCTGTTTCTTTATTGTTTCTTACATCGATAGAAGAAGGAGTTCTTTGAAAAACATATAGTTTTTCTGCCGCTTCTCCTAAATGAGGTACGCATTGCACTGCAGTAGCGCCTGTCCCTATAACAGCAATTTTTTTACCCTTCAGATTAGACAAGTTTCCGAGTGAAGTGCCCCCAGTGTATTCATAATCCCATCTACTGGTATGAAAGGTATGTCCTTTATAATTATTAATGCCTTTTATAGCAGGAAGTTTCGGACGATTTAAGGGTCCATTGGAATGGACCACATACTTAGCTTTGATGGAGTCGTTTTTATTTGTATTAACTGTCCATCGTTGCGCCTCTTCATCCCATGCAGTGGAAGTTACTTCAGTTTGAAAACATACATTTTCATAAAGTTTAAATTTCTTAGATAGTACACGACAGTACTCAAGAGTTTCAGGAGCATCTGTATATTTTTTCTTAGGAATAAAACCAGTTTCTTCTAGCAGAGGAAAATATACATATGATTCTATGTCACAAGATGCACCAGGGTATCTATTCCAATACCAAGTGCCCCCAAAGTCTCCGGCCTTTTCAATAATCCTAAAGTCATCTATTCCAGCTTCTCTTAACCTAGCAGCAGCCAACATTCCGCCGAATCCACCTCCTACTATGAGCACTTCTACCTCATCTTCTAGGGGTTCTCTTTCTATTTCTTCGTCAACGTAGGGGTCTTCAACAAAATAAGAAAATTCTCCTTTTACTTCTAGGTACTGATCATTACCATCCTCTCTAAGGCGCTTGTCTCTTTCAAGAAGATATTTTTCTGCTAAAGCATCAGGATCAAAGCCTAATTCTTCAATTTGATTATGCTTCCTGTCTATATTTACTTCACTCATTTTTTAATCTTTAAGGTAGTTATACAAAGATATTTGGTATCTTAAGGGTAAAATTTAGTTTATTTTATCTTTGAAATCAATTTAGAATGAAAATCAGTATGTTAAATAAAATACTTCTTAATAAATACTCTGAGCTTCTAGAAGAGATAGATATAGAGATAAATGGGAACCGTCCTTGGGATTTAACTGTACACAACCCAGATTTATATAAAAGCATTCTGTTTAATGGTTCGCTAGGTTTTGGTGAAGGTTACATGAAAGGTTGGT
This sequence comes from uncultured Gammaproteobacteria bacterium, assembly GCA_964614345.1. GTDB lineage: Bacteria > Pseudomonadota > Gammaproteobacteria > Magnimaribacterales > Magnimaribacteraceae > AEGEAN-183. The sequence continues at coordinate 5,579 of CAZTLP010000029.1, read as the reverse complement.
TTGACTGTGAACGTTTGGATCTATTTTTCGAAAAAGTTTTAAAACAAGGTGTTTCTACAGAAATACAGAGTATTCCTCTATTTTTAGGCAGAATAAAAAGTAAATTAAGAAATTTACAATCTATTTCCAGAGCCTTCCAAGTAGCTGAACGGCATTATGATATTGGTAATGATCTTTTTTCTTTGATGCTTGATAAGACAATGATGTATACATGTGGCTATTGGACTGATGAAGTGAGTACTTTAGAACAATCTCAATTAGCAAAATTAGATCTTGTGGCAAAAAAATTAGACCTTAAACCAGGAATGAAAGTATTAGATATAGGATGTGGCTGGGGTGGTGCCGCTAAGCATTTAGCTAATAATTATGGTGTTAGTGTCGTGGGAATTACTGTTTCAAAAGAACAAATAGAGTATGCAAAAGAGAATTCAGACAACATGGATGTTGATTTTAGATTGGTGGACTATCGAGACTTAAATGAGAAATTTGACGCTATTTATTCTATTGGTATGTTTGAAGCTGTAGGCTATAAAAATTATAGAGAATTCTTTGAGATTGTTAGAGGCTGCTTAAAAGACGATGGTGCTTTTCTCCTTCATACCATAGGGGGAAATGAGTCAACTACAACTACAGATCCTTGGGTAGAGAAATATATTTTCCCTAATGGGATGATACCTTCAGCAGAGCAAATAACGAAAGCAAGTGAGGGACTTTTTATTTTTGATGATTGGCACAACATAGGCCCTCATTACGATAAAACTTTGATGTGTTGGTACGAAAATTTTGTTACTAACTACGAAAAACTTAAAGACAAGTATGATAAAGAATTTTATAGAATGTGGACTTTTTGGTTACTCTCAAGTGCAGCTAATTTCAGATCAAGAACTCTCCAGTTATGGCAGGTATTGTTTTCACTGGAAGGTTCTGAAAGACCAATTCAGACTTACAGATAGTCTTATTTCCTAAAAGAGAGACCGAGATCTTCGAAGGCTTTGAGAAGGGAGGTTAGGGCAAGGCCTTGTATTGTGTATGTAGATCCTTTTACTTCAGAAAAAAGACCTGAACCATGAGATTCATATTTATAAGATCCAGCACACTGATAGGGCTCATCTTTGTTGACATAGGATCTAATTTCTTTATCGGTAAGATCTTTCATTGTAAGACTTGCTGTATCGCAAAAAGACCATAAAGATTCTCCGTTTAAACAGATGGCTATCCCACTGTACTGGTAATGAGTATCTCCGGATAATAATTTTAACGAGTTAACCGCATTCTCTTCATTTCCTGGCTTATTCAAAACAATATTATTAAAAACACACATTTGATCAGCCCCAAGCACATACTTGTTAGGGTTTGCTTCACTAACTTTTTCTGCTTTTGCTAATGCTAGTTTTTTAGCTCTTACTTCAAAAGGCAGATCTTTATACTTCTCTTTGAGTTCTTCTTCATCAATTTCTGAGGTTTGTACAATAAAATTTAAACCATGATCAGAAAGTATCTGTTTTCTGATCTCAGAACCTGAAGCAAGGATAAAAGATTCGTTAAGTGGCGCGTCTTCTGAAGACAACTTGAAAATTTAATTATTTGCTGAATTTATGAGATTCATAAATTCATTTCTTGTATTTGAATTAGTTCTGAATAAACCTAACATCCTACTAGTAATGGTACTGCTTTCAGATTTGTGAGTACCTCGAGTAGTCATACACTGATGTTGAGCATCTATCACAACTGCGACACCTTTTGGTTTAAGGACTTCATTTATAGTATCAGCTATTTGAGCAGTCATTGTTTCTTGTGTTTGGAGACGTTTGGCAAAAACATCTGCAATTCTAGCCAGTTTACTTATACCAACTATACGTTTATTAGGGATATATCCAATATGAGCAATGCCGACAAAAGGAACCATGTGATGTTCACAATGAGATTCAATAGCTATATCTCGAACTATGACCATTTCATCGTAACCTTCAACCTCATCAAAAGTTTTGGATAGGACTTGTTCAGGATCACTATCATAACCACCAAAGAATTCTTTGTAAGCATTAACTACTCTTTTCGGTGTCTCTATTAAACCCTCTCTATCAGGATTATCTCCAGCCCATTGGATGAGAGTTTTTACAGCTTCCTCTGCTTGTTTTCTAGAAGGTTTTGTTCTTATTTTTGTAACCTTTTTTTGTTGTCCTTTTTTCATTTTTAAAAATATCTAGTTAATTCAGCCCGCATTATACAGATTCAAGTTGATTTGAAGAGCTTTGAGCACTTTTCTTAACTCTGAGTTGCTCCTGTATTTGAGCGTGATACTTTCTATCTATTCCATAACGATAGTAAAACAAGACTGCTATAAAGCCCCAGACCATAGCAAAAGGCCCATCAATTATTCCAAGATTAAATATCATTTCGCTGGACAATTCACCAGGAATAGCATTTTCAGGAAATCCAATATATTTTAAGGCCCACCCAGCAACTACATGCCCAAAAGCATTAGAGGCTTTCCCAAAGAAAGCCCTAGCTGAATAATAGATTCCTTCTTGTCTCATACCGGTTTTTAGTTCATTTTCATCAGCAACATCTGCTAAGGCTGACATCACACTTATATGTAAGATTGAACCGCTTGCCGACGAGATCGAACCCAAACAAATAATAAAAATAACTAATTCCCAAGTAGAATTTAGTGGCGCAAGGTCAAACAGTCTCAGTGTGACTGCTGAAGACCAAAAGATACTTAGTGTTAAACAAGTGAAAACTATTGTGGCTCTCTTATCAAATCTTCTGTGTAATCTGGCAGCTAAAATAAAACCAAGGGCATAACCGATAATATTATTAATAATTAAAAAGCCAATTTGGTAAGGGGATAACTCCCAGAAGAAGGTAACCATATAAAGACCTAAGGTCTCGTGAGTGCCTATTAGGACTGATAAAAAGAAAAGGCCAATGAGTAAATTTAGATAGTTCTTATTAGACATGGCGCCTTTCATATCCTTAACTAGTCTTATAAAACCTATTCTTTCGCCATCATCAGGTGGTTTCTTCAGATAGGGTATCTGGTCTTTAGTAAACCATGCTGAAACTACAATACATGTTGCTATCAAAACCGATGCATAAATCACTATAGGTGTATAGGCTTCTATATTTCTCTGCCCACCTTCAAAATTATCGAAAATGATGAACCAAACAAAAACATGCATGAAAACTACACCAATGTAACCAAACAAGGTGTTGTAACTCATGACCTTAGATCGTTCATCATAGTCATCGGAAAGTTCTGCCCCTAAGGCCAGATGTGGGACAGTAAACAAAGTTAAGCTTACCCTTAACATAATGGTAAAAAATGTGTACCAAGCAAATAACTGAATATTGCTCTCCACAGAATCTGGAGGATTAAATATGAAAAACAAAGCAATTAAGATGGGGCCCGGAGCAGCAAACATAAAAGGATGCCTTCTCCCGTACTTTGATCTGAATCTGTCAGAGATTGAGCCCATAATTGGATCAGTAATGGCATCGAAAACTATAGCAATGGCAACAGCATATCCTGCTAAGTCAGGAGGAAGTCCTAGAATTTGGTTGTAAAAGAAGAAAGTAAGTGCATTGAACATCCATAATGTTCCTGCTTCCCCAGATGCCCCAACACCAAAGGCAAGCTTGGTACGCATTGAGACAGTTTTAGGAGAGCTCATTTATGAATTTTCTTATTAAGACTTCTTTGTACGATGTTGGGACTTTGTTGTCTAGTAAATAACTATTAAAGACCAAGTTACTAACCAAAGTATAAGAGAAATGAGGACTGCACCGGAACCCAGATCTTTTGCATACTTCGTTAAATCATTTTCTTCTAAACCAATTCTATCTAAAGTGGTTTCAAGTGATGTATTTATTAACTCTACTAAAAGAATAAAAAGAGTACTTCCTGATAAAAGAATTATTTCAAGAGCATTGTTTCCAATAAAGAAAGAAGCTGGGATTAAAAAAACAGAAAGAAAAAATTCTACCTTGAAAGCAAATTCTTCTTTTAAAGCCTTATAAATTCCTTGAAAAGAATTAATGAAAGCTGCATATATCTTTTTAAAAAACATCAAGCATCATCTTATCTTAAGTAAAAGAATTACTGGCCTACAACCAGAATATTATTTCAGGCATTGCCACTTTCCTTCGGTCTGAATTTAGCAAACTCGCCCTCCAGATCAGCCTTGACGATAGGCGCGTAGCAGGGCAGGGCATGAACGCGTTGGATGTAACTGGCCAACTCTGGCCATCGGGCTGTATCTACTGTCTCTCCCGCCAAAGCGAAGTTAACGAAGGCGCTCGTGATGGCGATGTCAGCGAGCGAAAATTCACCACCAACCATGAACTCATCGTCCCCTAGACAACTGGTGAGGTAATCGAAGACTTTGGGCAGGGCCGAATCCAACAAATGTGCTACTAAACGCTCGTCGGTTTCTTGCTTGAACGCAGTCGGCCGTATAATTCGCTGGAAAAAGACGCCGGCCACTGTCTCCCCCACCTTGGTGTCGGCGTACTCCTCTAACCAGAGAGCCCGTGCCCTTAGGCCAGCTTCAGCAGGCAGGAGAGGCGGGTCCGGATAGCGGTAATCGAGGTAGCTCAGGATCACGGAAGAGTCAGGCAGAATGAGTTCTCCTTCTTCCCAGCAAGGAATCTTCGACAAGGGACTCTTTGCTATAAACTCCTCAGGGGCGTTGAACGGGCTCTGTTGGGTGTTGCTGTACTCTATGTCCTTGTAGGCAAGAGCCACCCGAACCTTTCGGACATAAGGAGAAATATTGGAGCCATGAAGTAGGGGTAGGGTTTTGCTGTTTGTCATTTGTTCTATCTACGGAATTTATATCATGCTTGGATAATCGATCTATACTAAAAATATAACACTAATAGTGCCAATAGTTTATAGTTAGAGTGATTCATATCAAGAGCCGAATTACCCAGATAAACACCTGAATAACTGCTGGATGAAACTGATGTGCTGGTGTATTGGTACAACTGAATTGAGTTACCATCATCGACGAGGATGCCTATGAAAGTAGAAAACAAAGTAACACCTAATGAAGAACAAATTAAGGGTTTTATGGAGGGAGATGCAGACACACCAATTCACATGGTGAACCTGCTTAAATTTAAGGATAAAGCTGAATATGAAGATGGTCGTGAAACGGACCTGACCGGTGAGCAAGCCTACGCGATCTATAGCACTGAGGTTCAGGCGCATATAGAAAGAGTTGGTGGACAACTGATATTCGAGGGTGAGGTGAGCCGTTTAATGTTGGGAGAGGTAGAAGATCTTTGGGACAAGATCGCGATCGTCAGGTATCCCGGCCTCAGGGCGATGGTAGAAATGACCAGTGATCCGGCTTACTTGGAAAGTGCAATACATCGAATTGCAGGTCTGGAAGGACAACTCAATATTGAAACTAAAATCTCTTAGCATCCCATTAAAACGCTCCAAAATTTGTGAAAGAAAAGCTTCTTTAAATTTTATTTAAGATTTAGCTATTATTAATTTTACCCTTTAAGATATGATATTTAGTTAAATCAATATGTTTAGATCCGTAATCAAAACCCTCTTATAT
>CAZTLP010000028.1:0-15331 GCA_964614345.1 uncultured Gammaproteobacteria bacterium | reverse complement strand
ATAATGAAAAACTAGAGTTAATAAATTCACAACTCAAAGATCTGACAAGAAGAAACCAAGAACTGAATCTTGTATGGGAATCCGTGCAAATAGATAAACAGGCTTATTTATTGGGACAAAAAATGAAGCTTTCCTCTAACCCAATCAAACCTGTCTTAATTTTAGATGTAAACGATCCAAATTCACTTTTGCTTGTTAATCAACCAGTGCTGTCAAAAGAAGGAATAATTGGCAGAGTTAGATCTTTGGGGTTAAGAAGTGTAGAAGTTATGTTAAGCCAAGATCCCCAGTCCTTAATTCCAGTGATATCTTCAGAAAGCAGACTTCATTCAATATTAAAAGGTCATGGATTAGAAAGAAAAGGTCAATTAATAAATGTTAAAAAAACTGCAACATTCAAAAAAGGAGAAGAGCTCTATTCTTCTGGATTAGGAGAAGTTTTCCCGCCTAATTATTTAGTTGGGAGAATTATTCATGTAGAAGATAAACCAGATGATGAATTCCTGAATATTGAAGTGGAATTTTTGAGGTTACCAGAGGAACAAGAGTACTTTTTAGTTTTTACAAAGTAACAAAGAAAGATGCACAAAAACTTTAAAAGCCTTTCTCTTATCAGTTTAAGTTTGATCTTTTTTATTATTCTAGATCTTATTAGTTTTTCTCAAACGGTAGATCAGATTAAACCAGTTCTTTTTCTTTTAAGTTTCATATACTGGAATATCGCTTTACCTGAAAAGATGAATCTATTTTTTGTATTTTTCTTTGGATTATTAATGGATTTCATACAAGGAACTGTTCTAGGTGTATATCCTTTAATATTAGTTTTTATTTCTTATCTTTCTCAAAGATTTTTTTACCAGTTTAGACCTTTAAAGTTTATCCAACAGACATTAGTTATTTTTCTAATATTCCTAGTTATAAGATTTCTGATTGCTGTGGATCTAAATGATTCAAATCCCAGCTCTTTGACGCTCGCCGATAAGGAATATGTTCTTTTGTCTGTAACTTTTGCACTAGTAAACTCAATTTTCTGGATACCATTAGTTTATGTTCACAGAATTTATCGAAGAAAGTGGATTAAGACTTAAATGTAGGACAAAAAAATTGAAGAGATTATTAAAATATTCACTAATCCTTTTCTTTATCCCTTTTTTAAGCCTTGCATTTGTATCTTTATTATTTAGCAGTGAGAGATCAATAACTTGGTTATTTCAATCTGTATCTGAAGAGTTAGGCTACCAAAGTAAAATCTTAGTGTCGGATTTAGATTGGTCGTTTACAAAGTCTCGTATTTCTTTGAGCGAACTAAGTGTTCAAGAACAAGAAAGGGGTAATTCAATTTATTCAGATTCTGCAGTTCTAAGCATTGATCTGCTCAACCTAGTTTCGAGTATTGATTTATATCCATTTAATTTAATCAAACAAGAAAACTTCCTGTTAGTAGAATTAGATAAAGTTACTGTTCAATTTAAAGATTTTGATTTAAATGAAAGTTATTCTAGAAATAAATTCACTAATTTTATAATTAACAATAGTCTGTTGAGGTTGGATGAACTTAATGTTAGAGGCTCTATTAAAGAAATTGATATATCTGAATATTTTTATTTATTTTCAGATACTGGCAATAAAGGTAGACCGCAAAAGATAAGTATTGAAGATTCTCTCATTTCTACAATCAAATTAGGACCTTTAGAACTTCAAGAAACAAGATTAAAGATGGATGCTTCATCTAAAAATCTAGAGTTCGTAGCTTCTAATTCTGAAATTGAAGGCATAATCTTAGTAAAACAGCCTATCCAAAATGGAATAGAAATTGTTCTTTCTAGCCTGAAGTTAAACACTGAGAGCTTTAATAACCCCAATCTTTTTGTTTATCTTTTAGATAATTTAACTATCCCCATATCTTTTTCAGTTGATAAGTTGTTTTTAAAAGAAAAAGATATTGGCAGATTAAGCCTTTTAGTTAGTAAAGATGAAGGAAAGCTTTTTTTTAAGAATATAGAATTCAATGGCTTAGGCTTGGATTTAAAAAAGAGTCTTAATAATGAGCCAGCAGAAGGAGGTTTACTTTCAATTTTCCGAAAAGATGGTCTTGTTCACTCAGGATTTGAAGGAAATATTTCAACCAAGGATTTAACTAAATCTTTTCTAGGCTATGAAGAACAAAGTAACGAAGAGCTCAATTTTATAGCTGGTCCAGGCAATCTTAATTTAGATATAAATTGGGAGGGAGTGCCCAGTGAATTTGATGTAAATAAAATTCAAGGGAATGTTTCTTTTAGGGTGGATGATTTTGTAACTAAAGAAGTTGAATCAGAATTAATAGGCTCATCAGATTTATTAAAACTAATAAGTTTATTTAATGTTTCAAATACTTTTGGAGATTTAACTAATTTAAATTTTAAAGAAAAATTTAATAAAGGGTTTCAAGCAGATAGGGTTGAAGGTTCTTTAGTATTTAAGAGAGATCAAATAAAAACTGCTAGTCCTATAATCTTCCAAAGTGGTTCAGGTGAGTTCAAATGGGATGGATTTATAGAAAAAACAAAAGAGGGAGAATTGGGTAACTTAGACTTTGATATTGTAATCACCTTACCTTTAAGGGAGTACTTACCCGCTTATGCCTTAATTTTAGGTGGGCCCGTGACTGCAGTTACTGTCTTGATAGCAGGAAAAGCTTTTAAAAAACCACTAAATAAATTAAGTAGTGGCAAATGGAAAATAACAGGAACAACAGAAGACCCCAATACGGAATTCGTGGAATGGTTCGAATGAATTTTTGGATTACTAGTAAATTCTTTCTCTTGAAGACAAAATAAGAGCCTCTTGGCGATATTTAGTCACGGTACGTCTGGCAACTGATACCTTATATTTCTCTTCTAAAAATTTTTGGATTCTTTGATCACTAAAAGGCTTTGATTTTTTTTCTATTTGAATGATTTTTTTTATTAGTCTTTTTAATTGAGAGGGCGAAACTTCCTTTCCTCTAGAAGATCTCAAAGTAACTTTTTTTTCTAATAAAGACGAGAGAGGGGTGTTCCTTTTAGGTAATTGCAAGTATTTAGATTTTACTATTCTAGACACAGTTGATTCACTAATGCTTAAGGAAGTTGCAATTTGCTTAAGCGTTAAGGGAGTGAGAGCTTTAGAATCCAATAGATGCTTCTCTTGTTTTGAAACAATAAACTTTCCTACTTCAAGAAGAGTTTTTTGACGTCTTTCGAATCCATTAAGAAAAGAAAGGGCTTCTTCTTTTTTCTTTGAAGAGGAACTTTTTACAAAAGTTTTAACCTTTTGAGTAAGAGATTCAATTAAAAAAGGATCGTTTAAAGTTACTTCTAGTTTATTTGAGTTTTCTATAGCTACTAGATCAGGTCTCACATAGCTGGTCTCATTCAGGTCTTGTTGGAAACAGGGATTAAACTTTAGTTTTTGTAAAACTTTTTTTATTTGTGGACTTAAGTTATCTACACCTACTTTTCCTTTAGAAAATTTCTGCAAGAATAGTTTAATGATTTTTTTTTCTTCATTTTTTATTTCTAAATGATCCGTCTGGATAAGAAGAGATTCGAGAACATTTCTATAGGCGCAACCTACAGGCTCTAGGTTTTGAATGATAAAGAGTATTTTTTCAATTTCTTTTTTACCAACCTTGAAGTTGAGAGCTTCAAACACAAATAAAGAAACATCTTCATAGTCTAAATTATTATCTAATCTTCCATCTTTATTTATAGAGTCAATTAAATATTCTCCTATGAGAATCTCATATTCTTCTAGGTTTTCTATGTAAAGCTGATCTAAAAGAGTTGCCTTAATATCTTTTTCTTGAGGTATATCATTTTGATACTCTTGAGGTACATTTCTCGTATGTAATAAGTTGTTAAATCTGTCTTCAAAAACTAAGTCTTTAAAAAGGAGATATTCTTTACTTCTATCTTCTTCACAAAACTCTTCAACAATTTGATTTAATGATTTACGTACTTCATTTCCACTTAAGGACATAAGTCTAATTTGATTCTGAAGTAACGGAGTTAAAGCAAGAGTTTGTTTTGGTAGTTGTTTTAACCCCTGTTTCATAAAGTAATTAAAAGTCTTTGCCTAAGTAGACCTCTTTGACTAACTCATTTGAGGATACTTTCGAAGGCGTACCCTCAGCTATAGCTTTCCCCTCACTCATGATTAAAACATTGTCACAAATCTGCATCGTCTCTCGTACATTATGATCGCTAATTAAAATTCCTAATTTCATTTTCTTTAATTTTTTTAAAGTTTCTTTCAGCTCAGATACGGCTATAGGGTCTATACCTGCAAAAGGTTCATCTAGAAGAATAAACTTAGGGTTTGAGCTTAAAGATCGAGCTATTTCAACCCTTCTTCTTTCACCCCCTGAAAGTTTATTTGACTTAGTTTTTAAGAATTTATTAAGTTGGAATTCTTCTACTAAATTTTCAAGTTCCCGCTGTCTTTGTTCTTTTGTTAAGTCTTTTCTTTGTTCTAATGCAGCCATAATATTTTCTTCCACACTAAGGCGTCCAAATACTGAAGGTTCTTGAGGTAAATACGCCAATCCCATACCAGCTCTATCCGAAACACTTTTATTAGTTATATCTTCTCCATCAATTAGTATTTTTCCAGAATCAGAATTTATTAATCCTGCAATCATATAGAAGAACGTAGTTTTTCCAGCCCCATTGGGTCCTAACAACCCTAAAATTTCTCCAGGTATTACGTTAATAGACAGATCATGAACTGCTATTTTATTCGAATATTTTTTTGTTAGATTTTGAGACTGTAATTTCATTTTAAGACTTAATTATTTTTGACTTTTTAGAACTAATTATTTTTTTAGTCTTAAAGTTGAATTCAATTTCTTCAGCACTAATCAAGGTAGATTCAAGTTTTATTTCAGCTGAACCCTTCAAGGTAAAAGTATCTGAGGGACTTTTGTAAATTATAAGATCTGCCCCTCCATAGAAGTTATCTTTAGAAGCATTGTTTTCTTCAAATGCTGCCTTAGTAAATATCAATTCATTCACTCCATTTGAGTTTTGGAAGAGGTCAAATCCATTACTATTCAGATTAAAAGAAGTATTCTTAATCTGCACTTTATTTTTAGAACTAAAAGTTTTATTCCTCATATCAAAATTTATCTTTTCGGAAAAAAGATCAATTTTTTGGTCTGTTTCTGTAAGGGTTAAATGGACATTATTGGTCATTAACAATTTTTCTTCACCTAGATCTAGTGTCGCATTCACAGAAGACGCGGTACTTTTGAATTTGTTATCCCAGTAAGATCTGAAAATAGGCTCGTCTAGTAAAAAAACCCCTTTATTTTCTTCTTGTGTTGCTTTTAAAGAATGCAATTCAAAAAAATCTTTAGTGTTTTGTATTTCTATCTTCCATGTCGGTTTAGAGACAGAAGTAAAAATTGTCTGTTTAATTTCTTTATCTAAAACAGAGGAGTTTGAATTATAGGTAAACAGGTACAGCCCTATAAAAACAAAAACAACGAGAATAGAGCTTATTTTTTTCACTTAGAAAATTTATACCAAGCCTGATTGCATTAAGTCATGCATACGCAAGACCCCTACAGGTATTTTGTTTGAGTCTAAAACAATTAATACGTAAATATGGTTTTTCTCCATTACTTCAATAGCTTCAGAAGCCAAACAAGACTGTTCGATTGTTTTTACATTTTTTGACATTACTAAAGAAATCTTAGTTTTATGAATGTCTCTTTTTGACTCTATGGTTCTTCTTAAATCCCCATCCGTAAATACACCCTTGAGTTCCTTTTTTTCAACTACTGCAACTATTCCTAATCCTTTATTAGATATCTCCACTAGAGCCTTTGATAGAGGCGTGTTTGGATTAACAGACGGAAATTCTTTTCCCTTACTCATAATATCCTTAACCTTTAAGGTTAGCTTCTTTCCAAGCTTTCCCCCTGGATGAGATTTTGCAAAATCTTCAGGACTAAAATCTCTACTTTCCAATAAAGCAATAGCTAAAGCGTCTCCTAAGGCTAAAGCTGCTGTCGTACTAGAAGTTGGTGCCAGGTCTAGAGGACAAGCTTCTTTATCTACTTCGGTTGAAATATTGATATCAGTACTTTTAGCAATAGTAGATTCAGCAGGCCCACTGAAAGAAAAAATCTTACAGCCAATATTTTTTAAAGGTTGAATTGAATCTATTATTTCTTTTGATTCTCCAGAATGCGAAAAAATTAAAACACAATCATTTTTTGAAATGACACCAATATCTCCATGAAGAGCTTCAGTAGCATGAATGAAATAAGAAGGAGAACCAGTACTTGAAAGTGTTGCAGATATTTTTTGAGCTATATGGCCTGATTTACCTACACCCATAGTAATAATTTTTCCTTTAGAGCTTAAAATGGCATCACATAATTTAGAAAAGTTACTGTCTAAATTAGCTGCAAGCTTAGTAAGTGCTCTTGATTCAATGTCTAAGGTTCTTAAAGCTGATTTAATATGATTCGGTTTTTTCATAACTTCTGGTTTTAACTATAAGCCAATGATAATGATAAGAAATAACTTATAAACAATAAAATGCATATACCTAAACTAGCACGTTTAGGTTTTTTTATTCTTAAGAATAGGTATAGGCAAAAGATAACAGTAACAATAAGTAGAACAGCAAGTAATGGAACCCATTGGTGATAATTAAATAAAACCGACGAGCCAACAATTCCTGGTATTGATAATACAAGTAGGCCATTAAATATATTTGAACCAATTAGGGTTCCTGCCACAGCTTCATTTCTACCTTTTGCAGCTAAAGCAAGTGCCGCAGCAATTTCAGGTAGACTGGTTCCAATTGCTAGAACAGTGAAGCCTATAAATAATTCACCTATTCCAATAGTTTCTAAAATGTTAAAAGCACCCTTAGTTATTAACCAAGCGGCGATAACTAAAGAAGCTAAAGAGGCAAATAATTTTAAAAATAAGTATTTCTCGTCTGATTCTTCAAATTGTGTTTCATTACCTGCATTAGTTTTATACCAGGTAACAATAACTAAGAGTAAGGCTATTAGCAGTACTATGGATGAGTAAATATGAAAAGGATTTATAGCTATAACTACCCAAACTAGAAGCGTTGAAAAGATAAGAATTAATAAGTTTTTAGTAATTTCTGATTTGGACGAAAAGTCTTCTTTTTTAAAGAATAACACTCCCAGGGTAAGCCCAAAAACTAACGCAATATTAGCTACATTAGAACCTATTACATTACCTACTACCATTACAGACTTGTTTTCGAAGGCAGCAAAAAGACTGGTTAAGATTTCAGGGGCAGATGTTCCAAATGCGATAACAGTAGAACCTATTAAGAAAGGGGACATCCCGTATCTTACTGCCGTTGAAACTGAATATTTTTCTAATTTTTGTGCGCTGAACCATACAAGCACTATGCCTGTAGTAATATATAGGAAAGTTAGAATATTCACTTAAAAGCTCTTAAAGATTGAACTTTAATTCATAAGGGTTGTTTAATGCAGATGTTATAATAACTTCAAATTTCATATAGCTCTAATTATCTCTTTATACTTATGAGACCATTCTTTTCTAGTTTTAGTTTACTTTTTTTTAGTTCTCTATTCTTTTTTAATCAAGTTTTTGCTGAATCTTCATCTGAATATGTTGAAAAAATTCATGAAGATATAGTTTTTGTAGTGCGAGCAAAACAAGGTATTTATGAAGAAAATCCAGAAGAATTTATAAAAGCCATTTCATTAGCATTACAACCTTTAGTTGACTTCAAAAGAATTTCTAGAAATGTAATGGGAAGGCATTATAAAGATGCAAATAAAGAGCAAATAGAGAAATTCAATAGGGTTTTTAAAGCAAGCCTTCTTGATACTTATTCAAAAACCTTAGCAGAATTTAAAGATGAAGAAATATTAGTTTCTTCTAATGTAAAGAAGTCACCTAAAGGGAATAGAGAAAAAGTTTCTTTGCAAATAGTTAGTTATACTAAAATTTATCCGGCCGTTTATGATATGTACCTCAATAAACAGGGACAGTGGAAGTTAATTAATATAGTAATAAATGGCGTCAATCTTGGGCTAACTTTTAGGAATCAGTTTTATTCTTTAATGGAAAAAGAAGGAAATAATCTAGATTTAGTCATTGAAAAATGGGTAACTTCAATTTAGGAAATAACTCTTTTAATGGATAAACTTCTTATTACAGGCAAAAAGCAGCTTCATGGAGAAATTTTTGCTTCTGGAGCAAAAAATTCTGCTTTACCAATATTAGCTGCTTCTTTATTAGCTGAATCACCCATGAAGGTTAGCAATTTACCGCATTTAAATGACGTAACTACCATGATCGAATTATTAGGTTCGATGGGCGTAGATATTATGTTGAATGAGGACATGGATGTCTATGTTGATGCTTCTTCTATTAAAAATTTAAATGCAAGATACGAATTAGTTAAGACCATGAGAGCTTCTGTCCTTGTTTTGGGACCTTTATTAGCTAAATTTCATGAAGCAAAAGTTGCTTTGCCTGGAGGGTGTGCTATAGGAAGTAGACCTGTAAATCTTCACATTGATGCTATGAGAGCTTTGGGGGCTAGTATTTCTTTAGAAGGCGGATATATAAATGCTAAATCTGATGGTGGGTTAAAAGGTAATAATATAAATTTTGATCCTGTTAGTGTGACAGCTACTGAAAATGTATTGATGGCTGCTTCTCTCGCAGAAGGAGAAACAATTATAAATAATGCAGCTAAGGAACCTGAAGTAGTGGATTTAGCTGATTGCCTAATCAGAATGGGAGCAAAAATAAAGGGTCAAGGGACGGATAAGATTGTTATTGAAGGAGTAGAAACTCTGCAGGGTTGTGATTTCTCTGTTATGCCGGATAGAGTTGAGACAGCTACTTATCTAACGGCAGTAGCTATGACTGGAGGTGATATAACAATAAAAGGAACTAGACCAGATTCGATTGATTCTGTTGTGAATAAATTAAGGGAAGCAGGTGCGTTAATTAATTCCGGAGAGGACTGGATTTCTTTAAAAATGGAAATAAATAGGCCTAGAGCTACAAGCCTAAGTACAGGACCATTCCCTTCTTTTCCAACTGACATGCAAGCTCAATTTATTGCTCTCAATTCTATAGCAAAGGGTACAGCCACAGTTACAGAAAATGTATTTGAAAATAGATTTATGCATGTACAAGAGATTGCCAGAATGGGAGGAAAGATTTCGTTAAAAGGAAATACTGCTGTTATTGAAGGTATTAAGGATTTGGTTGGAGCTCCCGTAATGGCAACAGACCTAAGAGCCTCAGCCAGTTTAGTTTTAGCAGGTCTAGTTGCAAAGGGAACAACCCAAATTGATAGGATTTACCATATAGACAGAGGATATGAAAGGATTGAAGAGAAACTAAATGTTCTTGGAGCAGATATAGAAAGAATCTCTTAACTGATAAAGAAGAGCCTAATTTAATTCCGTAAAAAAGTGAATTTAGCTAGAAACTGTAGAAGTCAGTAAATCTATATCTAAATAGTTTCCATTTCTTAATATTTTAAATTTGATAATTGTTCCGGGTTTGGATCTCGCAAACTCTTTGAATAAAAGTGGATAAGAGGACTTTTGTTCATTGATTTGAATAATTATATCTCCCTCTTCTAGGTTGACCTCTTCTGCAGGCCCATTGGGATGTATATAACTTATTTTTAATAAATTCTGTGTGGCCAAAACTCTTCTGTCTATTCCAAATCCTAACCAGCCTCTTTTTACTTCTCCGTATTGAATAAGATCATTTATGATTCCCAATACTCTGGCTGAAGGTATTGCTAGTCCTACTCCCTCTGACCCACCTGTACTACTTCTTATTAGTGTATTTATGCCCACTAATCTTCCTGTAGTATCTATTAAAGCACCTCCTGAATTACCTTGATTTATAGAAGCATCGGTTTGAATATAGTCTGAATAAGGATTATTAAACTCCCTTCCTGTGGCACTGACTATTCCCATACTAACTGATTGCCCTAATCCATAAGGATTACCAATAGCTAAAACTATATCTCCAATTTTTAGATTATCGGAATTCGCTATCTCTATTGAGGATAATTCTTCATTCTGGTCAATTTTCAATACAGCTAAATCGGTTCCCTTATCAATTCCTATTATTTTGGCTTTTTCTTTTCGACCGCTGGAAAGTTCAACAGTAATTCCTACATTCCTATCACCTATAACATGCTGATTTGTAAGGATATATCCATTGGAATAAAAAATTACTCCAGAACCTAAGCTTGATTGTATTCTTGCTTGATTACGCCCAAAAATGGAATTAAATCTATCTGAAAAAGGGAATTGAGATCTCCTATCATTAACAAGTACATCACTATAAATATTTACAACAGAGGGTGAGGCTTTATTTACTGCTTTATTAAAAGAATTCCCCATTAGATTCTTAGAAATAATCTCATCATCTGTCGGAATGTTGTTTTTATTGCTAAAGGTAAGAATGAGAATACCAAACATTACTCCAATCAAAGTCGCCATAAAATAGGGTAAGTATTCTTTTGAAGTAAAGATCTTCATGCCTGAAGGTTAATATAATGATGAGAAATAACAAAGGAAAACAACTTCTCTGTTAAAAAAATTTATACTTTTAATGAACTTCCTGTTGTATCAACCCTACCTAGTAGATTAAAATGCGCGCGCTTTTCCTAAGGTAACAATTTCAATGAAAACCCAGAGTTTCAAACAGTCAGATCTAGAACAATCTTGGATTTTAGTTGATGCTAAGGATAAGACCTTGGGGAGATTAGCAAGTACTTTAGCCTCAAGATTAAGAGGTAAGCATAGACCTGAGTATACCCCGAATGCGGATTTAGGGGATTACATAGTTGTAATTAATGCGAATAAAATTAATGTAACAGGGGATAAATTGAATCAAAAGAATTATTTTAAACATTCAGGCTATCCTGGAGGAATAAAATCAAGATCTTTAGATGAAGTAATTAAGAACTCCCCAGAAGATGCAATTAGAATGGCCGTAAAGGGCATGCTACCAAAAAATAAACTTGGAAAGAAAATGCTTACAAAGCTTAAGATCTATAAGGATAATGACCATCCTCATCAAGCACAGAACCCAAGCACATTGGATGCATTTTAAAACTTAAGGAATAAAGTTGGATCAAATAGTTACAGTAGGAAGAAGAAAAACATCAAAAGCTAGGGTCTTTTTAGTAAAAGGATCAGGTTCAATAACTGTTAATAAAAAGAAATTGGATGATTATTTTGGAAGGGAAGTTGCCAGAATGGTTGTTAAGCAGCCTTTAGAGGCTGTCCAAATGTCAAAAGGGGTAGATATTAAGGCTACAGTTAAAGGCGGAGGAAGTTTTGGTCAAGCAGGTGCAATTCAGCTTGGTATAGCTAGGGCCCTTGTTGAATATGATGAAAGTCTCAAAATGCCTCTAAAAAAGGAAGGCTTTTTAACGAGAGATCCAAGGAAGGTTGAAAGAAAAAAAGTTGGATTAAGGAAAGCTAGAAAAAGGCCTCAATACTCTAAAAGATAATATGCAGCCAAAAACTCCTTCTAATCCAGGAAGAAGAAAATTCTTAATTGCTGCTACCTCAATTGTTGGAACTGGAGCTGTAATTGGAACAGCTATACCATTTGTTGCAGCATTTAATCCGAGCGCACAGGCAAAAGCAGCAGGTGCTCCAACAAAAGTAGACATCAGCAAACTCAACAAAGGAGAAATGATGTTGGTTGAATGGAGGGGAATTCCTATTTATATAGTAAGGCACACAAAAGAGTCATTAGAAGCTTTAAACAAAAATTTATCTAGGCTTTCAGACCCCAACTCTGAAAAAGACCAACAGCCTGATTATGCCAAAAATCCATATCGGTCAAGAAAAGAGGAGATAGTAGTTTTAGAGGCTGTTTGCACTCATTTATCTTGTGCACCTAAGTTTTATCCTGAACTAGGAATTACTGATTTTGATTCCAACTGGCAAGGGGGCTTCTTTTGTCCATGTCATGGATCCACATTCGATTTAGTGGGAAGGGTTTATTCAGGAGTACCGGCACCGACAAACTTACCTGTTCCACCACATTATTATGCGAGCGAAGATGTATTGGTTATAGGAGAAGATGAGGAAGTGACTTAATGTTTACCAGACTATTAAATTGGGTCGACGATCGGTTTCCTTTAACTGATACTTTTGAAAGACATCTAAGTAAATATCCGGCACCTATAGGACAAAATTTCTGGTATCTGGCAGGTGTTCTTTTAATTGTAGTTTTAGTCATCCAACTAATCTCAGGAATTTGGTTGTTAATGAGTTATGAGGCCACAGATGAAGGAGCTTTTGCATCAATTCAGTACATCATGAGAGATGTTGATTATGGTTGGTTTATTCGCTATATGCATACCACTGGCTCTTCGATGTTCTTTTTGCTTATCTATCTTCATATGTTTAGAGGTCTTTTGTACGGCTCTTATCAAAAACCAAGAGAGCTTCTATGGGTTTTGGGTTGGCTCACTTATATCATACTTGTAGCAGAAGGTTTCACAGGTTATGTATTACCCTGGGGACAAATGTCTTTTTGGGCAGCTCAAGTAATATTGTCATTGATTGGCTCCATACCCATCTTTGGAGAGGAGCTCTTAACATGGATTAGAGGAGATTATTTAATTTCTGGGATTACATTGAATAGACTCTTTGCTTTTCATGTGGTTCTTCTGCCATTAGCTCTAATAGCAGTAGTCTTTGTACACATTGTTGCTTTGCATGAAGTAGGATCAAATAATCCTGAAGGAATTGATATAAAGAAACACATAGATGAAGATGGTGTACCTTTAGATTCTGTTCCTTTTTTCCCTTACGATGTTGTAAAAGATCTTTTTGCTATAGGAATTTTCCTCATCTTCTTTTGTTTTATTATTTTCTTTTTTCCAGATGGAGGTGGCTATCTGATTGAGTATATTAATTACGAAGAAGCTAATAATTTAAAGACACCCGAACATATAGTACCTGCTTGGTATTACACTCCTTACTATGCAATGCTGAGAGCCATTACTTTTCCTATAGGACCTTTAACTGCTAAATTTTTAGGATTTGTTGTAATGGGCGGGGCAATGGTCATCATAGCCTTTGTCCCTTGGTTAGATAAAAGCCCTGTTAAGTCAATCAGATATAAAGGGGCATATAGTAAAGTAGCACTTTTTATTCTTGTGGTAAGTTTTATAGTTTTGGGTTACTTAGGCATGGTTACACCCAACCCTTTAAGAACTTTGATGGCTCAGGTGTTTACTGCACTCTATTTCTTATATTTTATTCTTATGCCTTTCTATACAAAGTATGAAAAATGTAAGGTAGTACCTGAGAGGATAAAGGTTTAATGAAGTTATTAACTTTGACACTTGCATTTATCTCTCTTCACTTATTTTCTGCGGAAGGTGGAGTTTGTGGGCATTTTCTTTCGGAGGAGGCACTTGAGGAAGGTAGATGCGAAGAATTTAAGGCTGACCATACTGATAAAGCTTCTTTACAACGAGGAGCTAAAACATTTATGAATTACTGTTATGGATGTCATTCTCTCAAATATGCCAGGTATAACAGGGTGGCTAAAGATTTAGGAATACCTGAAGATTTATTTCAAGAGAATCTTATGTTCGGTGATCAGAAGATGGGTGATCTTATGACTATAGGATTGGATCAATCTGAAGCTAAAGAATGGTTTGGGATAGCTCCCCCTGACCTGACTCTAGAAACTGCCTTGAGAGGGACTGATTGGGTTTACACCTATCTTATAAGTTTCTATGAAGATGAAAGCAGACCCTTTGGAGTCAACAACAAAGTTTATGAGAATGTTGGAATGCCGCATGTCTTAAGTGATCTACAAGGACTTCAGGTTTCTTCTTGTAAGCAAGTCCCTCAGTTAGCAAATAATGGAGGACTTAAACAAGATCCTTTATCTGGAGAATTGATTACAAAAGAACTTTGCGGATTTTTAGAAACAAAACAAGAAGGGCAGATGACATCTGAACAATTTAAAGTGAGTATGAAAGATTTGACTAACTTTCTTTCTTATATGTCAGATCCTATAAGGGAAGAAAGAAAATATATTGGTAAATTTGTTATTCTATATCTCTTAATTTTTACTATGCTTAGTTTTCTTCTATACAGAGAATTTAAAAAGGATGTACATTAACTAATTAAAATTTAATACATATGGTTTCACTAAACAAAAGAACATCAATGGCACTATTTTCAGATCCCACTGATCATTATTGCCAAAGAGTAAGAATAGTTTTAGAAGAAAAGGGCATTTCTTCAGAAATTATTGATACGGATAAAAATAATATAAATGCTGATATCTTAGAAGTAAGTCCTTATTCGACTTTGCCCGTTTTAGTAGATAGAGATGTTTGCTTATATGATTCTGTTACTTTAATGGAGTACTTGGATGAAAGATTTCCTCATCCTCCTTTGCTTCCTGTATACCCTGTTGCTAGGGCAAACATACGTTTATACATAAAAAGGATAGCTAATGATTGGTGCTTATTATTCGATAGACTTGTTGATGAAAAACTTAAACCAGCCGAAGAGAAAAAACTCAAGACGCAATTAAAATCTTTGATAGTTGCAACTAATCCAATTTTTAAAGAAAAACCCTTTTTTATGAATGATGAATTTTCTTTAGTCGATTGTTGTATTGCCCCTATATTATGGAGACTTCCTCAGGTTGGCATAGAGATTCCTAATGATACTAAGAACAAGCCTGTAAATGAGTACATGAAGAAAGTCTTTACCAGAGAGGCTTTTATTAATAGTCTTACTGAATTAGAAAGGGAAATACGCTCTTTATAGATTAATAGCCTATTATCTGAAATAAACCTTTTTGTATTTCTGTTTTCAAAGATTTTCTAACTAATTTTCCATTTTTATAAACCAATTCACCTGTCATACCAATGTATTTAAAATAATTGGAGCTTTGAGGATTGTTTATTAAAAGAATAATATCGTAGGCATCAAATCCAGAAGCAAAATTTCTGCTTCTTTTCATAGGTAATTCTGGAATAAAAGTAACTTTGGGATTAAGCATCCAAGGTAGGTCTATTAATGCAATTCCTTCTAAGTCTAATTCTTTTCGAATATTATAAGTTTGATTATCCCAAGTAGGAAAAAGGTAAACGGAAAGAGACTCACCAAAATTATATTCTAATTCAGGCTTCAAACTTCTAGCTTGCTTTAAAGATACCGACATGAAAATTGAATCTATATCCTTTCTTCTTCTAGGAAAACTTTCTAGAGGTGTAGACAAAGCTCTAGAAAGTTTCC
>CAZTLP010000027.1:0-15618 GCA_964614345.1 uncultured Gammaproteobacteria bacterium | reverse complement strand
CCGGAGTAATGCTTACTTGTGAACTGGATAGAACAAACTCTACGTAACCTCTATCCTTATAGTAAGAGGTTAAGGTTTCTATATCCCCCTTAAGCTTCTCTCTAGAATACTTATTATCGCTGCTGAGAAAAGAGAACCAACCGCCCACACTTAATTCAAAATCTCTTAAAAGTTCATCGTCTGTATAAGTAGTATTTCCTACAATATTTATTCCTTCGATGGTTGCTACCTCACCTTCTTCTATTTCAATTTCAAGCTCAACTCTATTTCTTGGTTTAGGGTTAGCAGTCACATCCACCAAAGCTCCGTATCTACCTTGAGAAATATATTGTCTTTGTATCTCTAAAGCCAAACCACTTAATACAGATCTTTTGAAAACTTGACCTTCTGATAAACCAGCTCCTTTTAACCCTTTCATCAAATCTTCAGTCTTTAGAGCTTTGTTTCCATCTATCTCTATACCTGAAATTGAAGGCCTTTCAACCAAGCTGATAATTAAAATATTTCCATCTCTACCAATTTGAATATCATCAAACTGGCCAGTTTTAAATAAAGTTTTTGCTACAATTTGTAAAGAGTAAGTATCAACTGTATCTCCTATTGCTATAGGCATTTCAGCAAAGACACTTCCAGCAGAAACTCTTTGCAATCCACTAATTCTGATGTCGCTAACCAACCATGAATCATCACTCTTTATTACTTCACCAAAAAATAATAGAGACAGAAAAACTAAGACGATAGGTTTTGTTAAGGAACGAATCTCAATCATCAAACTATCCTTGTAATGTCATTAAAAACAGCGAACACCATCAAACCAACAACCAACAACAATCCTATTCTATAGGCAAATTCAACAAACCTTTCAGAAAGAGGAGAACCTTTGATCTTTTCCGCAGCTATTAATACTAATTGTCCTCCATCTAGAATAGGAATAGGAAACAAATTTATTAATCCTAAATTAATACTTAACAAAGCAATCATCCCAATAAAGGATACTAGGCCTGCTTTGGCAGCAGAACCGGATAACACTGCTATTTGTATCGGGCCACCTACATTTTCTGCAGAAACAGAACCAGTAATCATTTTTCCTAATGAATCTAATATAAGGACCGTAAAATTGTAGGTTTCTTTTATACCCAAAATAAAAGCTTCAATTGGCCCCTTTTTGGTAATTACTAGATACTCTTCAGGTATCTCTTCATTACTCGAGATTCTTGCTATGCCAATTCTTCCAATTTTTAGTCCAAGTTCATTCTGCACCGAGCCAATGGACACAGGAATACTAAAAATAGATTCGTTTCGTTTAATTGTTAGGAAAGTATCTTCATCGGGAATCGATGAAATCTCTTCTACTAGTTCATACCAGGTTTTGGTTGCATTGTCGCCAACACTTACTATCTCATCTCCCTTTAACAAGCCAGATTTTTCAGCTGGACTTCCTGCCTGAACGGAAGAAACTATAGGAGGTATAAATGGGTTAATGCCAAAGTAAGAAATTACACTTTGGTCTAATTCGGATCCAAGCCAGTTTTCTATTCTTACAGATTCTGAGAACCTTATATCAGAACCTGGCTTTTGATAATCAACTAGAATTGTGCCTGTTTCACCTATTCTTAAAGCTAACAAGGAGTTTAAATCTTTCAAGGAATTAACTTGGCTTTTATCTATTGCTAGGATTCTGTCGCCTACTTCAATTCCTGCTTGTTGGGCTAAACTGTCTTCATTTATACCACCTACAATTGGAGCAATATCTTTTACCCCAATCATGAAAATAAGAAAGTAAGCTATGATTGCTAAAACAAAATTTGCGATTGGTCCTGCTGCAGTAATAACTGCTCTAGCTCCTAAAGAGGCTTGGGGGTAAGAGATTTCTCTTGAGTTTGGATTTTGATCTGATTCATCTCCTTGCAGTGGGTTATCTTCTCCCAGCATTTGAACATAACCTCCTAGTGGCAATAATCCAATAGCAAATTCAGTTCGCTTTTTATCAAACCTACTTAATAAAGTTTTTCCAAACCCTATCTTGAACCTAATGACATGAACTTTAAATTTTCTAGCAGCTAGAAAATGACCTAATTCATGTATACCTATGATCACACCCAATAAAACGATAATAGATACAAGATTAAAAAGGATGTTAGTCATATCAGTTGTTTAATTGTTGAATTCTATTTTGAGCAGACTCCCTTCCCAAGACGTCAGCTTCTATAACATTTTCTAATTCTTTGACAGTTTTTATAGGGTTTTTATCCATTACAAATGAAATAATTTCTGTAATTTGGGTAAAACATATTTTTTTATCTAGAAAAGCCTTAACCGCTTCTTCGTTCGCTGCATTTAATAATGACGAAGCAGTTCCTCCGGATTCAAGACAGCTTCTCGCTATAACAATACTTGGAAACTTCAGTAGGTCGGGTTTAATGAAGTTTAACTGACCGATTTTTTCTAAACTTAAACTTTGTGATTTGGAATTTATTCTTTCAGGGAACCCTAAACCATAAGCTATTGGAATCTGCATGTCTGGTACCGATAATTGAGCAATAACTGAGGCATCATTAAATTCAACTAAAGAGTGAACAATTCCTTCTGGATGAACCAATATATCTATTTTCTCTGAGTTTATTCCGAACAACCATCTGGCTTCAATTATTTCCAAACCCTTATTCATCATGGTCGCTGAATCTACTGATATTTTTTTACCCATTTTCCAAACAGGATGATTTACTGCCTCTTCAGGAGTGATATGCTCAAATTCTTTTAAGTTTCGATTTAAGAAGGGACCGCCTGACCCTGTAAGGGTAATTTTTCTAACTCCTCCTGAGGTATCCGTTTTTCCTGATAAACATTGATGAATTGCGCTGTGCTCACTGTCAATGGGAAAGATAGTTGAATTATTTGATTCAGCTAATTCGTTTAATAATTCTCCTGCTACTACATAAGCCTCTTTATTTGCTAATAAGACTCTTTTCCCCGCTGAAACAGCTTTGTGGATTGATTTCAATCCTGCTACACCGACTATACCTGCAACAACAATATCAACTTCGTCAGAAGCTAAAATTTTTAGATAATCTTCTTCATCAACTAAAGTGGTATTTAAATTACTCGAATCTACTTTCGGTCTAAGTTGGCTTGAGGAAGAGTTGTCATTTAAATATAAATAATTTGGGCTAAACTTCTGACTTTGTTCAAAAATTAAATCTACATTTGAGTCAGCGGCTAACAAGGTAATCGAAAATACATCGGGATTAGCCTCTATTACTTTAAGAGTTGAGGTTCCAATAGATCCTGTGGACCCTAATATTGCAACTTTTTTCATGAACCTAAACCCATCAAATAAACTAAAACTACAAAGCTAGGTGCTGCAGCTAAATGACTATCTATTCTGTCTAAAATACCTCCATGACCTGGTAAAAGATTAGAAGAATCTTTTACTCCTGCTATTCTCTTAAAGAGGCTAGCAGAAGCATCACCGAGGACTGAAAAAATTGAAACTAGAAGAATTAGTATAAAAAACTTAATAAAGTTAAAGTCAAATATTAGGGCAAGAAAAGGTATCACAAGTAATGGAGTTCCTATGAGAGCTATTAAGAAACCTTCTAGTGTTTTGTTGGGACTAATATTTGAAAGAAACTTTCTTTTTCCGTATTTCTTACCTCCAAAATAAGCTAGGACATCCATTAATGAACTTACAGCTATTAAGAGAATTAAAACATATCTGGAAGGTAGCTCAAGACCTATATTTCCTAGAAAGTATCCTTCAAAATTTAAAATTAAGAAGATTGATGTCCAAAAAGGGATATGAATAAAAAAACCAGACAAGACCCAAAAATATTTATTTTGAAGGATGTTCTTGTTGTGAGGAAAACCTAAAATCAAAAAGCCAATCACCAACCAAGCCAATAACCCTATGGAACTTAAGCTTAATTTTAATCCACTCCCAAAACTTAAATAAATTAATCCAAAAAATAAAACTATGCTTATTATTATCGCTATCTCAGAAGAGAATCGTAATTTATAGAATTCCCATGCGGACAAACTAACAATAAAACTAAGAAGTAAGGTAATAGCATTCAGAGGTAGAAATAAAAAAGATAAAACAATAAGTAGAGCTAAAGTTATTCCTGTAAGTATTCTAGTTTTATTCATTTCTAGTTCTTATCAAAGTTAGACTTGTCTCCAAAGCGCCTTTGTCTGCTCGAATATTCTTCAAGAGCTTTTTGAAACTGTATTGCATCAAAATCTGGCCAATAAAGTTCGCTAAAATAAAGTTCGGAATAAGCTAAATGCCAAAGCAAAAAGTTACTTATTCTAAATTCACCTCCTGTACGAATACAAAGATCTGGATCAGAGAAGGGGCCCAACGAAGTGTTAGAGCTAATTAACTCTTCGTCTATTTCTATTTCCCCCTGTGAAGCATTTATTTTTTCTAATGCTTGTACAATATCCCATCTACCTCCATAACTTGCAGCAATAATTAAATCTAGATTCTTTTCTTTGTCACACTCAGTTAATTTTTCAGCTTTCTTCATTCTAACTTGAAGGTCAGCATCAAATTTAGTTAAGTCGCCGATGAATGAGAGTTGTACTTTATTTTTTATTAAATTTGGTACCTGTTCTTCTAAGGCTTGAGCTAATAACTTCATTAGAAGGCTGACTTCTTCATCAGACCTTCCCCAATTCTCACTACTAAAAGCAAACAAAGTTAAAGTATCAAGCTTCTTTTCAACTGCATACTCAACTGCTTCACGCGCCCTTTCCACGCCTTGTTGATGACCAGAGACTCCTGGTAAATTTTTTGCTTTAGCCCATCTGTTATTACCATCCATAATGATCGCAACATGGGAAGGTAGGTTTTCAGTCTTTTTTGCACTCATTTGGACTCTAGAGAGGAACTAGAAATCTAGCAGATCCTTTTCTTTAATTGACAGAGCTTCATCTACCCGATTTACAAACAAGTCAGTGAGCTTTTGAATCTCTTCTTCTCCTTGCCTCTCTTCATCTTGCGAAATTTCTTTTTCCTTTAGAAATTCTTTTAGTTGTGAATTCCCTTCCCTTCTAACATTCCTTATAGATATCTTTGTATTTTCTGCTTCTGATCTTGCTTTCTTGATAAATTCCTTCCTAGTCTCTTCAGTTAAATCAGGAAGAATTACTCGAATAGTGTCTCCCGAAGTGGCAGGATTTAGGCCTAACTCCGACTCCATAATGGCTTTCTCAATATCTTGTACAACAGCTTTCTCCCACGGAACAATTGCTATTGTTTTAGCATCTTCAATGGATATATTTGCCAATTGCGATAATGGGGTCAGGGTGTCGTAATAATCTACTTTAATATCATCCAATAGAGCTGGGCTTGCCCTACCTGTTCTTATTCTGTTAAAAGCAGCATCCAAAGACTGTAGACTTCTTTCCATTCCAACTTTGGTGTCTTCTATAATCTCTTGATACATTATTCTAAGTTTTCTCTATTTGAGACATAACTTCAGCTGCAAAGTCTGTTTCTTCTATTTCAATTCCCTCTCCTACTTCAAATCTTTTGAATTGGATAACTTCAGCTTTATTTTTATCCAGTAAAGACTTTATCTTTAGTCCAGGATCTTTAACAAAGTCCTGTTCTGTAAGACTGACTTCACTTAGAAATTTTTTCACTTTTCCTTCAACCATCTTAACAATAATTTCTGCAGATTTACCTGAGTCTGCAGATTGTGCTTCAAAGATTTCTTTTTCTTTTTTAATAGTCTCTTCAGGGATATCTTGAGGAGTAATAGCTAAAGGGTCTGTAGCTGCTATGTGCATAGCTATATCCTTGGCTACTTCTTCATTGCCTCCTTTTAAGCACACTATGCAGGCAATCTTCTTATTTGAGTGCAGATATACGCCTGTATGATCAGCCGAATCATCACTAATGAATACCCTTCTTACTACTATATTTTCTCCCAATTTTTGTACTAGCTTTTCTCTCTTGTCGTTTAAATCTCCTGCCATCAATTGATCTAATTCTAGATATTCACCAGAAGAAAGAACTTTAAGGACTTCTTCAGAAAACTCCACAAAGGAACCATCTTTAGCAACAAAATCAGTTTCACAATTAATTTCAACCATAAAACCTACAGAGTTAACTAATTGGATCTGCAAAATGCCGTCGGCAGCAGACCTTCCTGCTTTCTTGCTTGCTTTAATACCACTAGATTTTCTTAATTCTTCAATGGCTTGAGCAATGTCTCCATTAGTTTCTAACAAAGCCTGTTTGCAATCCATCATTCCCATTCCCGTTCTTTCTCTGAGCTCTTTAACAAGAGAGGCTGATATTTCAGTCATTTAAGTCTCCTTTCCTTCCTCAACTTCTTCAGATTTTGAATCGACTTTAGGATCTTCTGTCTGTTCTTCGGTTTCTACAGATTCCTCTTTTTCTTTTGATTCTTCAGCTACTTTAGCTTCTTTCTCCTTCTCATCTTCTTTAGGTTCTTTAGGTTCTTCAGGTTCTTTCACTTTAGCTTGTTCAAGGTCCTTTTCATTAGAAGATTCTTGCTTGTCTTCTTTTTTAATTATTTTTGGTCCAGATGAATCTGCAGAAGGCTTCAAACCTGTGGCAAGCTTAGACCCTTCTAAACAAGCATCAGAAACTGCTCTAGTAAATAAAGAAATAGACCTTATGGCGTCATCATTTCCGGGCACCATATAGTCAATACCTTCAGGACTACTATTGCTGTCTACTATTCCAACAATAGGTATACCCATCTTGCTTGCTTCAGATATAGCAATAGCTTCTCTCTTAACATCAATCACAAACAAAGCATCGGGCAATCCACCCATGTCCCTTACTCCGCCTATGGCTTTCTCAAGCCTATCTATTTCTCTTTGTAATTTTAGGCCTTCTTTTTTAGTAAGTTTGTCAAAAGTTCCATCTTCTTTTTGTCTTAGAAGGTTTTCAAGCCTATTAATTGAGGACCTGATGGTTTTATAGTTTGTTAGCATTCCTCCTAACCACCTTTCGTTCACATAGGGCATACCGCATCGCTCTGCCTCTTCCTTAAGAATATTCGTAGCTGATCTTTTAGTTGCAACAAATAGAATCTTATTGTTCTTCTGCGCAACTGATTTAATAAAAGCCAAGGCAGGCTTCAAAAGCTCTACTGTGTGCTGTAGATCAATAATGTGAATTTTATTACGAACTCCAAAAATGTATGGTTCCATTTTTGGATTCCAGTATTTAGTTTGGTGTCCGAAGTGGACACCTGCTTGGAGCATATCTTCTATTGATATATCGGCCATTTGCTCTCCTAATCTGTGAACGATTTTAATCGTTCGGGTTATTCTTCCGTGTTTTACTACTCTTAACTAAAGATGAGCAATCCTTTAGCACCCAAGAGATAGAAGCGAACACGTGCAACATTATTTTTAAAATAAAAATGAATTTATCCTAAAAAGGGGTGCGTTTATAACATATTTCTAGCAATTCAAGAATATATATCTGACATGGAATAGAGCCCGTTTGGTTTAGATTTCAGCCATTTAGCTCCTATTAGTGCCCCTTTCGCATAAATAGAGCGATCTAGGGCTTTATGACTTAGCTCAATTCTTTCGAGATCATTTGAAAGAATTATTTTATGTTCTCCAGCTAAATCCCCAGTCCTTTCACTATCTATGTTTATAGAGCTTTCTCTTAATATTCTCTCTGATAAAAAATTAGCTAGATCTAACGAGGTACCTGAAGGTAAATCCTTTTTATCTTTATGGTGTTTTTCTGAAATTTGTAAATTATCAAAATAAGAAAGTGAATCTGAAGTGAGATCAATTACTTTCTTTAGATAAGCTATGCCCATACTAGTATTAGGTGCTTTTAATAAAGGTATAAGCTTAGAAGCTTCTTCAATATTACTTAAATCAGACTCTTGAAAACCTGTGGTCCCTAAAAGAAGAGCTGTATTGTGATTTTTTGCGTATTCAACACATTTCAGACTAAATTTAGCTTCAGAGAAATCTACTAGTACATCTATTTCAGGAAGGTCGCTCAATCTTGAAGATAAAACAACTCCTATTCTCTCTTCTCCAGCTATTTCTCCTAAATCTTTCCCAATATTTGAATTTGATTCACTAGCAACTCCGCCAATCAGTTTAAAATCCTTATCTTTAGAGATAGCATTAATGAGAGCAAGCCCCATTCTTCCTGTTGAACCTGATATAGCAATTTTTAACATAGTTGTTTACTTGCTATCAAAAAATGACTTAACTTTATTGAACCACTCTGAGCTTATAGGAGAATTCTTCTTTTCTTTTAGAGATGTACCTAATTCCTTTAGTAAAGCCTTTTGTTTAGAGTCTAGTTTCTGAGGCGTTTCAACTATCACTCTGCACAATAGGTCTCCAACAGTTGAACTTCTTATCTTCTTCACTCCCTTACCTTTTAATCTAAATAATTTTCCGGTCTGAGTTCCTTCTGGAATCTTGATTTTAACTTTGCCATCTAAAGTAGGAATCTCTATTTCAGAACCTAAGGCAGCATCAACAAAAGTTATTGGTGCTTCACAGTACAGGTGTTGTCCATCCCTTTCAAAAACCTCATGGGAAAGAACCTTAATTTGTACATACAAATCTCCACTAGGACCTCCACTCGGCCCAGCCTCTCCTTCACCAGATAATCTAATTCTATCCCCAGAATCTATTCCTGCAGGTATTTTGACCGATAGTGTCTTAGTTTTTTCTACCCTTCCTTGGCCTCTACATTTTTTGCAAGGATTGGTTATAACTCGGCCAGACCCTCCACACTGTCTGCAGGTTTGTGAAATGGAAAAGAAGCCTTGTTGCATCCTAACTTGTCCAGCGCCTTGGCAAGAGGGACATGAGGATGGTTGTGTTCCAGGTTCGGCCCCTGAACCACCACAGCTTTCGCAACTTTGTAAAGTGGGGATTCTTATTTTTTCTGTGGTGCCCCTTACAGCATTCTCTAAATTGATTGTTAAAGAGAACTCTAAATCGGAACCTCTATTAGAACGTCTAGATCTAGAAAATGGATCTCCGCCTCCAAAAATGTCTCCAAAAATATCTCCAAAAATATCATTAAATGCATCTGTGGCAGACCTCCCCCCACTACTAAACCCTGAAGCATCCACCCCTTGATGCCCAAACTGATCGTAAGCAGATCTCTTTGAAGAATCTGACAGGACCTCATATGCCTCTGTAGCTTCTTTAAATTTTTCTGCAGCGGAAGCGTCATCTGGATTTCTATCCGGATGATACTTCATCGCTAATTTCCTATAGGCTTTCTTTAATTCATCGCCCTGGGCACTTCGATCGACCCCTAAAATGTCGTAATAGTCCCTTTTAGACATTTGTGGGCCTTTAGTTTTAAAGAAGAAGGAGAAATATTATGACTTCTCTTCCTCTTTAACTTCCTCAAAGTCAGCATCAACAGCATCCGAATCAGCAGCTCCTTCCTCTGGGGTTTCACCCTCTTGGGCCGTGTCTTTAGCTTGTTGTTCTTCGTATAGTTTTTGAGCCAGAGAAGCAGAAGCTTCACTTAAAGCTTTTATTTTTTCATCTATCTGATCTTTATCATCAGTTTTAAGTGCTTCTTCCAACTCGCTTATTCCTTTTTCTATCGCTTCTTTTTCTTCAGCTTCTGCCTTATCACCAGCTTCTTCTAAAGTCTTCTTGCAACTATGAACTAAGTTTTCTCCCATATTTCTGGTTTGAACTAAAGCTTCAAATTTCTTATCTTCCTCAGCATGGACTTCAGCATCCTTAACCATTTGTTCTATCTCTTCATCAGATAGACCACTAGAAGCTTTAATTTCTATAGATTGTTCTTTCCCAGTTGCCTTATCTTTTGCAGAAACGTTAAGTATCCCATTTGCATCAGTGTCAAAAGTAACTTCTATCTGAGGCATTCCCCTGGGAGCCGCAGGTATATCAGTTAAGTTAAATTGTCCTAATGTTTTATTTTCAGCTGCTTGCTTTCTTTCACCCTGCAGAACATGGACGGTTACGGCAGTTTGGTTGTCTTCGGCAGTTGAAAATATCTGAGATTTATTGGTTGGAATAGTCGTGTTCTTATCAATAAGAGGTGTCATCACTCCTCCCATGGTTTCTATACCTAATGTTAATGGAGTGACATCCAATAAAAGAACATCGGTTACATCCCCTGCTAATACAGCGCCCTGAATTGCAGCCCCAACCGCCACAGCTTCATCAGGGTTTACGTCTTTTCGAGATTCCTTACCAAAAAATGCCTTCACTTTCTCTTGTACCAGAGGCATTCTTGTCTGACCGCCAACTAAAATTACTTCATCCACATCAGATGCTTTAAGTTTGGCATCATTTAATGCAGTTTTTACAGGAGCTATAGTCCTTTCGACTAAACTTTCTACCAAAGCTTCTAATTTAGCTCTCGTTAATTTATGCACAAAGTGTTTTGGTCCAGAAGAATCTGCAGTTATATAAGGCAGATTGACTTCTGTTTGTTGATTGCTAGATAACTCTATCTTAGCTTTCTCTGCTCCTTCTTTTAGTCTTTGTAGGGCTAATGGATCATTATGAAGATCCACACCAGATTCCTTTTTGAATTCTTCAGCAAGGTATTCTATGAGGGCAAGATCAAAGTCTTCTCCACCTAAGAAGGTATCTCCATTAGTTGATAAAACTTCAAATTGATGCTCTCCATCGACCTCTGCTATTTCAATGATTGAAATGTCAAACGTTCCTCCGCCTAAATCGTACACAGCTATCTTTTGGTCGCCTTTACCTTTGTCTAATCCGTAAGCCAAAGCAGCTGCTGTAGGCTCATTAATTATCCTTTTAACATCTAGCCCAGCAATTTTCCCTGCATCTTTTGTAGCCTGTCTTTGAGAATCATTGAAGTAAGCTGGAACAGTAATCACAGCTTCCTTAACTTCATGCCCAAGATAGTCTTCAGCTGTCTTTTTCATTTTTTTAAGAATTTCTGCTGAAACTTGTTGAGGCGCTAAGCTTTTTCCTTCTGCTTCTACCCAAGCATCGCCGTTTTCTGCAGGAACAATCTTATAGGGAACCATGCTTGCATCCTTTTTAACTACATCATCATCATGTTTTCTTCCTATAAGCCTCTTGATTGCATAAAGAGTATTATCAGGATTTGTAACCGCTTGTCTTTTTGCAGGAGCACCAACAGTAAGTTCTTCGCCATAAGCTACTACTGAAGGAGTCGTTCTGGCTCCTTCGGAATTTTCAATAACTTTAGCCTGGTCTCCTTCCATTACAGCAACACAAGAGTTAGTTGTTCCTAAATCTATGCCTATTACTTTTGCCATTTTCTCGTCTCCGAATTATTTATTTAATATCTAAATGGGGGATAGATAAGATTTTTCAAGAGGAAAAGAGATTATTTCTCTTCAGGTTTCTTAGTTACTACTACCTTTGCAGGACGTAATATTCTATTTTGAATAGTAAATCCCCTTTGAATAACTTCAATTACGGTATTTGCATCCTGTTTATCATCTTCAACCACAGAAATTGCTTCGTGTTTTTCTGGATCAAAAGGCTCTTTCTCTGGGTTTAGGGGTAAAATTCCGGCTGTTTGTAAAGAACCTTCAAAGCTTTTCAGTGTTAATTCAAGACCCTCTTTTATGGAGTCTATCTCTGCTTTTTCTCCACAAGACTCAAGGGCTCTTTGTATATTATCTCCAACAGCAATGAATTCTCTTGCTAAAGATTCAACGCCGTAAAGCCTAGCCTTCGTTATCTCCTGGCCAGCGACCCTTCTTACGTTTTGAACTTCAGCCTGAGCTCTTAGAAGTTGGTCTTTAAGTTCTTCTACCTGTTCTTCTAATGACTTTTCAACCTCTTCTTCAGATTGATCTTCCGAGGTTCCTTCAAGCTCCTCTTCATCCAAGTTTTCTTCTTCGTCCAGGCCGTTTTCTTTCTCTTTGTTACTCAAATCTATTCTCCTATCCAACAATATGGGGATGAAGCCTAAGGGTTCAAGGGTGTTATTTTTTTATCGGTTTTACGTATAGCACCATACTGTGGTCAACTATCTCGTAGCCTTTTTCTTTTGCTACTTTTATCTGAAACTCTTCTATATCTTCACAATTAAACTCAACGACGTCGCCTGTTTCTACACAAACCATGTGGTCGTGATGTTGCGTTGGGGTTAATTCATATACCGCATGGCCTTCTTCAAAATTATGTCTAATGCATATTCCTGCCTGCTCAAACTGAGTGAGAACTCTGTAAACTGTTGCCAGACCTACCTCTTCTCCTGCATTGATTAACTTTTTATACATATCTTCAGCACTGAGATGAGGTGAATCAGAAGATTCCAATAATTCTAGAATCCTTAATCTAGGTAGAGTTACCTTTAGTCCTGCCTTCTTTAATTCTGCATCATCTGTCACAATACGCACCCTTCAGAGTAAATAGTTTTAGTATTATAAATTAAGTCCTATGGAACTATGACAAAAAGTATAAAAACCTTCTTATTTTTAGTTGTAACCCTAACTTTGACAAGTTGTGGTTGGCCTCAACTTTTTCAGGTAATTATTAATCAAGGCAACCTAGTCGATAACGAGATGTTAGGAAAGCTCGAAGTCGGCATGACAGAATCACAAGTAAAATATGTTATGGGAACTCCTCTAATCAGTGATACTTTCTATCCTGATAGATGGGACTACTACACCTCTATCGTCCAGGGTGAAAATGTATTCACGGAGACAAAGATAACTTTGTATTTTGAAGAAGGTTTATTAGTCAAATGGGAAGGGGCTCTTCATGGAGAAGATATTGAGGCTAAGTGACCCCAAAGAAAACGGCAGCTACAAAAACTACCCCAACCAATACAGGGGACAAGAATTTCAATAAGAAATACCAGGCCTTAAGAACCCATCCTTCATTCATTTCCAGTTCTTCCAGCACATTTTCACGTTTCATTACCCAGCCTACAAAAATTGCAATAAATATCCCTCCAAGGGGTAACAGGATTTGATTGGATAAGAAATCCATTGAATCAAAGAAATTTCGATCACCTATTGGAGTAAAGTCAGACAAGAGATCAAAGGAAAGTGCACTCAATATGCCGAGTGTCCAAGCAACTAAACCCAATGCACCGGCAGCTATATATCGTTTGGTCTTAAGTGATTCCACTACCCAAGCCACCCCTGGCTCCAATAATGAGATAGCTGAACTCAAAGCGGCAATGCTTAATAAGACAAAGAAGAGTTTTCCGAAGATTAAACCCAAAGGCATATTCACAAAAGCCCAAGGTAAAGTTACAAAGACCAAGCCAGGACCGGCAGCTGCTTCCAGATTATTAGCAAAAACTATGGGGAAAATAGCTATCCCTGCCAATAGAGCCACTAATGTGTCTAAAAAGGCCACAGATAGCGCTGTAGAGCCGATTTTCTGGCTCGCTGGCATGTATGCCCCATAAGCCATAATAGCCCCCATACCTAAGCTTAAAGTGAAGAAGGCTTGCCCCAAAGCAGCCAGAATAACCATGGCATCTATTTTTGAGAAATCAGGAGTAAATAAATAAGAAACGCCTTCCAGAAAAGCTCCTGTTTGTGTTGCGTATGCGCATAAAAGCAAGACGATAATAAATAACAAAGGCATCAATCGATTTATCCAAACTTCTAATCCTTTGATTACACCTCGGGCCACGATGAAAACTGTCACGAAGATAAAAATACTATGAAAAATTACTAATTTTGTTCCATCTGCCAGAAAAGCATTAAATTCCTCTCCGTAATATTCTGCAGAAGGACCTGAGAAGTCTTCAAAAATATAGGAAATAGCCCAACCAGCAGCAACACTGTAGAAAGATAAGATAGCCAGACCAGCTACCGCACCCATGATGCCTAAAGCTTTCCAATGAGGGTAAGTGTTTGCTTCTTTCGCTAAATAAGACATGGAGTTGGCAGGACTGCTTCGCCCTCTTCTGCCAATTAGAATTTCAGCAATCATAATTGGGATACCAATAAGTAAAATGCAAGCCAAGTAAACCAAGACAAAAGCGCCCCCGCCATACTCGCCAGCCATGTAAGGGAATTTCCATATATTACCTAGCCCTACAGCTGAGCCAGCTGCTGCAAGAATAAAAGTCCAGCGACCAGTCCAAGTTCCATGTATGGATTTTCTTGCTTCTGAATTCATTTAATTAAATAACTTAGTGGTTCTGAATAAGGATTTAGCCAATAACCTAACATAACTATTAAACAAATGCAGATCATAATATTACTTTTGCGAATTAATTCTTGAAACCAATAAGGTATCTGTATATCCGAATGACGAGATATTTTAGAAAAGGATAAGGCCAACAAACCCATCAACAAAAAAATTAAGCCGTAAACTGGGTTAAGGTAATAAGTTAGAGCCCCTCCTCCAATGACCAGTACGAAAATTACCCAAGCAAGAACAAAAGAGAACCCTTTAGAAAGTAGTGGTGTTGGTACTCGGGATTGGGAGATTAAATAGCTAGAAGAAAATATTAGTAGTAAACCCAAGTATATTTGGAAGAGATGAGCTATTTGAATGGCTATCAAATCAGGCGTAAACCAAACCAAGGCCGCTAAAAATATAACTGGACTCAAAGCAACATAGACCCTGCCCGTAAAGTACCTTTCTCTTAGATCATTCTTATTCATGGATAATAGAAAATATTCTATATCTTTGTTTATACTCTAAGTGTGAATAAGAAGAAAAAGAAGTCCGAAAATACTATTGCGGAGAACCGTAGGGCTCGTTTTAACTTTGAATTAACCAACAAATTTGAAGCCGGGGTGTCCCTGGAAGGTTGGGAAGTTCGAAGTATACGTTTAGGCAAGGCTCAAATAGCCGAAGCTTACGTTCTTTTAAAAGATAAAGAAGCTTGGTTGATAGGGTGTCACATAAACCCTCTAGCTAATAGCAATAAAGAAAATGACCCAACTCGATCCAGAAAATTACTCCTAAACAAAAAGGAATTGGCTGAAATTTTTAAATCCACCCAGCAAAAGGGTCAAACCTGCGTACCAACAAAACTGTTTTGGAAAAACAATCTAGTTAAGTGTGAAATTGCATTAGCCACAGGTAAACAAAACCGGGATAAGCGTCAAACCATTAAAGCAAGAGATTGGGATCGTCAGAAAGCGAGAGAATTAAGAACAAGAAATAAGAAATAGAAACTAAGCCCAAGTGTCATAAGTCCCAAAATTCCATATATGTCCCTCTAGGTCCTTAAAGTTTCTGTATAATCCCCAGTCCTTTTTGGGGGCGAACTGGATTCGACGGCAGTTACAAACCCACGAGTGCATGTCGAGAAGGTAGTAATTCTCGTAAATCAACTACTACAAACATGTTAGTTGGCGAAAACGCAGACTACGCTTTAGCAGCTTAAATTGCTAACTGTTTTAACCTGGTGTCCGTGCCATTGTTACGACAGACGACTTCACGGACTGCGGACGTTGTAGTTCTCATATACAACTTCTTAAGTAAACATGAGATCGCTTAATAAGCCCTGTTCATCGGGCCCTATTAAGCAAAATTAATAGATGAAACTAAACATGTAGATCTTATGGCAGAGTACTGGTGGACGCGGGTTCAATTCCCGCCGCCTCCACCATCATATATTCCGTTAGTGATTAACTTTTCTTAACTAAAACTTGTTAT
>CAZTLP010000026.1:0-16558 GCA_964614345.1 uncultured Gammaproteobacteria bacterium | reverse complement strand
CTAATGTAATTAAGAATATTAAGTTCATTAGTTAATTGCGCTTCATTCCGATATTCACCTAAGTCGGAATTTATATCAATGGAAGTCAATGCTTGTGAAACTAAGTCTTTATCGACTTGAAGTCAGGTTTCCTTTTTTCTATAAAGGCTTTTACACCTTCTTTGAATTCTTCTCTATCAAGAAAGACTTCCTGAGTGTCTCTCTCATAGTCTAGTTGTTTATCAAGGGTTGTAGACAGAGCATGATCGTGGGCTTTAACCACAGCTTTTAGGCCCGCTATCGGTCCATCAGCTATTTTCTTAGCCAAGTTGAGAGCAGAATCTAACAGATTATCATCCGGAAAATAATCCCATATCAAACCCCATTCTTTAGCTAATTTAGCGTCAATATCTTCCCCTAACAAACCCATACCATTAGCTCTAGCCCGACCGATTAACTGGGGCACAAACCAAGAGGAGCCTACATCCGAGATAATTCCTAATTGAGGTCCAAACACGAGTTTAAATTTGGCTGATTCAGCCGCTACTACTAAATCTCCACTCAGGGCTAAACCAACACCACCTCCAGCAGCAATTCCATTTATTGCAGTTATAACTGGTTTGTTACCACCAGTTATAGCTTTAACTAGTGGATTAAATCCTATTTCCATATTAACCGCAGCCGCTTGACCGGGAGAGTTATTTTTGTCATTGGGCCAGCCACCATTTGCGAGATCTGCTCCTGCACAAAAACCTCTACCTTTTCCAGTTATAACGACAGCTCTAACTTTTGGGTCATCATTAATTTTATTCATAGTTTCTAAAAGGCCCATGATCAAGTCTTTGTTCATGGCATTAAGAACCTCAGGCCTGTTTAGGCTAATTAAGAAAACTCCTTTTTCTGATAGATCTGTTTGAATTGCTTCTGGCATACAAAAATTATAACTGTTAACAGGTTTTTTTTAACCTTTTAATCAAATTGCTTGTCTGCGCTTGCAAAAATCAAATAAAAGATCATGCCAAAGAAAGTTACACCTGCCACTACATAGAATACCGCTGCCCAGGAACCAAACTCATTTAATATAAGGCCCGCTAAATAAACTCCAATAATGCCTGGAATTGCGCCTATCATATTAGTGATTCCCATTAGTGTTCCCGTATATTTTGGCCCTATATCAGCATGGTTAACTATAAAACCTCCGGCTGCCATGCCAGAAAAGGCATTACCCATACACATAAGCCCCATAACTATTCCAACAGTATCAAATGAAGGAATCAGCGTCAGACATACGCCAGCACCTCCAAATCCAATAGTGTTACAGATTTTTCTCACACTCAGGGTCTTAAATCCCATTTTTAATAAATAGTCACCGAATAGCCCACCAAGGTTTAAAAATATGAAAGAGGTTAAATGCGGAAGCATCGCAAGATAGCCGATAGACGCAAAGTCCACGCCTAAGCCTTGGTTTATAAATATCGGCAACCAAGACAAAAAAACAAAAAGTGAGTAGTTACTGCAAAAGTGGGCTACCCCAATTGCCCAAAGAGGCTTGTTGGTAATTAAAGTTTTCCAAGGAAGTTTCTTGGCCTCTTCTACGGTAGGGGCTTCACTTTCGATAAGAGTAAGTTCTTCCTGAGAAATGTTGGGGTGTTCTTTGGGAGTAGAAGTTACGAATCTATTCCAAAAATAGAACCATACGAAACCTACGGCTCCAAAAAGATAAAATGCCCACTGCCACCCAAGATGAAGAACAATGATAGGCGTAGTTATTAAAGCAAAAACCGTACCTAGAAAGAGACCACTATTAGTAATACCGACTGATCTTGCTCTTTCACCGAGAGGAATCCATCGAGCATAAAGACTGTGCCAGGCAGGGAAAGTGATGCCTTCGCCTAATCCCATTCCTATTCTTGCCAATATTAAGAATGTAAATCCAGCATATGAAGCCATGGGAGTTAAGATTGTGAATATAGACCAAACTATTAATCCATAGCCAAGCACCAGCTTAGCTCCAAACTTATCTGAAAGATAACCTCCTAGTACTTGTGTGACTATATAACCAAGAAAGAAAGACATTGAGACGAATCCAATTCTTTCATAATCCCATCCCAGTTCTTCAGCCATGGGTATGATGGTTATAGAAATATTTACTCTATCTATATAACAGATAAAGACAGCAAGAATAGTTAATCCAATTACCTTGAATCTGGTAGGCATTCCTCATTTAAACATTGAATAGTTGAAACTAGTAGGAGAAAAAGTAATTTAAAAATTAAATTTAAATATTTAACTATTGTGATAACTTTAGCTTCATATTTTTGTTTTGGAGGGGATGGTTTATGGCAGAAGAAAAATTATTATTAGAAGGCATCAAGGTTGTCGATGCCGCTAGTTTTATTGCGGGACCTGCTGCAGCAACAATAATGTCTGATTATGGAGCTGAAGTAATAAAAATTGAACCTCCTGAAATAGGCGATAGTCTCAGGTGGTTAATTTCCAGAGGAAGAATGCCGGAGGGCCCTGATAATTATTGTTGGCAATTAACTTCAAGAAATAAGAAAAGTATTGCTCTAAATCTTAAAGACAAAGAGGCTCAAGGAATTCTTATAGATTTAGTTAAAACAGCTGATGTGTTTATAACAAACATGCCTTTTCCGATAAGGGAGAGGTTGAAGTTAAGATCTGAAGACATAAGACCTCATAATGAAAGACTCATATATGCATCCCTTTCCGGTTATGGTGAAGTTGGGCCTGACGCTAATCGAACCGCATATGATTCATTGGCTTGGTGGGCAAGGACAGGTTTGATGGATTTTGTAAGGCCTTCAACTAGCTCCCCACCTGCTTGGTCTACTCCTGGTATGGGAGATCATCCAACAGCAACAGCATTATTTAGTGCAATTATGACTGCACTGTATAGGAGAGAAAAGACTGGAAAGGGGACAGAAGTTTCTACTTCTTTAATGGCAAATGGAGCATGGTCCAATGGATGTTTCATCCAAGGTGCTTTAATGGATGTTGAATTTGCTGATAGAACAGACCCTCTTCCTAAACATCCTTTTGGGGATATATTTAATACTGGAGATGGTCGACAAGTAGCTTTGGCTTTGGTGAATGCTCTTAAAGAATGGCCAAAATTAGCTAAAGCTTTTGATAGAGAAGATTTACTAAAAGATCAAAGGTTTGAGGGTACGGGGCTCGTTGATAATCAAGAGGATTTAAGAGTAGAGTTGAGCAAAGAGTTTGGTAACCGAGATGTTGATCAGATAAATTCAGCTTTGAGAGAATCTGGCGTTACTTATGGGTTTATTGGAAAAATTACAGAATGCAAAACTGATGAACAATTTTTAGAAACAGAGACATTAGTGCCAATGAAACATGAGAAGATGCCTGGATTGTTAACTGTTAATAGCCCTATAAAGATTAGTGACGAACCTAAAAAGCAGCCCTACAGAGCTCCTATATTAGGAGAGCATACACAAGAAATACTTAAAGGATTAGGTTTCGATGAAAGTAAAATTAACGAATTAAAAGAAACAGGAGCAATAGAGTATTAAACATGAGTAGTTGGGAAGATATTTTTAATTTTAATGATCAACTCTCTGAAGAGGAGAGATTGATTGAGTCTAGTACCAAAGAGTACTGTCAAAAATCTTTAATGCCCAGGATTCTAGAGGCCAATAGAAATGAGTCTTTTGATAAAACAATTTATAAAGAACTAGGTAGTCTGGGTTTACTTGGAGCA
Organism: uncultured Gammaproteobacteria bacterium; assembly: GCA_964614345.1. GTDB lineage: Bacteria > Pseudomonadota > Gammaproteobacteria > Magnimaribacterales > Magnimaribacteraceae > AEGEAN-183. Next base: position 12,834 of record CAZTLP010000026.1, on the reverse strand, counting down.
CCTATAGAGGGCTATGGTTGTGCAGGCACTAATTATGTTTCTTATGGGCTTATTACTAGAGAGATTGAGAGAGTGGATTCAAGTTACAGGTCTGCCTATAGCGTTCAAACTTCTTTAGCTATGCATCCCATTCATAAATTTGGTTCTGAAGAACAAAAAAATCATTATTTACCAAAAATGGCAAAGGGAGAGATCATAGGTTGTTTTGGGTTAACTGAACCTGATGCAGGTTCAGATCCAGGCAGTATGAGGTCAACAGCTAAAAAAGTGAAGGGAGGTTACAAGATAACTGGATCTAAGACATGGATAACTAATGCCCCCATTGCAGATCTGTTAATAATATGGGCAAAGGATGAAGATAATAAATTGAGAGGTTTTATTGTTGAAAGGGAGGATAAAGGATTAGAAACACCTTACTTGAAAGGAAAGTTTTCTTTAAGAGCTTCCGCTACAGGACAGATTTTTATGGATGATATTTTTGTACCTGAAGATAGAGTTTTACCAGAAGTGGAAAGTTTCAAGGGTCCATTTTCATGCTTAAATATGGCGAGGTACGGAATAGCTTGGGGAGCTATAGGAGCAGCAGAATTCTGTTGGCATGCTGCTAGAAGCTATTCTTTAGATAGAGAGCAATTTGGTTCACCTTTGGCTGCTAAACAGATAATCCAAAAGAAACTAGTTGATATGCAAACAGAGATTACCCTTGGCCTTCAGTCATGTCTAAGAGTGGGTAGACTTGTTGATGAACAAAAAATGATTCCAGAAATGATTTCTTTGATTAAAAGAAACAATTGCGGAAAGGCGTTAGATATAGCCAGAACCTCTAGAGATATACATGGTGGAAATGGTATATCGGATGAATTTCATGTTATTAGGCATGTTATGAATCTAGAAGCTGTTAACACTTACGAGGGTACTCACGATGTGCATGCACTTATTTTAGGAAATTTACAGACTGGAATTAATGCTTTTTGATAGATTTGATACAAATTACAAAAGAAAAATAGCGAGATTTTCTATTTTCTTAATTCTAAGCTTGTGTTTAGTAAGCTGTAGTGAAAATGAAGTTTGCAAGGAAGCAGATGTAGTTCTGATAAACACAACTATTTATACGGTCAATGAATCAAAGCCAAAGGCTGAAGCCTTAGCTTTTTTAGGTGATACCTTAGTATTTGTAGGAAGCAATGAATCGTCCAAGGAATACCAATGTGGAGAAGCTAAAGTTATAGATCTAGAAGGGAGTTTTGTTTATCCAGGTTTTGTTGATTCACATGCCCATCTTAAAGGAATTGGTACAAGGGAGAATTCGTTAAACCTTCAGGGAATCAACAGCCTTAAAGAAATGCTAACTGCAGTAGAAATCTACTCTAATGGGATTGAACCAGGGGAATGGGTTGTAGGAAGAGGGTGGATAGAAAAGGTGTGGCCTGAGAAACGATTTCCAACAAGATATGAATTGGATAGATTTTCTCCAGATAAACCTGTAGTACTAGAGAGAGCTGATGGTCATGCAGTTGTAGCAAATAGTTTGGCTTTAGAATTAGCGGGTATATCTTCCGAGTCATTAGATCCACATGGTGGAAGAATTGAAAAAGATACTAATGGTCAACCAACAGGTATGTTGATTGATAGGGCTACTTCTTTAGTTGAAAGATTAATACCTGAAAGAACAAAACAGGAAGATAAAAGAGATTTAAAAGCAGGAATCGATAGAAATATCTCTCTGGGGTGGACTCAAGTACAAATAGCTGGAGGCACTTTCTCTGATATTAAAATCTTAGAAGAGATAAGGGAAGAAGGAAATTTATTACAGAGAGTTTATTTTGCTGTAAGTGCAGGTAAGCCAGCTGAAATTCTTTTAAAAGCCGGCTCGACACTAGACCCTACCAATATGTTAACAATAAGAGGCATTAAACTATATGCAGATGGTGCCTTAGGGTCCAGAGGAGCTGCTCTAATTGAACAATATGATGATCAAGAAACTAAAGGTCTGGTCATATTTACTAAAGAAGAAACAATGCCAGTTCTTATAGAAGCCTTACGAAAAGGCATTCAGATTCAAACCCATGCAATTGGAGATATGGGAAATAGACTAACTCTGGACTGGTATGAAGAAGCCTTCGATTTAGTTAAAAAAGAAGAAAGACAAATAGCTGACCCCAGATGGAGAATAGAACATTCACAAATTATTACAGAAGAAGACCAAGTTCGATTTAAAGATATGGAGATCATTGCTTCCATGCAACCTTCTCATGCTATTGGAGATTTACATTTTGCACCATCAAGACTTGGTATGGATAGAGTAGGGAATGGGTATCCATGGAGAAACTTAATAGATTTAGGTGTGATCATAGCTGGAGGTTCCGATGCACCGGTAGAAATTGGTGATCCTTTAATTGAATTTTATGCTGCGGTAACCAGAAAAGATTTGGATGGATTTTACAGTAAAGGTTGGCATTTAGAGCAAGCAGTAAGCAGGGAAGAGGCTTTAAAAATGTTTACCATTTGGCCTGCTTTTGCTGCTTTTCAAGAAGACATAAAAGGAACCATTGAAGTTGGAAAGTTAGCTGATTTAACAGTATTCTCTAAAGATATTATGAGAGTTCCAGAAGAGGAAATTATTAAAACTCAAGCTGTAATGACTATCGTGAATGGCCAAATAGTATTTGAACATTAAAAAAAGGGCACCTAAGTGGTGCCCTTTTTTCTAAATGAATTATTCTTAAAAATCCATTCCTACTTTGAAGTAGTAGAACGCTCCATTAAATCCAAGAGGTGATGCTTCAGGATATTCCCATCCTAAAATCAAGCCTCTCTTTTCCTTATCTGGATGGTCATCAAAAGCATTTTGAGCACCAAAAGTAAGAGTGTAGTCACCTAAGTCTCTTGATACTTCAAGGTCGATGGTAGACATGTCACTTATGTAACCTCCACCGCCACCCCATTCTTCTGTAAACCACTCATCAACCCAATTCATTCTACCTAGAACTCTCCAGTCACCAGTATTATGAACCGCTGATAGATTCCAACGTTTTCCAGGAAGAAGCTTCTCTAATTGATCTATCCTACCAGAACCAATAAGACCTCCAGTTCTGTCAACTTCAGTTTCTACATCACTGTAAACAAAAGTAAATGATGTATTGCCATTGGCTATTTCAGTATCATAAGTAGCAACTACATCAAAACCATCAGTGGTTGTGTCAAAGTCGTTTACATAAAATCTGAAATTAGTTAAATCGCCTGCACCTGGAACTCCAAGTGATTGCAGAAGAGCAATGTCCGCTGCAGTGATAGAGATATCATCTCCTTGAGTAATGCGATCTTCCAATTCAATACTATAGAAGTCAAAGGTTACATTTAAGGCATCTGTAGCATCCCAAACAAAACCGAAGCTGGTGTTTGTAGATTCTTCAGGAGTTAACTCCTTACCACCATAGTAAACAGAAACAGGGTTTGTAGGAGCTAATGTACCTTTTTGATACAAATCACCCCCAGCATCTGCAACTGTTGATATGTTTGATATATTGGCTTGACCCGGTGTAGGAGCTCTAAAGCCAGTACTTGTAGTTCCTCTTAATGAGAAGTTATCAGTAGCTCTGTAAAGGAATGACAGTTTACTGTTGCTTGTAGATCCAAAAGTATCAAAATCTTCATAACGAACAGCAAGCCCTAGAAGTAATTGTTCTGACACATCTGCTTCTAAATCAACATAAAGAGCAAAGTTACTTCTATCCCAAGTTCCTGCCATGCTTGGAGAAAATCCACCAAAACCATTTGATCCAATTCCAAAACCTTGTTTGAAATAGGGACCTATCTCCCAACTTTCCTCATTGCCTGATATAACAGTAAATTGTTCTTCTCTGAATTCTAAACCATAAGCGACGTTTAAGTCAGAGGCAAAACCCTCTACTGCAACCGGTTTAATAAAGTCAACATTAAAGTTCTTTTCTAGCTGAACATAACTTCCTGGATGGAACTCAGTAGGAGTATCAGGTCCAAGGGAAGCATTAACTGTATTCATAATGAAATAATCAGCTTGGTTTTCTCCAACACTTACACTTACATCCCACATAGTTCCCGACTCAGTTGTTCCAGTGACACCAGAAGCAATGCTCCAGTCCATCACATCTCCACCAAAACTAGGAGTAAAACCTCCTGGAAATAGTTCATTGAAAACAAAACAGTTAGGATTAGCTTTTATAGCTGCTAGGGCAGTATCTGTAGCTGATCCAGCTCCTGTAGCAGGAACAGGAACAACCGGACAAGTTCTTGCAGCACCAGTGGTAGCTTCTGCCACATCACCAACCAATCTTGTTACTCCACCATCAGTAGAGAAAACTCCACCCCTGTTTGTTGGGTTTCTGAAAAAGAAGCCTCCTAAGACGTTCCTTTCACCATAGTTCCCAAAGAGGTAAAAATCTTTTGATTCGTCTAATGATAAACCTAAATTAACAACAAACTTATAGTCATCACTCACATCAGGAGATCCCCATATCTGAGCAGGTTCAGGATAGTTCCATATAGCGGTATTACCACCATCATAGAGTCCTTGAGCATCAGCTCTTTGAACACTTCTACTAGTAGCTTGCGAATCTTGAAGTTCAATTGAGAGATTAGCAAAACCAGCTGAAGTAAATGGCATTCCTATATTAGCTGCTACTCTCCAGGCATCTCCATCTCCTTCTTTGTATTCACCAGTTCTTATCTCTAGTTGAGTCCCTTCTGAATCATCCCTTAAGACAAAGTTCATTATTCCAGCAATAGCGTCAGAACCATACTGGGCTGAAGCACCGTCTCTTAGAACTTCCACTTGCTTTAAAGCAATAGAAGGAATAGCAGAAATATCTGGACCTTGCGCTCCATCTGAAATACCACTACCTAAGAAAGAGATTACAGCACCTCTGTGTCTTCTTTTTCCATTAACCAATACCAGCATGTTATCAGGAGGTAAACCTCTTAGATTAGCTGGCCTAATCAAAGTAGCAGCATCACTAATTGGTTGTGTGTTTACATTAAAAGAAGGAACTAGAGTCCTAATCATGTCTGGAAGGTCCATAGCACCTTGGTTAACAAAATCAGATCCAGTAATAATATCGACTGGCGCAGGAGAATCTGCTACAGATCTTGCTTCTCTTCTTGAACCAACAGCAACGACTTCTTCAACATCATCTGCTCCAAAAGCAGTAGAAGAAATGGCTGGGAGGCCCAACAAAGATATAGCAATTGCCAGACTATTAAATAACCTAAATTTTTTCATATTTTTCCCCAAATTTAAAAAAATGATATGCAAAGAAATCTCTGCAGATTGCTTTGCATCTATATCTGAAAGCATTCTAACTTAAAGCTTGATTTTAAGACAGTATTGTTACAATTTAGTAATGAGAACTGAAAAAGAGAAGTTTTTATGAAAACAATAGAGTTTCGAGTTATTACTGCAGAAGTATCTGATATTCCGAATCTAACTGAAGTAATGAATTTGTCTATCAATCAACTCCAAAAACCGTATTTAAATACAGAGCAGATTGAAGCTTCTTTTGAAGCTATGGGTCTAGATCGCCAATTAATTGAAGACAAGACATATTATAAAATTCTATTTGGAGAACAAATCGTTGGTTGTGGGGGTTGGAGTAGAAGGAAGACCTTGTTTGGAGGTAGTCACACAATCGAAAGAAATTCTGATTTATTAGATAAAAAGACTGAAGCAGCGAGAATAAGGGCTATGTATACTCATCCTGATTGGGTCAGAAAGGGTGTGGGAAAACTAATTATATCAGTCAGTGAAAAAGAGGCACTCAAAGAGGGATTTAGCAAATGTGAGTTAATGGCAACCTTAGCTGGAGAAAAACTTTATAAAGACAGCGGTTACCAAGTTGTAGAAGTAGTTAATTGGAAAAGTTCTAGAGGCATTACAGTTCCCCTTAAAAAAATGATCAAAAATTTATAATAAGACAATGGATAAAAATTCTTTCATGGAAGAGGCTTTAATTGAAGCTAAAAAAGCATTAAAAAAAGGAGAAGTGCCTGTTGGGGCAGTAGTGGTCTTAGAGGAAGATATTATTGGAAGAGGTTACAACCAACCTATTACAAATAATGACCCTACAGCTCATGCCGAAATAATGGCTCTGAGGGATGCTGCTATGAATTTAAAAAATTATAGGTTAAAAGACACTCTAGTTTTTACAACACTGGAACCATGCTTAATGTGTGCAGGTGCATTGGTTCATGCAAGAATTAAGAAATTAATTTACTCTGCCTCTGATCCTAAATCGGGAGTAATTGAGAGTAATGGTAATTTAATGCAATCTGCATTTCTGAATCATAAAATTAGTTATGAAGGAGGCATTCTTAAAGAAGAGTCTTCTGAGATTTTAAAAAACTTTTTTTTAAAGAAAAGATCCTAGACATCAAAAGATGACCATATAGGGGCGTGGTCAGAGGGTTTTTCCATTCCTCTAATGTTATAGTCTATGCCTGCATCCACTAGTTTTTTATTAAGAGTTGGAGTTGCCCAAATCTGATCAATGCGTAACCCTCTTTTTGGTTGATCATCAAAACCTCTACTTCTATAGTCAAACCAGCTATATCTGTCATCAACATCGGGGTATAGGCTACGGAAAGTATCTAACAAACCCCAGGAAGTTAAGTTGTCTAACCATTCTCTCTCTTCGGGTAAAAAACTGCATTTGCCAGTTCTGAGCCATCTTTTTCGATTCTGTTCACCTATACCTATATCTTTATCTTGGGGAGAAATATTCAGATCTCCCATAACAATCAGAAATTGTTTAGGTGAATGGTTTTCTTTTAAATGAACAATTAGGTCCTTGTAAAACTTCCTCTTATAAGGAAATTTAATTGGATGGTTCCTTTCCTCTCCCTGAGGAAAGTATCCATTTAATACGAATACAGAATTTTTATCTGTTTTATATTCTCCCCAAACAAATCTTTTCTGAGATTCTTCGGTATCTGTTTTGAAGCCCTTACCATTTTTTGAAGGTTTCTTTTTTGAAAGCAGTGAAACACCATAATGTCCCTTTTGCCCGTGAATAATTGAGGTATAACCTAAAGCTTCTATGGTTTCGTGAGGATACTCATCATCATGGACTTTTGTTTCTTGTAAACCGATAACATCAGGATCATGTTTTTTTATTATGGCTTCAACTTGATGGATTCTAGCCCTGACACTATTAATGTTGAATGAAATAACTTTCAATTCTTACCCCGTTTTATTCATGGAAACAACTGGTTTATATGAGTATTTTATAAAGTCTGAGAGCACATTCGCTGCTTCCAAAAGGATTTCTTCATCTATATCAGGCTCCTCTTCTGCCTCTTCTCTGTCTAAAAACGCTTGGTAAGATTCAAATGTATTAAGACCAATTTTTTTTCTAAAATCATTTTCCATAACAAGTAATTCAGCTTCTGCATTTTCTTTACTGGCTCTTCTTTTATCAATGTTTAAGTCAAGGTATTTTTCATCTTGTTGAATCTTTCTCCAGGTTTTCATTTTTTCAAGGTGTTGAAATAAGACCGATTTGTTAATTCTTTCAACATGTTCTGAGGTGAGTAGGTCTGTTGAAGCAATGATTCTATTGAAATCCCTTACTTTTGTTTTTGCAATCGAATCATACTCAAGGGCTCCCGGTAGCTTATTTTCTCCAATTTCTTCAGTGTCTATTGGACTAGGAAGGTAAATATCTGGAGAAATTCCTTTGTTTTGTGTGCTTTTACCAGAAACTCTATAAAACTTGGATTCCGTAAATTTTATCTGGCCTAAAGACAGGGATTGAACTCTTTGGACAGTTCCTTTACCAAAGGTATCTGTTCCGAGAATCAATCCTCTTTCATAATCTTGAATTGCACCTGCTAATATCTCGGATGCTGATGCGCTGAACCGGTTCACTAAAATTGCTAAAGGCCCATCGTAAAATTGAAAACCTCTTCTTTCACCTAAACCATGAATACTTCCACTAGAAGTCTTTACTTGAACTTTAGGTCCAGCTCCTAAAAATAATTGAGCCAAGGCATTAGCCTCTAATAATGAGCCTCCTCCGTTATTTCTGAGATCAATGATTAACCCATCAATGTCATTAGCCTTCATTGTTCTAATATGATTTTTTACGTCTTTACTGCTACTTCTAAAGTCGTATTCCCTGTTTTGGTAAGCATTAAAGTCCATATAAAAAGCGGGTAGCTCTACAACACCAAGTTTAATTTCAGAATCAGCATTTTTAATATTGATTATTCGCTTTTCAGCAGCTTGGTCTTCCAGTTTTACAACATTTCTGGTTAAGGTAATTATTTTAGTTTGTGATTCATCTAAGGAAGTTGAAGGTATTATTTCAAGCTTTACTTCAGTGTCTTTAGGTCCTCTTATTAGCTGTACAACATCGTCTATTCTCCAACCTATAACATCTGTTACCTCATCTTCAGTTTCTTGTGCTACACCTACGATTCTGTCATTTGGTTTTAACTTATCAGACTTTTCTGCAGGTCCGCCAGGAACCAAAGAGGAAATTGTTGTGTATAACCCATCTGTAGATAATAAGGCCCCTATGCCTTCCAGAGACAGGCTCATATCAATATCAAAATCTTCTGTTCTTTTAGGTGACATATAAGTTGTGTGTGGACCATAACTAAGAGCTATAGAGTTTATATAAAGATCGACAACATCATCAGAGGTAGTTCTTTCAAAGAAGTTAAATTGATTATCTATTCTTTTGGTAAGTTTTATTCCTGTTTCATTAATATCATTGCCATTTAGATTAAGCTGAATCACATCATTAACAAGCAAATCTTCCCAAAGTACTTTCAAGTCTTCTGTTGTTTCTTTTCTTTTAGACTCACTTCTGTCTTTAAGGATCTTCCTATTTTGTCTCAGATCAAGATTCTCTATTTCTGAAAGTAATCTTTTCTGGAGTTGATATCTTTCAGAATATCTGGACCTATAAAGTCCAAATATCTTAAATGCTTTCTCTAAAGAAGCATTTTGGTCATTGATTTCAGGATCAAGACCATCATCAGTAAAATCAGTAATTTCCTTCTCTAGAAAAATACTTCTAGAAGGGTCTAATCTATCCAAGAAGGAATTCAATGCTTCTGGTTTTAAGGAGATATATTTTTTCTTTGTAAAATGATGATTTTCTAATATTTTAATAATCTCATTCGCCAACTTTATGTGCTCTTCATCAAAGGAATACTCAGTATTTTCTGCCAGTAGTCCATAGGATAAAAAGAAACTAAAGAGTGTAACTATTAAAAATTCGAAATATCTTGTCATTACAATGATAAGTAAAGTGAGTTTAAGAATTATATAGTTGTATTAGAGGTACTTACAATTCTTGTTAAGTAACATTAATATGTTTTTATAAGAGGTAATAAGTGCAAGCATCAGACTTTAAGAATTTAGGGATCAAACCATTTAATAAGGGCCTAAGTGATTTAGGCAATAACATCTACTGCTATTTACAACCTGATGGAGGATGGGGTTGGAGTAATGCCGGACTTATTGTTGATGGGGATGAATCTCTAATCGTTGACACTTTATTTGATGAAAAGTTAACTCAAGAGATGCTCGAGTCTATGAAGAAAGCCGAACCGCTTGGAATGAAAAACATTCATGCTCTGATAAACACTCATTCCAACGGCGATCATTGCAATGGTAATAGCTGTGTTGAAACAAAAGAGATTATTTGTAGTCAAGCTACTCTTGAAGAAATGTCACATGAGTCTCCAGAAATGATGGCAGCTCTAATAAAGCAAGCACCCGAAATGGGGGCTTTAGGAAAGTATTTTCTTGAGTGTTTTGGAAGTTTTAATTTTGAGGGCGTAACCAAGAAGTTACCCAACACTACTTTCAGTGGTCAAACGCAAAGGCAAGTAGGAGACAAAGTAGTTGAGTTAATTGAAGTTGGACCAGCACACACAAATGGCGATGTTTTAGTGCATGTGCCTTCAGATAAAGTTGTTTTTACTGGAGATATCTTATTTATTGAAGGACATCCTATTCTTTGGGCTGGACCAGTCGAAAATTGGATTAATGCATGCGACAGAATTATTGCAATGGAAGTGGATTTTGTAGTACCTGGACATGGTCCTGTTACTGACAACAGAGGTGTCAGAGCAGTAAGAGATTATTTAGTTTATATTGATGTGGAGTCAAGAAAACGCTTTGAATCTGGTATGAGTGCTATAGAGGCTGCCAAAGATATAGATCTAAATCTATTTTCAGGTTGGGGAGATGGAGAAAGAATAGCAGTAAATGTTAATTCTCTTTACAGAGAATATAGAGGTGAGGAACAAAGAGAAGAGATCACTCTTTTATTCGAACAAATGGCAGAACTTAGTGGACTTGATGGCTAGTACTAAAGGCAGATTAGAATTTTTCTTTGATTGCAGTAGCCCCTGGACCTATCTTGCTTTTAAAGAAATAGAGAATCTGTGTTCCCGATTAGATCTAGAATTAGTTTGGAGACCAATTTTAGTTGGCGGTATATTCAATACTATAAATCCAAGTGTTTATGAATCCAGAAGTAATCCCATCAAGCCAAAAGCTACATACTCTCAAAAAGATCTTAAAGATTGGAGCTCGATCAGAGGCATTAAGGTAAATTGGCCTGACATTTTTCCAGTAAATAGCGTGAAAGCTATGAGGGGTGTCTTTTTTGCTTTAGATAAAAATGAGGTTTCTAAGTATGTTGAGTCTGTTTTTTATTCTTATTGGACTAAAAATTTAGACATTTCTTTGGATAAGGTCATGACTGAGATTGTTGAAGGGTTAGGGTGGGACTCCGAAGAATTTATTTCCTTTATTAATTTAGATTCCACCAAAGAATCCTTAAAAATTAATACCGAGGAATTAGCAAAGAGAGGAGGTTTTGGATCACCAACTATGTTTGTTAATGAAGATAATATGTTTTTTGGAAATGATAGGTTAAATCTAATAGAAGAACTTATAAATCAATAGAAGTTATTCCATTACTACTGCAATTTTTCCTACCAGTTTTCTTTCTGATAAAAATTTAATAGCTTCTTTACCTTCTTCAAGTTTGAAAGTTTTACAGATGTGAGGTTTCAACTTTCCTTCGTCAGCCAGCTTCTTTACAGCTTCAATATTTTCCTTACCCTTAATAGGGTCTCTTCGTCCAAACTCTCCTGCACGAACACCAACAATAGAAAAGCCTTTAATAAGTGGCATATTAACTGGCGCAGTCGGAATTCTTCCACTAGTAAAACCAACTATGAGAATTCTTCCTCCCCAATTGATACATCTTATGGATTCATCAAAGACATCTCCGCCTACTGGATCGTATATTACGTCAGCACCTTTACCCTGAGTTAATTCCTTTACCTCCTCCCTGAAGCTGACACTATCTTCTTTGTGAGTCAAAAGAGAATGTGATGCTCCCCAGTCTAATGTGCTTTTTAACTTGTCTTCTGAAGTTCCTGTCGCAATGACATTAGCCCCCATTTTGTGCCCCAATTGAACTGCTGCCATTCCAACACCTCCAGTTGCTCCATGAACCAACAAGTTTTCTCCTTTTATAAGTTCACCTCTTCTCACAAGAGACACGTAAGCCGTTAAGTAAGCTGTTTGGAAAGAAGCAGCTTCTTCAAAGTTAAGACTTTTAGATTTTAGTTGGGGGCCATCTTCAGGTACTACAACGTAATCAGAGAAAGCTCCATTTCCCCATGAACCGAAGGTAACTTCATCACCTTTCTTAAATTTTGAAACCTCAGAGCCAATTTCTTCAACTACTCCTGCTCCTTCCATCCCCAAGATAAAAGGGAGTTCAGGTTTGTGTTGATACTTACCTTGTGTCATTAAAAGATCAGGAAAGTTCACTGAAGCTGCTTTGACTTTGATCAATAATTGTTTTGGCAATATTTCCGGTAATTCTAATTCCTTTAAAGTTACACCAGAAAGGTCATCTGTAAGTGTTTCACAAACTAAGGCAGTTGTTTTCTTCATATTGTTTCAATTCTTTCTTGTTCTCTGAACCAAAGATTGAATGCCCACTTTTCACCCTCAATCACAGGCATGGCACCGTGGAGGGCATCAGTGTTAGTTTCAATTGTTCCCTTTTTACATAAATGGAAAACAACAATCTTCCCAGTTTCAGGAGTAACCACTTTTCCTATATTGGGAAAACTGGTTTCGCCTCCTTTCTCTACATTATTAAGGTATGCCAAGGCTGTAACTATTCTTTGGCCTCCATTTTTTAAATAAGACTGATAACCTTCATCTTCCGTATCAAAAGTATCTAGATGGGGTTGATATTCTTGAGAATTTGAGTAATGAAGCACTTGAAATGCTTCTGCATGAGAACTTGGAATTTGTACTAACTCTGAAATTCTTTTTAAAGTTGACAGAGTTATAGAATCTTGCGTGTGACCAATCCAACAATTACTGCTAGTTCTTCTGTTGTCTAGATGGTCTTTTCTTTCTGCTTCCTCACCATAACCACTTACAGTAGATCTCTTCATCTTGGCATAAGAGATGTTTATAAAATGTTGACACTCTTCTTCACTTAATACTCCCTTTAAAGTAAAAATTAGAGGATCGTGGTAGACCATCTCCATTTCATAGTTTCCTAGCTCTAACTTCATTCTTCTTTTTTGTCTTCTGCTGCTTTAGCAATCGAATTTGAGTCTTGTTGAAACATCATCTTTAGGCTTTCTTTTGTAGGCTTTTGCCCAAAATTTCTAGCTTCTTTTCCCACATCCATGCCTTTTCTAACTGCAGGCCTGTTTTTCAAATCATCAAACCATCGCCTTACCTGCTTAAATTTATTTAAATCTACTTCATAACGCTTATAAGCTGTAACCCAAGGGAAA
>CAZTLP010000025.1:0-16612 GCA_964614345.1 uncultured Gammaproteobacteria bacterium | reverse complement strand
ATTATGCTTAATGATGATCCAGACAGAACTTTAAATGTACAGGCAGGGGACAAGCTTTTACAAACTTTAGCAAACCAAGAAATGTTTCTTTCTTCTGCTTGTGGAGGCAAAGGAACATGTGCTCAGTGTAAATGTATAATTTTTGAAGGAGGAGGTGCAATCCTTCCAACTGAAGAAACTCATTTCACTAATAGAGAAAAGAAAGAGGGCTGGAGGCTTTCATGCCAAGTTGCTGTAAAAGATAACATGAAAGTGCAAGTACCAGATGAAGTATTTGGAGCTAAGAAATGGCAATGTGAAGTCATTTCTAATGACAATGTTGCAACGTTTATTAAAGAACTAGTTCTAAAATTACCGGAAGGAGAGGAGGTGAATTTTAGAGCAGGGGGATATGTGCAAATGGAGATTCCTCCATGTGATATAGACTTCAAGGATTTTAAAATTAACGAAAAATATAACGAAGATCTTGAAAGATTTAATTTCTGGGATAATTCAATTTCTATAAAGGAAACTGTGATACGTGCTTATTCCATGGCAAATTATCCTGAAGAAAAAGGCATAATGAAATTTAATGTACGGATAGAATTGCCTCCACCTGGTACTGATTATCCTCCCGGTGAAATGACTTCTTATATTTTTAATTTACAACCTGGAGATAACATAACTATTTTTGGGCCATTTGGAGACTTCTTTGCCAACGAGAGTAATGCAGAAATGATTTTCATAGGCGGTGGTGCAGGAATGGCCCCAATGAGATCTCATATTTTTGATCAATTATTAAGACTAAATACAGATAGAAAGATAACTTTCTATTATGGAGCAAGAAGTTTAAAAGAAGTCTTTTATAAAGAAGAATATGATGAATTGGCAAGAAAGCACGAAAATTTTACATGGACTCTTGCTCTTGATAGCCCTCAGCCTGAAGACAACTGGGAAGGACCAACAGGCTTTATTCATCAAGTTATATTAGAAGAGTATTTAAAAAATCATGAGTCACCGGAAGATTGTGAATATTATATGTGTGGACCTCCAGCAATGATGAATGCTGTTTTCGGCATGTTAGATGATTTAGGTGTGGAACCCGAATCTATCAGATTTGATGATTTCGGAAGCTAGATTATTGCCATTACCAGCTTGAAACGAAGTATCTTACCCTCCTTTCTAATAATCGCATTAGGAATAATTATTTTCTTTACTTGGGAAAGAAACCATACATCTACTTACAGTGGAGAAGTTATGGGAACTACTTATAAAGTTATTCTTGTAGATTATGATCAAGATAAGATTGAAAAGAGTATTTTTCGTAATTTAGATTCAATAAATCAAGAGATGTCAACTTACATTGACTCGTCATCTATTTCTAAATTAAATAAATCGAATATAGGTGAATGGATTGAAGTATCAGAAAATTTTATAAAGATAGCTACTTATTCCCAACAACTATGCATAGAAACTGAAGGAGCTTTTAATATAAGTGTTGGACATTTTGTAAATTTTTATGGCTTTGGCCCAGTACATCAGACAAAAAATCATACAAGAGAAAAATTAGAAGAATTAAAAGATCAAGTAAGCTGTAATTCGTATAAGGTAGATGAAGAAAGAAGGCGTATTAAACGCTTATATAATGTTTACATAGATATGTCTGCAGTTGCAAAAGGATTTGCAATTGACCACTTGTCTTCCTTTTTTGACTCTCTTTCAATAAATTCTTATTTCATAGAATTAGGAGGAGAAATTAAATATAAAGGGAACAAACAAAGGAAAACTCCTTGGCTAGTAGCAATTGAAAACCCTGAACAAACCAACTTGCCTATAATGACGTTATCATCAAGAGATTATAAAAACTTGTCTTTAGCTACTTCAGGCGAATATAGAAACTTTATTGTACTAAATGGAGAAACATATTCGCATACAATTGATCCACATACCTTTAAGCCTATAAATAAACAACATATTTCAGTTTCAGTTATATCTGAGAATGTCATGAAAGCAGATGCTCTTGCTACAGCGCTAAATGTAATGGGGTTAGAAAAAGGTTTAGAATTCTCTAATTCTAATAAAATTAAAGCTGGTTATGTTATTAAAGAAAATGACAAATTTATTCTTAAAACTTCAAAATGGTTTTAACCAGTATTAAAATTAAAAAATGAGTACTGTTTTTATTAGTTTTATTATTCTTTTATTAATATTTTTTGCCATGTCTATTGGTGTCATATTTGGAAGAAAACCTATAGCAGGGTCCTGTGGTGGTCTTAAGACTATGGGAGAAATGGGAGACTGTGAGATTTGTGGAGGTGATCCAGCTAAGTGTAAATAAACAAATTATCTATACTTAGAATTGATTCATCGTATTATCTTTACCACCAGCTAACAAAGCATTATCACCAGAGAAATATTCCTTATGCTCGTCACCAATTGTAGATCCTGCTAAGTCTTGATGCTTTACTGAGGCAATATCTCGTCTAATTTCCTCACGTTGAATCTTTTTAACATAGGCTAACATACCTTTATCTCCAAAATAGTCTTCAGCAAGTATATGTGTACTTAAGGCTGTGTCATGGTACGTTGGTAAGGTGATCAAGTGGTGGAATATACCAGCTTGATTAGCAGCATCTTTCTGGAATCTTTGAATTAATTTATCAGCCTCTTTTGATAATTCTGATTCATCAAATTTTTTATCCATCAAACCCTTTGGTTCAGTTTTAGGGTCGGGATATTCAGATATATCTTTTCCTGTACTAGACCATTCATTATAGACCTGTTCTCTAAAAGCTAATGTCCAATTAAAGGAAGGAGAGTTGTTATAAACCAATTTAGCTTCAGGATGGACTTTTCGTACCTCTTTTACCATATCAGCAATTTGTCTAACATTAGGCCTTTCAGTTTCAATCCATAATAAATCTGCACCTGATTCAAGACTGGTAATACAATCTAGGATCACTCTATCAACTCCTGTTCCTTCTCTAAAAGCATATAAGCCATTTTCAAGCCTTACTGGTTTAACCAGCTTCCCATTTTGATGAATAGCTATGTCGTATTGCGTAAGTTCATTGATATCTTCAATTGCTTCTGTCTCAAGAAAGTCGTTGTATCTACTAGCAATATCACCAGGTTCTTTTGAAACAGGAACTTTCTGGGTCAATCCAGCACCTAACGAATCAGTTCTTGCTACTATTAGTCCATTTTCTATACCTAGTTCTAGGTATGCATATCTAATAGCATTAATCTTTGATAAGAAATCTTCATGAGGTACTGTAACTTTTCCAGCTTGGTGTCCGCATTGTTTTGCATCTGAAACTTGATTTTCTATTTGAATACAACAAGCGCCAGCTTCTATCATTTTCTTAGCTAGGAGATAGGTTGCTTCTTCATTTCCAAATCCTGCATCAATATCAGCAATGATGGGTACAACATGAGTTTCAAAGTTATCTATTTTTTCAATTATGTTGTCTTCGTTGGAGCCTTTTTCTCTAGCTTCATCTAGTTCAAGGAATAAGTGTTGAAGTTCTCGGGCATCTGCTTGTTTTAAAAAAGTATAGATTTCATTAATTAAGGAAGGTACCGAAGTCTTTTCATGCATACTTTGATCAGGAAGGGGGCCAAATTCTGATCTCAATCCAGCAACCATCCATCCACTAAGATAAACGTAGCTCTTGGAAGTTGTTTTCTGGTATTTTTTTACTGCCATAACCATTTGTTGTGCGGTAAATCCATGCCAACAACCTAAAGATTGAGTGTAGTTTGAAGGGTCCTTGTCATACTCCTTCATATCTTGATGCATTATTTCAGCTGTGTATTTTGCAATATCCAGTCCGGTTGAGAACCTATTTTGCAACTTCATCCTTGCTGCATGCTCAGGATCAATACCTCCTAAAAGTGTTCCTTTAGAGTTTTTTAAATTTTCGAATTCTGATACTAGATCTTTGTATTTAATCATGTGTTAGCTTGAATATTATGAAACTAAGTTTTAGAAAGATATTAGTTGCCCGTTATTAGAAAGAAAAGGATTGTAAACAAGACCAAAAATAAATCAATAAAAGGATAGATACCTAGCTAAATTTGTTTTGCAAGTTTGCTAGATAAACCTAAATAAGTAGAGGGAGTTAGTTTAAGTAATTTGTTTTTTTCAGCTGTAGGAATATCCAAGGTATTAATGATGGCATGTAAATCTTTTTTCTCAATAGTTTTACCCCTAGATATCTTTTTCATTATTTCATAGCCATCTTTTATGTGATATTTTCTCATTACTGTTTGAATAGCTTCTGTAAGAACTTCCCAAGCATTTTCTAAATCTTGATTGATAACTTCCTTATTAACTTCAAGTTTGTTAATACCCTTAATAAGAGAGGAAAGGGCTATTAAAGTATATGCAAAACAGCTTCCTATATTTCTCATAGAGGTGGAATCAGAGAGATCTCTTTGCCACCTAGACTTAGTAATTTTAGACGACAGAAAATGAAAGATTGAGTTAGCTAAATCTAAATTACCTTCAGCATTCTCAAAATCTATAGGGTTTACCTTGTGTGGCATAGTTGAAGAACCAACTTCACCTTTGGCTATCTTTTGTGAAAAATAATCTAGTGATATATAGCCCCACATATCACGGCAGAAATCTAGAAGGACATTATTTAAACGTTCATGGCCATGAAATAACTTAGCCATACTATCTTTTGGTTCTACTTGCGTAGTATAAGGAGACCAGTGGAGACCAATTTGTATAATAAAAGCTTTTGAAACTCTTTCCCAATTAACTTTGGGATAAGCTATTAAATGAGCATTGTAATTTCCTACTGCACCATTCATTTTTCCTCTTAATCCTGTTTCACTTATTACAATTAATATTCGATCTATTCGAGAAGAAAAATTAGCTAATTCCTTACCTACAGTAGTTGGTGTTGCCACTTGACCATGTGTTCTAGATACCATAGGGATTTCAGCATATTGATGGGCTTTTTTCTTTAATAAGTCATTAAATTTATTAATACTGTTAGAGATAAGTAGTTTAGAAGCGTCCTTAACCATTAATGCGTAACTGATGTTATTAATATCTTCTGAAGTGCACCCAAAGTGTATGAACTCAGCTAATCCTTTTAGCTGCTTAGATGTCTTGAATTTATCTCTTAAGTAATACTCAACAGCTTTAACGTCATGGTTAGTCCTTTTTTCTATATTTTTTACTTTTCTAGCTTCAGTAAGATTAAAGTTTTTTTCTATATTAGAAAGGAAGGTTATTGACTGTTTGGTTAGTCGGGGAAGTTCTTTAATATTTGGTTGCTTGGAGAGGTGAATAAACCATTCAATCTCTACAAAGATCCTGTATTTTATTAATGCATATTCACTAAATACATCTTGAAGACTTTCAACAAGATGAGAGTACCTACCATCAATAGGAGATATCGCAGATAGTTCCGTTATTTTCATAATTTTATAGTGAAGAAAGAATTATAACTTATCATTAATGATACTTGCGTTATCTAAAGCTAAGAAGCAAACTGGTATCTATGAAAAAGTTCTTATTAGTAGTGATTTTCTTATTTTTTAATTTCTTTCAAGTTATATCTTCAGCCACAGTTATTCATGCAGGGTTATTAATTAATGGTGAAAGTTCCGTACCTTCTCCGGAAATGAGTATTGTTATTGAAGGCTCTAAGATTCAATCAATAGAAACAGGGTATATTACACCTGATACTGAAGATGAGTTTATAGATCTTAGTGGTTATACAGTACTACCAGGATTAATGGATATGCATGTTCACTTAAGTTCTGAATACAGTAAAAATTCATACCAAGAAAGAATAAGTCTAAACGCAGGGGATTACGCAATAAGAGCAGTATCAAATGCTGAAAAGACTTTAATGGCAGGTTTTACTAGTGTTAGAAATTTAGGTGACAGAGGGGGTGTTTCAATCAGCCTTAGAAATGCAATTAAAAAAGGAATAGTTGTTGGACCAAGAATTTTTTCTTCAGGCACTACCATAGCCTCATCAGGAGGTCATGGAGATTCAACTAATTCATTAAATCAGTCTTTAACTTCTGATCCCGGACCTGCAGAAGGGATTGTAAATAGTGTAAACGATGCATCTAAAGCAGTGAGGTTTAGATACAAGGAAGGAGCGGACCTAATTAAAATAACAGCAACAGGGGGAGTTTTAAGTAATGCAAAAAACAGCCAAAACCCTCAGCTTACTGAAGAGGAAATCTCTCAAATAGTTAATATGGCAAAAGACTATGGTTTTAAAGTAGCTGCACATGCGCACGGATCTGAAGGTATAAAAAGAGCTGTTCGGGCTGGTGTTCATTCCATAGAGCATGGCACTTTAATGGATGATGAAGGAATGAGATTAATGCGAGAAAAGGGAACTTATTATGTGCCTACAATTATCGCTGGATTATGGGTAGCTGAAAAGGCACGCGATCCTGATTTTTTTCCTGAATTAGTAAGACCTAAAGCAGCTGAAATAGGACCTCTAATTAAGGGTACATTTGGTAGGGCTTATCAGGCAGGTGTAAAAATTGCCTACGGCACAGACACGGGTGTATCAGCTCACGGAAATAATGCTACAGAATTTAAACACATGGTAGAAGCAGGAATGCCGCCTATGAAAGCTATACAGTCTGCAACTGTGGAAGCTGCAAAATTATTAGGAGAATACGATCAGTTAGGCAGTCTAGTAGAAGGTAAGGTTGCAGATATAATTGCAGTGAATGGAAATCCAGTAGAGGACATAACTATCTTAGAAGAAGTAGATTTTGTAATGAAATCAGGAAGAGTTTATAAATCACCCTAATGAATGATATTTATCTCACCTCCACCAAGGCAAATATCATTTTTATAAATTACTACTGATTGACCTGGTGTCACAGCTCTTTGCTTTTCTGTAAACTT
Organism: uncultured Gammaproteobacteria bacterium; assembly: GCA_964614345.1. Taxonomy (GTDB): domain Bacteria; phylum Pseudomonadota; class Gammaproteobacteria; order Magnimaribacterales; family Magnimaribacteraceae; genus AEGEAN-183. The sequence goes on along the minus strand of CAZTLP010000025.1, from coordinate 9,726 downwards.
TACTTTTAAAGTTTCATCTAAAATTTCTATAAAGCAGTCTTGATCTTCTTGTCTGTATCTAACTTTAGCCTTTGCATTAAATCTTTTTTCTTCTATCTCATTAATTAACTTTAAGTTTTTAGTCTCTAACTTAGAAGACATTAGAAGAGGGTGGTTATTTCCTTGAACCGCTACTAAGGTATTTTTTTTAATGTTCTTTTCCGCGACATACCAAGGAACATTCTTTGAATGCTTTATACCACCTATACCCAGACCCTGTCTTTGTCCTATGGTATAAAAGGCAAGACCCTTATGTTCTCCTATTTCATTACCATTTTCATCTTCAATGCTTCCTGGATTATGAGGTATGTAATTATTAAGAAATTCAGGGAAAGGTCTTTCGCCAATAAAACATATACCTGTGCTATCTTTTTTTTCACTTGTAATTAGACCTTCTTTCTTTGCTGTTTTTCTCACCTCTAATTTATTTAAACTACCTAAAGGAAAAATAGACTTAGCTAAAGCTTCTGATGAAATAGAATGAAGGAAATAACTTTGATCTTTTCCTTTATCTTTACCTTTTAAGAGAGTTGTTCTCTCTTTATGTTTTTTACTTCGTACATAGTGTCCTGTAGCAATAAAGTCATAGCCAGCATTCATAGCAAAATTAAAGAAACTATTAAATTTAATTTCACGATTACATAAAATATCTGGATTGGGAGTTCTTCCTAGTTCTAATTCTTCTAAAAAATAAGAAAACACTTTCTCTCTGTATTCTTTAGCAAAATTTTCTTCAAACAACTCTACTTTTAGTTGCTCTGCAACAAAAACAGCATCTAAAAAGTCTTCTTTAATACTACAATAAGGTGAGCCATCGTCATCTTCCCAATTTCTCATAAAAAGTGCATCTACTTTATATCCCTTTCTTTTTAGAATTAAACCGGCTACAGAAGAATCTACTCCGCCAGACAGTCCTAGTAAAACTTTACCTTTGCTCATTTTTCCATGGATTCAGTTAGATTTAAGATGTATATGCTATATAATTCTGGGCCCGCTCACAAAATTTAATGCTAAATATGGAATTTAAGCACATAGAAATACCTAAAGAAGGCAAAAAGATACATTTTGATGCTTCTGGAAATTTAATTATTCCAGATAACCCTATTATTCCTTTTATAGAGGGCGATGGAATTGGATCTGACATAACTCCAGCTATGATCGAAGTCGTAAATAACGCTGTTTCAAAGGCTTATGATGGTAAAAAGAAAATAGCTTGGATGGAAATATATTGTGGAGAAAAGTCAGTAAATGTTTATGGTGAAGGTAATTGGCTTCCCTCTGAGACTTTATTGGCTTTAGAAACCTACTTAGTTGGTATAAAAGGTCCCTTGACCACGCCTGTAGGAGGAGGAATAAGGTCATTAAACGTTTCTTTAAGACAAGAACTGGATTTATATGTATGCCAAAGACCTATTAGGTATTTTGAAGGAGTACCAAGCCCAGTAGTTAGCCCTGAAAAAACAGATATGGTGATATTTAGAGAAAATTCTGAAGATATATATGCTGGAATAGAGTGGGAAGCAGATTCTGATGAAGCAAAAAAACTAGTTTCTTTTTTAACCAATGAAATGGGAGTTACTAAGATTAGATTCCCTGACAACTGCGGTATTGGAATAAAACCCGTTTCAAAAGAAGGAACACAGAGATTAGTAGATAAGGCTATTCAATATGCAATCACGAATGATAAAAGCTCTGTTACTTTGGTTCATAAAGGTAACATTATGAAATTTACTGAAGGATCATTCAAAGATTGGGGTTACCAATTAGCAGCAGAAAAATATAAAGCTGAAGAGCTAGATGGTGGGCCATGGCATAAGTTAAAAAACCCTCTCACAGGAAATGACATCATAATCAAAGATGTGATAGCTGATGCTTTCTTGCAACAAATTCTTACACGTCCTGATGAATATAGTGTTATAGCCACTTTAAATTTAAATGGTGATTACATATCAGATGCTTTAGCAGCTGAGGTAGGCGGTATAGGAATAGCACCTGGTGCAAACCTAGGAGATAAAGTAGCTTTATTTGAAGCTACCCATGGAACAGCTCCAAAATATACAGGCTTAGACAAAGTAAACCCAGGATCTTTAATACTCTCAGCTGAAATGATGCTTAGATATATGGGTTGGGTTGATGCCGCAGATCTAATAATTAAAGGATTATCAGAAACTATCAGAAATAAAACAGTAACCTATGACTTTGAACGTTTGATGAGTGGAGCCAGCTTAGTAAAATGTTCTGAGTTTGGAGAAGCAATTGTTGATAATATGGACTAATGTTCATAGACATTACCAGATCTAAATTATTTCTAGGACCAGACGAAGACGAAGATCAAGATCAAGGAACTTCTGTTGCGGTAGCAACTATAGAACCAAAATTAAAAAAACCTCCTCTATATAGAGTAGTTATCTTCAACGATGATTACACTCCCATGGAATTTGTAGTCTATGTGCTGCAAACTTTTTTTGGGATTGATAGAGACAAAGCCACACAAATTATGTTAGCGATACATACCCATGGGAAGGGTGTTTGCGGTATATTTACAAAAGAAGTTGCTGAAACTAAGTCTGCACAAGTTAATAACTTTGCTAGAGAGAATGAGCATCCTTTGATAAGTGAAATAGAACCAGTAGATGAAGAATAATGTTAGATAGCGAATTAGAAAAAAACCTGAATGAAGCATTTAAATTAGCTCATAGAAAAAAACATGAGTTTGTTACTGTAGAGCATTTATTCTTATCTATCCTAGAGAATAATGATGCTTTAGAAGTTTTAAATTACTGTGGAGCAGATATAGAAGCTCTACAGAAAAATTTAGAGTCTTATATAAAAGAAACTACCCCTCTAATCTCAGAAGAAGATGAGCAAGAAATCCAACCAACTTTAGGTTTTCAAAGAGTTCTTCAAAGAGCAGTATTTCATGTTCAGTCTTCTGGTAAAAAAGAGGTTAACGGAGCAAATTTATTAGTTGCTATATTTAGTGAAAAAGAATCACACAGTGTTTATTTACTCCAGCAAGAAGGAATTACTAGATTAGATATAGTTTCTTTCATTAGTCATGGCAAAAATGATGAAGAATTGGAAGAAGAAGCTCTCACAGAGGCTAAAGATGAAAAGAAAAGGGACAGTTCGGCTCTTGAAGCATTTACTTTAAATTTAAACAGAGAAGCCTCAGAAGGAAGAATTGATCCACTTATAGGTAGAAGAGAAGAGGTAGAAAGGGTCATTCAAATCTTAGCAAGAAGGAGTAAAAATAATCCGCTGCTTGTTGGTGAGTCAGGTGTAGGTAAAACAGCTATAGCAGAAGGCATAGCTAAATTAATAGTAGAAAATAAAGTTCCAGAATTAGTTCAAGACAGCACCATCTACTCGTTAGATATGGGAGCGCTTTTAGCTGGAACTAAATATAGAGGTGACTTTGAAAAAAGACTTAAGCAAGTATTAAAGGAATTAGAAGAAAAAAGTAATTCAGTTTTATTTATTGATGAAATTCATACCATTATAGGGGCAGGGGCCACTTCTGGAGGAGTGATGGATGCATCTAACCTACTAAAACCAGCTTTAGCTAAAAATGGACTTAGATTTGTTGGATCAACCACCTATAAGGAATTTAGAGGAATATTTGAAAAAGATAGAGCTCTTTCAAGAAGGTTTCAAAAAGTAGAAGTTATGGAGCCTTCAGTTGATGAAACTATTAAAATTCTTAAGGGATTAAAAAGCAGATTTGAAGACCATCACAATATTAAATACACGGAAAATTCTTTGAAGGCAGCAGCTGAGCTTTCTTCAAGATATATAAATGATAGATATTTACCAGATAAGGCAATTGATGTTGTAGATGAAGCAGGTGCAAGACAACGACTTTTACCTAAGTCCAAAAGAAAAAAAACTATATCTGAAATAGATGTAGAAAAAATAGTAGCTTCAATTGCTAGAGTACCAGAAAAAACTGTGTCTTCTTCAGACAAGGTGTCTTTAGAGAAACTAGAAGAAAACCTTAAAAGAGTAATTTTTGGTCAAGATCAGGCTATAAGTAGCCTATCAGCTTCAATAAAACTTTCTAGAGCAGGCCTAGGTTTAGTTGAAAAACCCGTAGGTTCTTTTCTTTTTTCTGGTCCAACTGGAGTTGGAAAAACTGAAGTATCAAAGCAATTAGCTTTAATTATGGGAATCGAGTTTATTAGATTTGATATGTCTGAATATATGGAAAGACACACCGTTTCTAGGTTGATAGGAGCTCCTCCTGGATATGTTGGTTATGACCAGGGTGGTCAATTAACTGAGTCTGTAACAAAACATCCGCATTCAGTAATCCTACTTGATGAGATAGAGAAGGCACACCCAGAAGTATTCAACATACTTTTACAAGTTATGGATCATGGTACTTTAACTGACAATAATGGTCGCAAAGCTGATTTTAGAAATGTAGTGTTGATTATGACTACTAATGCAGGTGCTCAAGACATGAGTAGAGCATCTATGGGATTTAATACCCAAGATCATACTAGTGATGGTGCAGAGATTATTAAAAAAACTTTTTCACCAGAGTTTAGGAATAGATTAGATGCGATTATTCCATTCAATCCATTAGATATTGATGTTATTAAAACTGTAGTTGATAAATTCCTTGTTGAGCTCCAAGCCCAACTAGATGAGAAAAAGGTTCAGTTAGAAGTGTCAGAACAAGCAAGAGACTGGATAGCAGACAAAGGATATGACAAGACCATGGGTGCAAGACCTATGCAACGACTAATTCAAGAAAAAATAAAAAAACCTTTAGCAGAAGAAATTCTTTTTGGTCAATTCTCTTCAAGAGGAGGGGTTGTTTATGTAGATCAGGAAGAGGATGGGTTGTCTCTAAAATTTAAAGAATCAATTAAAGATAAAGACAAAGTATCCTAACTTTATCTTTCCCTAAAAATAATCCTGCCTTTAGACAGATCATAAGGTGTTATTTCAACTTTTACCTTATCGCCTGTAAGAATTCTTATGTAATTCTTTCGCATACGACCTGATATATGCGCTGTAACAACGTGTTCGTTTTCTAATTTAACTCTAAAAGTTGTGTTAGGAAGAGTTTCTATAACCTCTCCATCCATTTCTATCAGGTCTTGTTTTGCCATATATAATAGATTTTGCCTTAGTAGCTATAATTAATCAAAATTCAACATGGATGAAAAAAAATTTAAATTTTGGAAACTTCTACTAATACTGTTCTTAATAATAGTTTTTATTGCTTTTTTAAGCTTCCTAGTCGACAGAATCATTTTACATTAAGTTGCTATAACTTTTTTCTCAATTAAATCTTTTATTTCTGACTCGGAGTAATTACACCAATCAGTTAGTGTCTCTTTTGTATGCTGGCCTAAATGAGGAGGAGGGGAGAAAGAATGTTCATTGGTATATGAGAGTTTGATAGGATTACCTGGCATTTTTACTTTTCCTCCATCTGGATGTTCAACTTCAACAAGCATCTTCCTATGAACTACTTGTTCATCAGTAAATGCCTGACTAAAGCTGTTAATTGGAGCACAAGGTACTTTTGCTGAATTAAGAGCATTAATCCAATGTTGTGAAGTTTGCGTAGAGAGCTTCTTATTTAATTCTGCTTCTATAAAGTTTTGATTTTTTAATCTTCCAGGTGAATTTTTAAATTCTTCTTTTCTTAAACTGTCTAAATCAACTATATTTAATAGCTCTTCCCAAAATGCATCGGTTATTACTGCAATTACTACGAAACCATCTTTTGTTGTAAAACTGTTATAGGGGACATGCACAAAGTGAGCATTACCTATAGGTTCAGGATCTACACCTGATAGAGTTTGCATTGTTGCCATATAAGTCAAAAGAGAAATTTGTACATCTAGTAGAGAAAGATCTAGATGTTGGCCTTTACCTGTCTTTTCACGTGAAAGCAGGGCAGAAAGTATTCCAATTACACTAAACAAACCAGATCCAAGATCTCCTATAGGGATTCCAGCTCTTGTTGGGGTTGAAGCATCTGGTCCTGTAATAGACATTCCACCACTGTAAGCTTGCACTATTTGATCATAAGCCGGTCTAGAGGAATGATTACCTGTTTCACCGAATCCTGTTATTGAACAAGTGACAATTTTAGGGTTAACTTGACTTAAATGATCAAAATCTATTTTTAGCTTTGTTACTACTCCTGCACTGAAATTATTTAGAACTACGTCAGCTTTTTTAACTAAATCATAAAAAACATTTAGACCATCTAAATTTTTAAGATCTAGTGAAACACTTTTTTTATTTCTATTGAGAGTCAGAAAATAGGCACCAAATCCTTTAAAGGAGTTATTAGGATCTTCAGCTAACAGGCTTCTAGTCATTTCTCCAGTACCTAAGGGTTCAACTTTAACAACTTCAGCGCCTAAATCTGCTATTACCATTCCAGCATAGGGGCCAGCTAACATATGAGTGAGGTCTATAACTTTAATTCCTTCTAGAGGCTTCATAGAGGGCGCATTGTACTACGTGTATATAAACATTACGTAATGGGGTAGAAGAGATAAATCTAGCCTTAAATGGACTTATATTATTAATTTAACATAATATATATTATACGAATATATATATCTTTATATAGCGTACTTAGGCAAAAAACTATCTATATATAGCTTTGAGAGTAAATTGTTAGATATATAAGCTGAGTTGTTACTTCTACTCTGAATAACAATAATGTAGTATTTACTGAAATTAGATTATCTATGGTTAAAGCAATATTTATTAAGGTTTGGAAGGCAGTTACTGCTTATGTTGTTGGCAGCATAGCTTTGATCCAATTAGCCAGCGTAGTTTTTTCAAATGTATCAACAATAGATACTTTTGGTTATCAAACTGAAACTGTTATGCAGTTCCTGTTTATTACAGTTTTAGTATTCTTCCCTATTGTCATTTTTATCTCTTATTTTATGACAAAAGATAACTCATCTTCTCAGTCATCAACTCAATCTAAACCGCCAATATCTTTTGATCCAACATACAAACAAAAACTTGCTGTAATTCCTTTTGAAAACCTTAATGAAGATAAAGAAGGAGCTTTTTTAGTTGATGGAATTGTTGAAGATTTAATTACAGAATTTTCAATGATAAAAGAAATTGAAGTTGCCTCAAGAAAGACGTGTTTCAGCTTCAGAAATAAAGATTACAACACTCAATCATTTAAAGATGAATGGGATTTTGATTTTGTAGTTTCAGGCAGCATACGAGCCACTGGCGATCGAATAAGAATATCTGTTGAATTATCAGAAATGCAAGATGGAAATATTATTTGGAGTAACAAATATGACGAAGTGCAAAAAGATATATTTGAAATTCAAGATGAAATTGTTACAAAAATTATAAACTCCATGATTGGTGAAATTGAATTATCTAGTTTGCACAGGGCGAATAGAAAACCTACAGAGAACATGACTTCTTATGAATTAACTCTTAAAGGTAGAGCTCTTAACCAAAAATTTAGTAAGGAAGCTAATGCTGAATCTATTAAGGCCTTAGAAGCTGCGATAGAGGCCGATAACACTAATCCCATGCCCTACTCCTGGAAAGCTTGTTCGATGGGTCAAGCATTAGCTTTAGGCTTTCAAGAAAGAACAGATGAATTTATGGGAGAATTGCTAGAAACTTTAAATAAAGGAATAGAACTGAACAATAATGATTGGAATGCGAATAGACTGATGGGGGAAGTTCATCTTACGCTTCACGATTTTGACCAAACCAAGACATTTGCAACTAAAGCTTATAATGCTAATCCAAATAATTCAGCAGTTCTGTCTATTTACGCAGATGCTCTAATGAGAACTGAGGAAATTGAAAAAAGTATTGAAATCATTGAAAAAGCCTTGAGATTAGATCCTATGCCTCTTGGAGATACCAATAGTGACAGATGGCTAAATCGATTGTTTTTTGCTAGTTATTTAAATAAGGATTATTCTCGATGTAAAGATTTAATAGAAGATATACAAGAAATAGACCGAAAAACTTGGTTAACTTATTTAGATATATCTAGAAATTCAAGTTCAGAATACGAACACGATAGTTGGTATAAAAAAGGATATAAGGATTTTATAAATTCTGATTGGGACATGGAAGTAGATAGATTTCATCTACCTGATGAATCAATTAAAGACGAACTAATAAAACTAGCAAATACAGTTTATTCTTAGAACAAACCTGAAATTTTCTTTTTTTTGAAAATCTATATTTAATTGATAAAACAGGAAGACTACCTTTCTCTAAAGGCTTTATTTTTCATATTTGTGAATGGCTGCAACAAATACTGAAGAATAGTTTTACTTCCACTGACTATATTAACTGTCGCTTGCATTCCAGGAAGAATATCAATTTCTCTACTCATGGTGGTCGCTCCATCGGCTGGAATACTAACTAAACACATATACCAAGTAGAACCATCTTCTTTTGTTACAGTATCAGCACTTACATTTAATACTTTTCCTTCTAAGCTTCCATATACTGCGAAATCAAATGCACTAAGCTGAACTATTGCTCTTTGATCTTTTATAACGAATGCAATATCCGTAGGAGCAATTTCTACTTCTAAAATAAGTTCATCATCTAGAGGAATCATTTCTAATAATGGACTACCAGGTTGAGCTACACCACCTGTAGTATTTATTAAAATTTGATTAACAATACCATCCATGGGAGCTGAAACTGATGTTCTTACTACTTTATCTTCTAAATTAGGTAATTGATCTCTTATAGACTGAAATTCAGCATCTGCAGTAGCAATTCTGGACATAAGTCTGATCAATTGGATTCTGGGTTCTACTCCACTTTCGACTAGAGGCTCTAGAATGTCTTTTTCTTCATTCAATAATTTAAGATTTCGATCTAGAGACTCTTTTTGTTGTTTAGCTGATCTAAGTTGACCGAGGAATTCCGTATCATCAATTTTCATCAGTAATTCGCCTTTTAATACTTTTTGGCCAGTTCTTACTGCAATATCTCTTACTATTCCCCCTTCTAGATTAGAAATCACTTGAACTTTACTTGATGCTATTACTTTACCATTGCCTCTTGTTACTTCTTCTAATTCAGAATTTGTTGCCCAGATAAAGAATATAATTACAAAAGAAGTAATAATGTACAGAATAAGGTCAGGTTTAGGGGTTATGAATAATGCCTTAAAAACCTTATCTAATAATTGTCTAAATTTCTCTAACATAATCAATAGCTTAATAATTTACCAAAGTTCTACTGAGTTCTAAGTTTATTTAATATTTCTTCTCTTGGACCGTCATCAACAACCTGTCCTTCATTCATAACTATGATTCTAGTTACTAGATTTAAAAGTGGCATTCTATGAGACACCACTATCAATGTTGATTCTGATAGGGTTTGATTAAATTGAGCTATAAAAGCTTGTTCTGAGTTCATGTCCATCGCAGAAGTTGGTTCATCAAGAATATAATGAGATGGCTTACATACTATGGCTCTAGCAATCGCAATAGCCTGTCTTTGCCCACCTGAAAGACCCATCCCTCTGTCAGATAAAATCAGGTCATATCCTCCAGGCATTTTTCCTATAAATTCTTCTACTCCAGAAATTTTTCCTGCCCTGATAATATCTTCTTCGGATATGTCAGTTCTACCCATAGTAATATTCTCTTTTACTGAACCAGAAAAGAGTTGAACATCCTGTAA